>CAMDAD010000006.1 GCA_945888515.1 Akkermansia muciniphila | reverse complement strand
GTGTCGAGTGGCCAGCTTCCCAGTGGCGTTTTTGAGGTGTTTTTTGACTCACCTTTTGGGTGAGTAGAATTCGAAGACTCAAGCGGCTCCATGCCCTTACGTTATTACACTTGCAGCGTCTTGGCGAGATTTCCATTTTCCTCTTTAGGATAAGCATTTGCTCTTGCCATCATCAATCCCAATTGCGGATTAGAGGATGAATTCGGGCTTTACTCCCCGCCGTGGATGGCCTATTCGTTCGCCCAACTTTACACGTCACCCGTGATGCCATTAGAACAGCAAGAACAGCAGGCCATGACATTCCGCTGCCGACCTTCACCCAAGGTAATGCTCCTTTGCGGCCTGTTTTTCGGTGTTTGTGCCGCCGTGCTCGGCCACAAGGCGTCCACGAACACGAGGGGACTGATACTGAATGGGCTCATCGAGTTTAGTCCTTTTGGTGCCTCAGCATTCTATTGGGTTCTCACAGTGTCATCTCTTCTCTTCGTATTGGTGGCTGGGTGGACGATCGTCACCACTTTGATTCATGGTGTTCCGGACATTGTCTTGACCGATGACTCCATTTCATTTCCGGTCGGCTTCCCCATCAAGCGACCCTTTGAATTGCCCTATTCTAAGATCATGGGTTTGAGCCAGAGCGAGGTGAGCGGACAGCGGTTCCTCATGCTTCACACAGCCACGAAGAAGCATCACATTGTCCTAAACTGGCTTGGGTCGCAAGATGCAGAGGTTGCTTTACTTCATGAAGTGGCTCAGCGTCTTTCCAGAGCAAACACCACTTCACAGACATGACTTCGACGAACGCAGGGGAACCAAGGGCGAACAAGGCGCGGCTGGTCAACCGCTGGGGCTGCTTTGTCGGCGATGCTTTCCGCAACTTTAACCCGTCATCCCGTCTCGGCGCTCACCCCCGCCCCAGCGGTGCCAGCGCTTAGTCGTTGGCTAAAAAATCCAAATACTGGCCGGACGTCGTTACACAGAAACAAACAGAACATCCTCCACCACCACCAAATCAACAATGAAGACGAAGCTCATATCCGCCATCTGTATTGTAACAGCGCTCTTCACTGGGAGCGCAATTGCGCAACCAGAGAAACATCCCGAAGCAGAGAAAGCCATGGCAAAGATCGTTCTCCAAAAAGACTTCGGCAAGCAACTCAAGTTTCACTCACGGGAAGTCGTGACAATGGCCAAAAATGACAAAGTGCCCGGTCTGAATGGTCTAATGTTCATGAGGTGGAAGGGAGATGATCCCAGCGCTGGCGTGGAGGCTACCGTGGTGTGGTTCGAGAAGAAGGACGACTTGCTCAAATTCTACGTATCAACAACGAAGGGGAATGACTACAAGTTGGGCGAGTTCAATGGCACGAGAATTTGGAAAATAGGTGAGAACGGCTACACGTGGACCGATGGCGAAAATTTCCTGGTGAGCTTGGGTGGGGCTCCCCTTCCTCCCGAGGAAATGGTCAAGGATTTGTTGTACATGATTGGCAGCAAGGTTGCAGAGATCGAGAAGCAGCGCGAGAATGAGCGCGCACCTAGGGAACCTAGGAAAGAATAGAGCCAACAAGACGGTGGTGGACAAACGGCTACCCGCCCCGAGTCGAGATGACCATCTTAATCACAACCTTCAACCCTGTTGCGGAGGGGCGCTCCCGGTAGCGGGTGCCAGGCCTCGACGTTCTGCAAAAAAATTCTAAGAACCCGCATTCACTTGTGTCCTAATAATACTATGAACATTCAAAAAACGCCATTTATCGCCATTGCAATCGCCGCAATCACAATCATTTCCTTGGCAATACCAGCTTGGTCGGCCACGGCACCGGGAACCGCTCAGCGCAAGCACGATCAGGCGGCAGAAGCATTTAAACTGGAAATCTCAAAGGTTTATGTTGAGGAGGCAGACGGTCCCTTCAAAGATGTCATCATGGAGGCGAAGGTAATAGGGGTTATTCGCACTGCCTGCGGAGTCAAGGCTGGCGAGACCATTGTGATCAAATCGCGGAGACGCTTCATGACCAACGAACAGCTTCGTGAATCAGGCGAGGGATTCAACGAAGCTCCCTTGGTAATTCAAAAAGGATGGGCTGGCACAGCTTACCTCCTCCTGAAAGATGCGACAAATTCATCAAAGACGTTTGGTGTTGTCCTTGAGGGTTTCAGTTTTGTGGCAGAGGGAGCGCAAAACAGCAAGAATGATAAGCCTGATGCAGGACAAGCCGGCACTGGGCAAGCCGCTACCCGCCCCGAGTCGATGTCTGAGGGTGGCGACAAACCACAACCTGAAGCGGAGGTTGCCCCCCGGTAGCGGTTGGCAGGCCTCGACGTTCTGCCGGAAAACATGAAATACCGCTCATCAATCTTAAGCTACATGAAGTTAGAAAAGATGTTCATCGCGATTGCCTTGGCGATTTTAGCCATGCTCACCGCGTGCGATCGAAACGACGAAGGTGAAGTAACACGGGAGAAAATTTTAGAGCTTGAAGTAGCCGCCGCTCGCTACAAAGCCGACTGCAACCAATTCCCCGGGAAAGCGGAAGATCTAAGTAAGGATCCCGGTGTCAAGGGATGGCGGGGACCGTATTCCGCCGGAATCCTAGATTCCTGGGGTGTGCCCTTTCAGCTGAATACCGTCGAAGGACAACTGGAGATCAGGTCTTATGGGCCAGATAGAATCAAGAACACTGAAGACGACATTATTAACTGAAGGTGCTACTATGACCAAGCAGACAGAACAATAAAGGGTGCAGCGAATGGGTGAGTGATAACGAGCCCATTCGACTGCGCCCTTAGTTGAACAAGCCCGGAGCGACCTGTGATCGCCGACCTTATGCGTTTTGTGTTGTATGCGGCCCTTGCCTTACGACTTGGTTGGCTCGCACTCCCGCTGTTTTGGCGTCGTTTCTTCTCGACTGAAGATGATAGAGTGGTCTGATCAGAATAGGAGTTCGCCAATCATCGCATTCATTTGTGGCGCTTAAAACGCAGCGAGCAAGATCCGAGCAAATCCAAGAGCAATCGCTTTCCCGAGCGTGATTAGCTCCCGAGTCCCACCCCACGTATGGCTGCCCATTCACCTCCCCCGCATCTTCTTGACCATGGCGATCAGGGACATGGCTCCGACCATGAGGCCGACGATCAGCGATGCCACACGCAGCGTCCACTCGATCTGTTCTCCAAAAAATAAGAAAAATTCAACATTTGACACCGCATGCGGCATCATATAGGGTATCGTCGTGATCCGAACCGTGATCGACACGAATGTGCTTGTTGCCGCCTTACGATCATCCTCAGGTGCCAGTCATGAGATTTTGCTGATAGCCGACAAGGGTGATTTCGAGGTTGCGCTGTCCGTTCCGTTGCTTGCGGAATATGATGATGTCTGCCATCGGCCAGAAAGCGGGATTTGCATTCCCATTTCGGCTGTGGATGACGTGATCAACCGGATTGCACAGATATCCCGGCAGCAGACGATCCACTATCTATGGCGCGGCATCCTTCCTGATCCCAAGGATGACATGATTTTAGAAGTGGCTGTCGCTGCTGGAGCTTCGCACATCATCACATTTAATCACAAGCATCTCAAACAAGCCTCGGAGTTTGGGATCGCTGTCGTAACACCGTCCGAGTTTTTAAAACTGTTATGAGCACTCTAAGTCTTAGAATTCCGGATTCGCTTCATCGAACTTTGAAGATCGTGGCCGAACAAGATGGCGTCTCTATCAACCAATTTGTCAGTCTTGCTGTAGCCGAGAAGCTTTCGGCCCTACAGACTTTTAATCTAATTGCCGAGAAGGCGTCCAAAGGTTCCCAACAAAGCTTTATCCAGGCAATGTCAATGGTTCCAGCTGGAGAGGTAATTGAAGGAGACGAGATTCCCAATGGATACAAGAGGTAGAACAATAAAGGGTGCTGCGAATGAGTGAGTGATAACACGCCCATTCGACTGCGCCCTTAGTTGAACAAGCCTGTGAGTGACAACAAACGATAACTTTATTCTGGAAGTCTGAGTTTGATTTTGCCGGCGCTGGAGCGTCCTCAGCAAGGCCTGTATCACCTCCCCCGCATCTTCTTGATCATGGCGATCAGGGACATGGCTCCGAGCATGAGGCCGACGATGAGTGATGCCACTCGCCGCGTCCACTCGATCTGTTCTTGAAACGAGGTGATGACTCCGAGCACAGGAGAAGCAATGCCTACCGTGGTGGTGAGAATCGAATCGCTGTCGAGGTGGGTGCGTAGTAGAAAAATATCCGAAGAATAGATTGACGCACCCGCCCCGACCTGCGTGAATAGCAGCGATCGATCTAACAAATCCACGCGCTCTGTTTGCGCGTCTTTCCGAGGAGCCTAGTGCGGTAGTTTCGCACGCTGGGATCTGCGAGGGGGACGCCGAGCAATCGGCGTTCCTACCTTAATCCACAAAATAATGAAAACAATATTCACGCTGTTATTCGCTCTGGCCACCACCGCAGTTGGCTCAGAGCAGTTCTCAATGTTTTTCAGATTTGGTAGCGGGACTCGTATCGATCTCTCGCCAGATTCACCCGAAGGAAAATCTTCGCCCGACGCCTTTCCTGATAGCGCGGTGTTGCACATCATGATTCCAAAAGATAGAAGCGACGCCCAAATCAGCCTCACCTATGGGAAAGACGCCAAGGGGCGCGAAGATCAAAGTTATAGCGGCACTGTCATACACCGTTCAGCGGACATGATCTCGATAGTCTGCAAGTTCGGAGCTAGAGACAAAGTCGAGAATATCGTCATTTATCCAACGAAAGCGTCAGCATTCCTCCTCGTTTATTCAGCTTATTTGGGCAGCGATCTGATGAAGCTGATGTCACCCACGAAGCCTGAAATCCCATATGGTTCCGTGAGTACGTTTCGGCTGCATCAGCTTCAGAAATGAAATGCCGAACAAGACTGTCGATTCAACTGAGAGTAAGGCTCCAGTTTGAATTCGGGCTTTCATCCCCACCGTGATTGAGCTAAACTTTGTGCCAATAATCGTGAACGATAGGCTCAATTCAATGCGAATCCACACATCGGCACGCGAGTATCTCAAGGCCGCGAGTGACCTGGTTAACCATGGCTGGACTGATCCGATTCCTCCTATTGTCTTCCTAATCGGGCAGTCGATTGAACTCTCACTTAAGGCGTTTCTTCATGGGGTCGGTTTTACAGATTCCCAATTGAGAAAGATTAGTCACGATATTGAGGAAGCCTTCAGAGTGGCCAAGGAGAATGGACTAGAAGGACACTTCAACGAAGAGCCCGACGATCTGACAATTATCAGACTAATCAATTCTGCGTATAAGTCGAAAGATCTTCAATATGTGAAGACTGGGATGAAGACTCGACCAGCTTTGGAGCCAAGCCTGGAACTCGCTAGAAAATTGAATCTTTCGCTCAAAGACTTTTGCGTCAAGAATAAGGATTGGCACGCCTGAAAACGCACGTCCTGCTGACAAACCAAGAAGCCGAATCGGGTCCCCGAGAGTGATTAGCTCCCTGGTCTCACAGCACCCTGCGTACGGCTTCGTATAGGGCGGTTCCCATCAGTTTCCCTAAGCTTGCTCATGGTAGTAAAGAGCGATCCAGATGGCTCTCATTTCAGGAACTCCCTCTTTCTCCAGCCAACGGTTATTGAGCGCGTTTCGCACAATTACGTTCTGATTCATCCGCCAGTAGCCTTTCCGACCTATTTTGCCTCCTGCCTCTTTTCAAAAGCTGCCTGCCATTCCGTGGCAGCGCGCTGGCCTTCTGTTCGTTGCTCGGCGGTTAGTCCTTTTTCTAGTTTAGACATATTCCACTTAGCCACCGGATTGCCATTAGCAGATGCCAAAAGATACCACTGGTATGCGAGTAATTCGTTCTTCACCACGCCAACGCCATCGGCGTAGCAAGAGCCAATTTCATTTTGAGCATATGACCTCCCCTGCTCGGCAGCTTTACGAAACCACTTCACGGCTTCCGCTTCGTCTTTATTCACGCCTGTTCCTGCGGCGTAGCAAGAGCCAAGGTTTTCTTGAGCATTTGCATCTCCCTGCTCGGCGGCTTTGTGATACCACTTCACGGCTTCTGCTTCGTTCTTTTCCACTTCTAAGCCGTTGGCGTAGCCATAGCCAACGCTATATTGGGCCTTTGCATACCCCTGATCGGCGGCCTTACGAATCCACTTCACGGCTTCGGCGCGGTTCCGCTCTACGCCTTCACCATAGAAGTAGCACTTGCCTAGATTGCACTGGGCCTCAGCATCGCCCTTCTCGGCTTTGGTGCGCGTCTCTTCAATTGTGTCTGCATTCGCAGACAATGGCAGGAGACACGCGATGACGGCTACTAGAGCGGCTAGAGGGTGTTGTGTGGTCTTCACGGCATTCTTGTATCAGATAGCTGGAGTGAGTAGAAGGAAAATGTAGCCATGCTTACGGCTGCCCATTCACTTCCCCCGCATCTTCTTGACCATGGCGATCAGGGACATGGCTCCGACCATGAGGCCTACGATGAGGGATGCCACACGCAGCGTCCACTCGATCTGTTCTTGGAATGAGGTGATGACTCCCAGCACGGGAGAAGCAATGCCTACCGTGGCGGTGAGAATCGAATCGCTGTCGAGGTGGGTGCGCATGGTTAGGGGAATACCCGAAGATTGGATTGACGCACCCGCCCCAACCAGCGTGAATCAAAGCGTATAAACTAATGGATCCACGCGCTCTGTTTGCGCGTCTTTCCGAGGAGCCTAGTGCGGTAGTTTCGCACGCTAGGATCTGCGAGGAGGGCGCCTAGCAATCGGCGTTCCTACCTCAATGGGCAAAATTATCCACTGGCAATGTCCAAGAATTCAGCTATCCTTTTCATCATGACACAGGTCACAGCACTACTAAAGGAGGCATCGAAGCTCGATCTCCCAGACCGAGTTGAGCTTGTATCATCGTTACTGGAAGACCTAGACGCAGAACCCCATTACGTCAGTGAAGAGGAGGTTATAGAGCGTCTGGAGGAATTGAAGTCCGGCAAGGTCAAGGGACTTACCGAGGAAGAATTTTGGAAGGCGTGCGGACGCCCATAACAGATGCACGTCATCAGACATTCTAAGTTGGCTGACGATATACGCAATGCGGCGATGCATTATGCTGAGATTTCAGAGAGAGTGTTTTCTTCATTCTGGAATGAGATTGATGCGGTCCTTGAATCCATCGAACGGAATCCAAGAAGTCATCATTACGACTCTTGTGGATTAAGGAGGGCGAACATGAAGAGGTTTCCCTATCATCTTTTATATGAGATCGACGAAGATACGATTTTCATGGTCGTGTTTCGGCATGACAGAAAGCGCCCTAGCTTCGGCACCACGCGAAAAATCTAACAAGAATCCCAGCAAGACGCATCATCCAACCACTAGGAGCCGCCTTGTTTCCATGACTTTCCGTAACTACAACATCAACCCCGTGATCCACGCCCGCCCCCGCTCCTAGTGGTGGATGTGCTTTACGTTAGGCGTTTCCTCACGTCTCCACCAAATGAAACAAGTTATCTTCACATTGCTCGTCGGAATCATCAGTTGTGCCATAGCTTCGGCGGGAGATTTTGCCACAGAGATGCTGGATGCGACATTCAAGCTTTTCCATGTGAACTCCACCGGCACATGCGTTCTCGTGAGGCGCGAACCGCCAGACCAAAGCCTTTATGTCGTGACTGCGGCCCATGTCCTCGAATGCACCAAGGGCGACACCGCCATCGTAGTCCTGCGTGAGCGCCGGGCCGATGGCTCCTACCAGCGTCGCGACCACACCGTCGCGATACGCCGCGATGGCAAACCTCTTTGGGTGCGCCACGCCAAAGAGGATACCGCCGTATTGCGGCTGGCGGAGCCGCCTCCTGTTCCTGTCAGTGCTTTGCCGTGGGCGGCTGTTGCTGACGAGGCCCAGTTAGTCGCTGCGGGGTTGCACATTTGCAGCCCCCTTTTCGTGCTCACCTATCCCCAGCGTTTCGAGGCCAACAGCGCAGGATTCGCCGTAGCCCGGCAGGGCATCATCGCCAGCCATCCGTTCCTGCCGGTCCAGCGCCATCATACCTACTTCGCCGATTTCACGACGTTCGCCGGAGACAGCGGTGGCCCTGCGTTTGTCGCCGGGACAGATGGCCACCCGTTACTCGTTGGCATTGTGCTCGCGCAGTCGCGCCACGATGAGCGGGTGACGACGGAGTATGAGGAGCGCATACTTCATCACCCTCTTGGATTGGGCACTGTGCTTCATGCTCAGTTTGTCCGAGACACCATCGAGCAAGCCGCCAAGCAGAATGACATGCCTTCCAAGTAACCAACCAGAGACGCCTAACAAAACGGATGCAGGCAACGGCTCGTATGGCATCTGTCGTGTCATCGACGCCTCCCTCTCGCCGTCGCCGGATCCGAAGCGTTCCAGAAAAAATAGTTGCATAGAGCGCGGTATTGCCCATAATACCACCTGTGTATGCCATCCTCGATACATCAGTCCTTGTGGCGGGTCTCCGATCCAGACGGGGTGCCAGCTTCCAGATTCTCCAGGCTGTCCGCAATGGTGGCATCAGGATTGCGGTGTCTGTGGCACTCGTTCTTGAGTATGAATCCGTATTGCTCCGGCCTGGCCTCATTCCCGCCTTCACCCCGCAGGATATTGCTACGATTTTGGACGGCTTTTGCCTTCTGGCTGAACACCATAAGGTGTTTTTCGCATGGCGGCCGTTTCTTTCTGATCCGGACGATGACCTAGTGCTCGAGCTAGCAGTGGCAGCATCATCCTCTTTGGTTATCACGCACAATGTTTCAGATTTTCACGGTTCGGACTCATTGGGAGTTCGCGCCATCACACCAGCTACAGCCTTAAACCTAATAAGACCATGACTACACTATCAATTCGAGTACCCGACTCTCTTCATCGCGCAATCAAGGAACTTGCGTCGAAAGATGGATATTCCATGAATCAGTTTCTGATTACCGCAGCAGCCGAGAAGCTTTCCGCCTTAGAGACCGTGGATTATCTTCGTGAGCGCGCTAAGCTAGCGAAGCTTAAGGATTTCGACAGGCTTCTAGCTAGCGTGCCGAATACTATACCGGATAAGGGTGACGAGCTTCCGTAGTGCAAATATTTGGGAGAATCGGGTCCCCTGGAGTGATGCGCTGCTGGGTCCCACACCACCCGCATGCGACTGCCCATTCACTTCCCCCGCATCTTCTTGACCATGGCGATCAGGGACATGGCTCCGACCATGAGGCCGACGATCAGTGATGCTACTCGCAGCGTCAACTCGATCTGTTCTTGGAACGAGGTGATGACGCCGAGCAGGGGAGAAGCAATGCCTACCGTCGCGGTGAGTATCGAATCGCTGTCGAGGTGGGTGCGCATGGTTAGGGGAAGCTGATCGAGATTTGATTCACGGCCTCCACCGTCTCAGCTTGTTCGATGGCGGCGTGGTATTGTGCTTTTTGTGTCCAGAGGCCCTGGTAGGCATTTCCGTAAGCGAGTAGCAGCAGGCGCAGGTCTGGCACGCTGGTGCCACACGGCAACGATCCATGTGGCGTTGCATGGCTGTCAATTTTCGCCTGCCACTTTTCATGATACCCCCTACGCTACAAAGCTCAGAGTGATGAAATATGGTGCAGAATCGCGCGTATTTCTTTGAGATTTTATGATGACCCCACCTACTCGCTGGATGATGACCGGAATGGCCATTGTCACACTCATCGCTCCTTCCTTCGCTGCGGAGCCTCTCGTCACTCTTCAGAAAAACGACCATGTCGCCATCGTCGGCAGCGGGCTTGCCGACCGCCAGCAGCATCATGCGTGGTTCGAGGCGATGATCCACCAGGCCTATCCGACCGCGAATCTCACCATCCGCAACCTCGGTTTCGCCGCTGATGAGATCACAGTGCAGCGCCGCTCGGATGACGTGCCGACCACCGATTGGTTTCTCGGCATGAAAAAGGGCGACACCACCAAGCCTGGCAACGACGGCATCATTTACAAGGCCGGCACGGAATTCGGCGCGGATGTGATTTTTGCCTACTGGGGCTTCAATGAATCGTTCAAAGGACCGGAGGGCGTGGAAGCCTTCAAGCGCGATCTGGATGCCTACCTCGGCAAACTCCTCGCCGCCAAATACAACGGCGAGAGCGCCCCGCGCGTGGTGCTGTTTTCGCCTATCGCCCACGAAAATCTTAAGAGCCCGCACTTTTCCGATGGTTCGGAAAACAATAGGAATCTTTCTTTATACACGGAAGCCATGGCTGCCGTCGCCAAGGCGAAGAACGTGCCATTCGTCGATCTCTTCCGCCCCTCGCAAGAGCTCTATCAACAAGCCACCAAGCCGCTGACCATCAATGGCGTCCATTTGAATGAACTTGGCGACAAATCTATCGCCGCTGTGCAATACCGCGCCGTTTTCGGCAAAGAGCCACCCACGGCCAATGCCGCGCAGCTCGAAAAAATCCGCACCGCCGTCATCGAAAAAAACACCGAGTGGCACCACCGCTACCGCACTGTGGACCAATACAACATTTTCGGCGGTCGTTCGCGCATAGCCTATGAAGGTGTCACCAACGCAACAATCCTCGGCGAGGAACTCGCGCAGCGCGACGTCAAAACCGCGAACCGCGACCAATTGGTCTGGGCCACCGCGCAGGGGAAATCCTACGTTGTCAAAGACGACAATCTCCCGCCCGTCAATCTCACCCCGCCGAACCGCAAGGACGCCGTGCCCTACATGGATCCGCAAGAAGCCATCCAGCACCTGAAACTCGCGCCCGGCTGCAAGATCGAACTCGTCGCCTGCGAAAAAACCTTTCCCGATCTGATCAATCCGGTGCAGATGAATTTCGATACCAAGGGCCGCCTGTGGATCGCCGCATGGCCGAATTATCCGGAAACATCGCCCACCACCAAGGTCTTCGATCAACTGTTAGTCTTCGATCTCGATCCCAAAACCGGCAAGGCGATCAAGTCCACCGTGTTTGCCGATGGACTCAATTGCCCCACCGGATTCCAGTTTTACAAAGATGGCGTGCTCGTGATGCAGTCGCCGGATTTGTGGTTCCTGCGCGATACCGATGGCGATGGCAAGGCCGATACGAAAGAGCGTATGCTCCACGGCCTCGATGCCGCGGACTCGCACCACGAAACGAACTCGATGTGCCTGGAACCGGGCGGCGCCGTTTATCTCAGCGATGGTGTGTTCCACCGCACCAATGTGGAAACCTACCTCGGCCCCGTGCGCAATACCGATGGTGCCATTTATCGCTACGAGCCGAACACCGGGAAATTCATGCGTCACGTGCCCTACGGCTTCGCCAATCCGCACGGTCGCGTGTTCGACTACTGGGGCAACGACCTCATCACCGATGCCACGGGAAATTCGAATTACTTTGGTCCTGCGTTCAGTGGTCATCTCGATAGCGGGACTCACCCCGGCATGAATCAGTTCTGGAACCGTCCCTCGCGCCCTTGCCCCGGCACCGCGATTCTCAGCAGCCGCCATTTCCCCGAGGACTGGCAAGGCATTTTCCTCAACACCAACGTCATCAGCATCCAGGGAATTTTCCGTGCGAAAATGTCGGAAGAAGGATCGGGGGTGAAAGGCGAAACGTTAGAGCACCTCATCACGACCGACATCGCGAAGAACCCGAACTTCCGCCCCTCCGGCATCACCGTCGCACCCGATGGATCGCTGTATTTCATGGACTGGTCGCAAATGCTCATCGGTCACCTCCAGCACCACCTACGCGATCCGAACCGCGACCACCAGCACGGACGACTCTATCGCATCACCTACGAAGGACGCCCGTTGTTAGAGCCGAAAAAAATCGATGGCCAACCGATTCCCGCCTTGTTAGAACTCCTCAAAGAACCGGAAAACGACGTGCGCCTGCGCGCGAAGATCGAGCTTGGCAAACACGATGGCAAAAAAGTCACCGATGCCGTCATGGAGTGGATCAAGGTGCTCGATGCCAAGGACCCGAAATTCGAACACAACATGCTCGAAGCGCTGTGGGTCCATCAGTGGCACGACATCGTCAACGAGGCCCTGCTCACCCGCATGCTGAAATCCCCCGAACCGCGCGCGCGCGCCCAGGCCGTGCGCGTCATGGGCTACTGGCGCGATCGTTTGCCCGACTCCCTGAAATGGCTGAAAACGGCAGCCGATGACGAACATCCCCGCGTGCGTCTCGAAGCCGTGCGCGTCGCCAGTTTCTATCGCGAAACCGCCGCCGCCGATGCCGCGCTCACCGCGCTCAAGCATCCTATGGATTATTACCTCGAGTATTGCTTCAAGGAAACCATGCGCCAACTCCAGCCTTGGTGGAAAAATGCCGTCGCCGAGGGCAAGGAAATCGCCGTCGATAATCCGGCGGGCGTTTCCTATCTGTTAGATTCCGTGCGCAGTGCCGATCTCGGAAAATTACCGAAATCCGCCGTCGTCTTCACCGCCATGCTCACGCGCCCGGATGTGGCAGCCGATCAACGTCAGGCCGCTCTAACAGAACTTTCCGCGCTGAAAAAAACCACGCCCGCGCAGACCTTGCTCAGTGTCTTGGAGCCCATCGCCAGCGAGAATCAAGGTGGCACGGCAGCCCTCAGCCAAATGCTGTTAGGCCTGCCAGCCGCGGATCTGCAAAGCGTGCGCCCCGCTCTGGAGAAACTCGCCACGGGCCTTTCCGCACGCGCCATCGCTCCACAAGCACTGGCCGCACTGATGATCTGTGATGGCACGGTAGAAAAACAATGGACGCTTGCCCAGCAAACGCCCGCTGCACTCCAGCAATTCCTCGCCGCCGTGCCACTGCTGCCGGAGGCCCTGCGCCATAGCGCCTTTGGCCCGATCAAGTCGGTGCTCTCCGCTCTGCCACCCGCCATTGCCAAGGCGCTCGAAAACCAAACCGGCACTCGCGGACGTTTCATCCGCATCGAACTACCCCGCTCCGGCACACTCTCGCTCGCCGAGGTGCAGGTGATGAGCGATGGCAGCAACATCGCGCTGTCCGGCAAGGCCAGCCAGAACAACACCAGCAACGATGGCGAGGCGAAACGCGCCATCGATGGCAATACCAACGGGGCCTACGGCAGCGGCACTATCACGCACAGTATCGAAAATACTAATCACCCATGGTGGGAGCTCGATCTCGGTGCGGACGTCGGTGTGGAGGAAGTCATCGTCTGGAATCGCAACGAAGATTCGTTAGGCTCTCGCCTGCAAGGCTACACCATCAGCGTGCTCGATGCGCAGCGTGGTGTCATCGCCGCCCTTACCAATCAACCCGCCTCTGCGCCCAGCAGCAGCCATCAGTTTGCTGGCGATCCCATCGGTGCCATCCGTCGCGAGGCCATCCGCGCGCTGCCCAAGGTCAGTTCCGATGCCTCACAAGCCTTTGCCCTGCTCACCGATCTGATCCAGCAGCAAACCGAGCCCGCCACCGCTGTACAGACCATCGCACAGCTGCCGGTTGCTTCATGGAAAAAAGAGCAAGCCGCCATCGCCGTTTCCGGCATCATCCAGTGGGCGCGTACGCAGACCAGCGAGGCCCGCACGGGCAAGCCGTATCTCGATAGCATCGCCGTGACGCAGAAACTCATCGCCCTGCTAACCGCCGAACAAGCCGCCACCGCGCAGAAAGCCATCGTCGATCTGGACGTGCCGGTGTTTGTGATCAAAGCCGTGAAAGACCAGCTGCGCTACGACGTGAAACTAGTCGCCGTCGCCGCCGGAAAGGACTTTGAAATTCGCTTCGAAAATCCCGACCTGATCCCGCATAACGTCGTATTGGTGCAACCCGGAACATTGCAAGCCGTGGCGGAAGCGGTGCAGACACAAGCGCCCGACAAACTCGATGCTCAGGGCCGCGCCTACGTCCCTGCGAACGATCCGCGCGTTCTCGCCGCCACAAAAATGATCGAGGCCGGTAAGAGCGAGACCATCAAAATCACCGCCCCCCCCACCGAGGGCGCCTATCAATTCGTCTGCACCTTCCCCGGCCACTGGTCCGTCATGCGCGGCGAGCTGATCGTCACCAAAGACGTGGAAGCCTACCGCAAAGCGCATCCAGAAGCCGGGAAGTAGTGCCTGAGTGGAGCGCGGATTTTTCTTTGCCCCGAGAGGGGCACTTGATGCCGCCGCTCACGCCCTCGTCCCACATCTGCCGTGACATGCAACAATCCGCTCGTTCTCTAACGAGTCGTCCAGTCCGCTGCCTTTAAGCGTTCGAGTTCGGTTCTTGGTCGCTGAAGGGGAAAACGGTGATAGCAACACAGGCATGTGTGTCAGAATTTATGATTATTTCGGTCTTATCGGAGGAGTTCGCTGATCACGTATCCGAGGGAGATCATCACTATCATTGTATGGCTGCGGACAACATTCCAATACTTCGAAGAGTCATCAGATTGAATGTGCCAGCGCGAGTTCATCTCTCTGACTCCGCCCTTTTTGAGGGCTCTTCCCTTTCCCCACGTGCCGTAAGCTTTTTTAGCCACGAGCTCATAGATGAGAAAGATCAGCATCAATACACCAATCGCGAGCAATACGTATAGTCTAGTGGGCATATGATTCTCCTTTTATTTTTGATTTGCCGAACGAAGAGTCCTCCTACGCCTGACCGTGGGCGAGGATGGAATGCGGAGTTGAGGTTGTAGAGGTCATGACGGCTGGAACTGGAGGCGGGTCAGGCGTTAAAAGTGACGTCTTGTTGGCCTTCTGGTTTTAGCTGGCGTGGAGTGCGTGTAAGACCGCCTGTGGTTCTCGATCTACAACACGAAGTAACGCCTTCGCTGGTCCTTCTGGCTCACGACGTCCTTGCTCCCAGTTCTGCAGCGTCCGCACACTCACGCCGATGATCGACGCAAAGCGGGACTGTGAAAGCCCCAGTCGCTCCCGGATCGCCTTGGGATCGGGATCCTCAATTACGAATGTGCGCGAAGGCTTACGCACACCACGCCGAATCTCACCCGCTTGGCGGATGCTCTCACAAAGCAATTCAAAATCATTCTCGTTCATGTTTCCAAGTGTTGTTCAACAAGTTCTCTAAGCATCTCAAGATGACGGGGGCTCAAGTCCGCTTCACGATTCTTTGGGTAGGCGTAAAGCATGAAAATCTCGTCTTGGCAGACCAGGTAGTAAATAACCCGAATGCCACCACGCTTGCCGCGTCAACTACCCATCCACCGAATCTTACGCAGTCCTCTCGTCCTGGGGATGAGATCACCAGCTTCCGGATCGGCAATGAGCACGGCTTGCAGCGCCGAATAAGACTCATCGTCGATGAACTCGACAATTCTGGCCGTGAATACGTCAGTTTCATAGAAAATCATTGATGCGTGACCACTATACGCCAATGACGCATGTAATCAAGAATTATTTTTGCCGACAGTTTTTGTTAGTTCAGGCCGCTTGGATATGATATCTTGTGAAAATGGCAATCTTCTTTTCCCTTTCTCTCAAAAACGATTGATTTAAAGAGGTTTTTACGATTGTTGGGGGTTTCTTGGTGATTTGATTGAATTGATATTCGAAATCCATTAATCTAACCGTTATTTGGTGGGATGTTCATTGTTTTCTTAGCTGTGGAGGCAGGGCCGCGTGGGACTGAAGTTCGCTGTTTATTTTCCCATTTTTCAGGATTGCTTGGCAGCGAGTGCCGTAGCATAACAAGCCGACAGTCATGATACATAAGGCGAAATCGCGGAAGGTTGTCATCGCATGCGGCGGCACGGGGGGGCATTTGTTTCCGGGCATTGCCGTGGCGGAGCAGCTGCGCGCTTCTGGGCACCAGCCCTTGCTGCTGATTTCGCAAAAGTCCGTCGATCGCGAAGCGTCGCGCAAATACGGCGACCTCGAGTTCATCAGTATCCCCGCGATTGCGAAGCCTGCGACGTTTTCTCTCAAGATGTTGCCGTTTTTATGGAAGCTGTGGGGAGCGATTCGTCAGTGCCGCGCCATATTGAGCGCGCGCGAGGCGGATGCGGTGATCGGAATGGGCGGCTTCACCTCCCTGCCACCTGTGTATGCCGGCCGAAAGCTCGGTTTGAAAACCTTCGTGCACGATTCCAATGCGCTGCCCGGTAAAGCCAACCGACTTACCGCGCGCTGGTGTGATCAGGTTTTTGTCGGCATGAAAGAAGCCATCGCTCATTTTCCTAGTCGCAGTGTCGTGGTCACTGGCACGCCTGTGCGCAAAGAAATGCATGTGTTGCCAGATCGGGTGGAGTCCGCCCGACGTTTCGGGCTCGATCCCGCTCGACCCATCGTCGTGGTCATGGGGGGCAGTCAGGGGGCGCGACGTCTCAATGCCCTTGTGGCCGAGGCTTTCGATCACTTTCCCGCTGCCACCCAGGTGCTTCACGTCGCGGGCAGCAGCGATGAAGCGCGCGTGCGCGAAGCGGCAAATGGGCGCGCGGGTTATATCGTGCTGGGATTCTGCGATGACATGGCATCGGTCTATGCCATCGCTGATCTGGTGCTATGTCGTTCCGGAGCCTCTAGCCTCACCGAGTTGGCGCATGTCGGGTTGCCCTCCGTTCTCATCCCATTCCCTCACGCGGCCGATGATCACCAAACCAAAAATGCCGAGGTGTTTGCGGATGCTGGCGCGGCCGTGCTGGTGCAAGAGCGCGAGCTTGATGGACAAAAACTCGCAGCGCTGGTGGGAGGCATCCTCCAAGACCCCGCGAAAAAACAGTCGATGCAAGTGGCGTCACGCGGACTGGACGTAGCCGATGCCGCGACGCGTATCGCCTCGGCGATCATACATTCGCTCTAACCATGCATGAATGACATGCTGGACTTCCCGCGCACGAGCGAGAGGACCGATGCCGCATCCAGAGTGCTGGCGCGTTGCTGAATCACATCTCTAGCAACATCCGAGTGGGATTCTCCAAGGAATCCTTGATACGGATGAGGAAAGTCACCGCTTCTTTGCCATCGACGAGGCGATGGTCGTAGCTGAGCGCCAGATACATCATTGGACGGATCTCCACTTTGCCATCCACGGCGATAGGCCGCTGCTGGATGGTGTGCATACCAAGGATGCCGCTTTGGGGAGGATTGAGAATGGGAGTGCTGAGCAGTGAGCCGTAAACGCCACCGTTGGAAATGGTGAAGACGCCGCCTTGCAGGTCTTCCATGGAAATTTTGCCCTCGCGCGCCTTGGCAGCGTAATCGAGGATGTCCTGCTCCACGCGGGCGAAACTTTTCTGATCGCAATCGCGCAGGACGGGAACGATGAGACCTTTTTCCGTGCCGATCGCGACACCGATGTCGTAGAAATGGTTTTCGATGATGTCAGTGCCATCGATCATCGCATTGATTTGCGGCACATCCTTGAGGGCCTGGGTGACGGCTTTGACGAAGAACGACATGAAGCCGAGCTTGACGCCGTGTTTTTTCAAGAAATCGTCTTGCACTGATTTGCGCAGGTTCATGACGGCGGTCATGTCCACCTCGTTAAAGGTAGTAAGAATCGCGGCGGTTTGTTGCGCATTCACCAAGTGATTGGCGATCTTGCGGCGCAGCATGGACATTTTTTTGCGGGTCGTGCGGCCATCGCTTACGGAAGGGAGAGTCGCCGTCTCGGAGGCTGGGGCTGCTACTACGATAGTAGTAGGTGCCGCTACCGGAGCAAATGCGGGTGCGGGAGCGGATGCGATCACTGGAGCAGGTGCTGGCGCGGCTGCTGGTGCTGGCGCAGGTGCGGCTACAGGCGCGGGAGTTGGCGTAGCAGCCGGGGCGGGTGGTTGAGCGGTTCCTTCCGCTAAGGACGCGATCACGGCGCCGATCGCTACTTCCGTGCCCTCGGCGACGATGATGCTCAGCACGCCATCGGCGGGAGATTCGAGCTCGGAGGAAACCTTATCGGTCTCGAAGGTGACGATGGTCTCGCCCTTGCGCACGGTGCTACCGTCTGTTTTGTGCCAGCGGGCGACGTTAGCAGAAGTGATGGACTCACCGAAGGCGGGAACTTTGATATCGAGGGACATGAAGGGAATGGGTGAAAGGTTATAAGTTGTTAGAGAGAGAAGGCGGCTTTGAGCAGAGCTTTGGTTTCGCGGTAGTGCATGGCCTTCGAGCCCGCAGCGGGGCTGGCGGCTTCCTCGCGACCGGCGTAGACGAGATCTTTGCCCACGACCTTGCGCAAACGAGGCGCAACGTATGTCCAGGCGCCCATATTTTCTGGCTCCTCTTGACACCAGACAAACTGACGCGCATTCCGGAATTCACTGACGAACAGGGCGGCGAGTTCGTGATGAAACGGATAGAGCTGCTCGACGCGAATCAATGCCGTATCCGTGATGTTGTGTTCCTTGCGATAGGCATCCAGATCATAAAACACTTTGCCGGAGCAGAAAACGATACGCTGAATCGCGGCGGGCGTCTGGTGCGCGAGGGTGTCTGGCAAGATTTCTTGGAAACAAGTGCCTGGGAGGAAATCCTCCATGCGCGACACAGCCTCCGCGCGGGTGAGCAGGCTCTTCGGCGTCATGAGGATGAAAGGCTTGCGGAACTCGCGGCGCTTCTGACGGCGCAAGGCGTGGAAATACTGGGCAGGCGTGGTGAAATTTCCGACGATCATGTTGTCATCGGCGCAGAGCTGCAAGAAGCGCTCCAGACGGGCGCTGGAGTGCTCGGGGCCTTGTCCTTCGTAGCCGTGGGGCAGGAGGAGGACGATGTCGGACGGGGTCTGCCACTTCGATTCAGCGGAGGCGATGAATTGATCGATGATCACCTGCGCGCCGTTCGAGAAATCGCCAAACTGCGCTTCCCACATGGTCAGCATATTCGGGGCACCAAGCGAGTAACCGTAGTCGAAGCCGAGCACTGCGAACTCCGAAAGCAGCGAGTTGTAAACGCAGAAACGGCTTTGGTTTTCTCCCAGATTTTGCAGCGGAATGTAGCGCGCGCGATTTTCGTAATCGTAGAAAACGGCATGGCGTTGGCTGAAGGTGCCGCGGCGGCAATCCTGGCCGGACAAGCGCACCGCATTTCCTTCCAACAACAAGCTGCCCCATGCCAGCGACTCAGCCAGTGCCCAATCGATATTCTGGCCTTTTTCCATCGCTTCTTTTCGACGCGGGACAAAGCGCTTCTCGAGGGTAGGATGCAGATGAAAGGTTTCCGGCACGGTGGTCAATACGCTGCCGATGCGCGACAATACGGGCGCCTCCACGCCGGTCGCGACGGGTGCGTGGTGGTAGGGGATTTGCTCGATGGCAGTGGAGCCACTGAAAGCAGTTCGGTCGCCTTTTTCTTGCAGCTCCACCATTTTTTGGTAACCGGCTTCCAGCTTGTCCCAAATGGCTTTTTCGATGGCATCCGCTTCCTCTTGAGTGAGGGTGCCGTTGGTAATGAGTTCCTTTTTGTAAAGATAATTGATCGGCTCGCGGGAAGCGATGGATTTTGCGATGAGCGGCGCGGTGAAGGCGGCTTGGTCGGTCTCGTTGTGACCCTGACGTCGGTAACAATACATGTCGATGACCACATCGCGGCTGAATTGCTGGCGGAAATCCAGCGCAAACTGGGCGGCCCACCAAAGCTCTTCAGGGCGCTCGCCATTGACGTGAAGGATGGGAGCCTCGATCATCTTGGCAATGTCCGTGGCGTAGGCCGAGGAACGGGCATCGGCTGGCATCGTAGTGAAGCCGATCTGATTGTTGACCACGAGGTGGATCGTGCCCCCAGTGCGGTATCCGGGAAGCTGAGAAAGGTTGATGACCTCAGCAACCGACCCTTGTCCCGCAAAGGCAGCATCGCCATGCAGCAGAATGGGCAGAACACGCTTGCGGTCGGTGATGTGGCCGTCATCGCCCAGCAGGCGCTGGCGGGCGCGCGCCTTGCCTTCGACGACGGGATTCACCGCTTCTAGGTGGCTGGGATTTGCGGCGAGGCTGACACGCACTTGACCGCCGGTCACATCGCGCATGCTTTCATAGCCGAGGTGGTATTTGACATCGCCATCCCCGGCGACGAGATCAGGCTCATAATTCGGCGTGAACTCGTATAAAATCGTGGTCAACGATTTCCGCACGAAATTGGATAAAATATTGAGGCGGCCACGGTGCGCCATGCCCATCTCGATTTCCTGCACTCCGGAGGCGAGTGAAGATTCGAGAATGGCATTGAGTACGATCATCGCACCCTCTCCCCCTTCGAGCGAAAACCGCTTTTCCCCGATGAATTTCTTACCGAGAAACGTTTCGAAAATTTCCGCTTCCATCAGCCATTGCAGCGACTTCGCGCGTTGTTCGCGGGTTTCCGGAGCGCGCCGCGGACGGTTTTCGATGCGTTCACGCACCCAGTGACGGATGGCGGTGTTGTGAATATGCATGAACTCGAAGCCGATCGAGCCCGCGTAAGTTTCCTCCATCACGTGGAAAAAGTCGCGCAACTTCATGCGTTCGCCGCTGCGGAAAAAAGCGGAAGCGGCTTCTTTGTCCATGTCAGCATCGGAAAATCCGAGTGCCGCCGGCGTCAAGCGGGGATTGGTTTCCGGTTTGTCAGCCAGCGGATTGATGTGCGCTTGCGTGTGACCGAGACGGCGGTAGTTTTCCACGATGCTCGTGACCTTGGCGCGAAAATCAGGCTCGCCCTGCGGCGCCAATTGATCCGCGCTGGCAGCGGCGTTTGACTGCGCACCACGGCTCGGCGGCTGCGCGACTCCTAACGAAAATCCTTCAAAAAATATAGCCCAAGTGGCATCCACCGAATCGGGGTCTGCGCTCCAACGGGCATACATTTCGTCGAGCAAATCGGCATTCAAGCGCGCGCTTATGGAGTGTTTCATGATACAGAACGGATGTGGCGAGGACCGCAAAAATTTCACACTTGGCGATCAGCGCGCGGCAGTTCATAGTCGCTGCGCAAAAGAACGTCAACATTTCAAAGCGAAAAATATCACATGATCGAAGTGCGTCAACTCACCAAGTCCTATGCCCGCCACGAGGCGGTGCGAGGCATTTCTTTTCATGTGGATCGCGGCGAAATTGTCGGATTTCTGGGCCCTAACGGAGCAGGAAAAACAACCACTCTGCGCATGCTCACAGGCTACCTGCCACCCACCTCTGGCACGGCCAGCATCGCCGGCTTCGATATTTTCCGCCAGTCGCTCGAAGCCCGCCGCAAGATCGGCTACATGCCAGAAAATGTGCCGCTTTATGACGATATGAGAGTGCGCGAGTATCTGTCCTTCCGCGCCCATCTCAAGGGCCTAGATAAGAACCGTGCCCGTCAACGCGTGAGCGAGGTTCTTGATACTTGTGGGCTTGAAGCCGTGAAGAAAAAAATGATCAAAACGCTCTCGAAAGGCTACCGCCAGCGTGTCGGCCTCGCCGATGCCCTCGTGCACGACCCCGAGTTGCTGATCTTGGATGAGCCCACCAACGGCCTGGATCCCAATCAAATCCGCCAAATCCGCGAGCTCATCAAGCGCCTGGGCGAATCTCACACGATCCTCGTTTCCACCCACATCTTGCACGAGGTGGAAATCACCTGCAATCGCGTGATTATCATCGATTCTGGAAAAATCCGCGCCGCCGACACCCCCGCGAATCTGGTCAACCAAATGCGCGCCGCCGGTCGGGTGACAACGGAACTGCAAGTGGATCCGCAGGGGGCTGCCGCGGCGATCGCACGCATCGAACACGTGAAAAAAGTCCGTCACGAAGAGCTCGATCACGGTTGGTCGCGATTTCACATCCTCAGCGACTCCGGCAGCGATGTGCGCGAAGCCATTGCTCTGCTAGCCGCGCAGTATGGCTGGCCCTTGCGCACGGTATTCCGCGATGAACCAACGCTGGAGGATGTCTTTGTGGAAATGACACGGAAGGACTGAGATCCTATCCTCCTATTCTTATCGCAGCAGGACTCCTCCATTCAGCAGCCACAGGGCTCCATTGAGGGCAGCGGCAAAACTGACCCACAACAAGTAAGGTATCATCAGGATTCCCGCGCGGCGATCGCAGCGCCAAAATACCATCATCAGCCACACAATCATCATCCAGAGGAGCGCAAGATCGAGCATCGCTAAATCTGCCCGACCCAGCCCAAAAAACAACCAACTCCAGGCTGCTTGGAACGCCAAGTGAATCACATAACCCCAGAGGCAGCCATGGACACGCAACCGCCCACGCTGCCGCCACACCAGCCATGCCGCGATCGCCATCAGGCAATACAACACACTCCACACTGGGCCGAACACTGCCGCAGGAGGCGCCCACGATGGCTTCACGATATCGCGGTAAATTAGCGGAGCGTTTTGCGAGGAGAGGATGCCCAAGGACGCCATGAGCCACGTGAGGCCCAAAAAGAATACCAAAGCTTGCAGCGATCGGCCGCGCGGGGAGTTGTTAGACATGCACGCACCATGCGCATCCATTTTCCTCGGGTCAAGCTCTTCGCCGTCCGACCTCACGAACTGCCTTGCCAATCCCATCGAATCATGATTGTTTCCGTGCCGCATTTATGAACGCCGCCGAGATCCGCCAGAGCTTCCTCGATTTTTTTCGCGAGAAGCAGCACACCATCGTCCCCTCTGCCTCACTGCTGCCGCAGTCACCCGGATTGCTGTTCACAAACGCCGGCATGAATCCGTTTGTGCCCTATTTTCTGGGCGTGGAAAAAGCGCCCTACGACCCGCCGCGCGCCGCCGATACGCAAAAATGCATCCGCGCCGGTGGTAAGCACAACGACCTCGAAGATGTGGGCTACGATACCTATCACCACACGTTTTTCGAGATGCTCGGCAACTGGTCGTTTGGCAATTATTTCAAAAAAGAAGCGATCCAGTGGGCCTGGGAGCTGGTGGTGGAACGCTGGGGGCTTCCAGCGCATCGGTTGCATGCTTCTGTTTATGCGCCGAAACCCGGCGATCCTGGCTCTTTCGACCAAGAAGCCTACGACATCTGGGCCGAGCTGTTCCGCTCGAAGGGCTGCGACCCCGCCGTGCAGATCGTCAATGGAAACGTCAAGGACAACTTCTGGATGATGGGGGAAACAGGCCCCTGCGGTCCATGTTCGGAACTCCACGTCAATCTCACGCCCGAGGGCGATCCGACAACGGGTCGCGAATTGGTCAACAACGATTCCGATCTATGCATCGAGATCTGGAACCTCGTCTTCATTCAATACAACGCCGAGGCCGATGGCACCTTCCGCGAACTGCCTGCGAAACACGTTGATACCGGCATGGGATTCGAGCGCGCCTGCTCGATCATCCAGGGCACCAAGGGATTCACTGATTTCACCGTCAAACCTAGCAATTACGCCACAGACGTCTTCACGCCGATCTTCCGCAAACTCGAAGAGCTCAGCGGCAAGACCTACGTCAACATCTATCCTGCCCTCGGAGCCGATCGCTCGGCTTTCAGCGAGGAAATGAAAACCGCGATCGCGTTTCGCGTCATCGCCGACCACCTGCGCACGCTCAGCTTCTCCATCGCCGATGGCATCATGCCAGGAAATAATGGTCGTAATTATGTATTGAGACGTATTTTACGACGAGCAGTCCGCTATGGTCGCCAACTTGGTTTTTCCGGAGAAAAGCCCTTTTTCGCCGCCCTCGTCCCCATCCTCGTCGCCGAAATGGGCGACGTTTTCCCTGAGCTCAAAAATCGCCAGTCTGTCATCGAACAAACCTTCGCCCAGGAAGAATCCAGCTTCAATCAGACTCTCGATCGCGGACTCAAGCGCTTCGAAGAAGCTGTCGTCGATATCGCAAAAGACGCGAATGTTTTCTCCGGCGACATCGCCTTCGAACTCTACGACACCTACGGTTTCCCCATAGACCTCACCGAGCTCATCTGTGCCGAGCGCGGACTCAGTGTGGACATGCCGCGTTTCGAGGCTCTCATGCACGAGCAACAGGAACGTTCCCGCGCCGCGCAGAAGTCCACCATCGTCCGCGCGCTCGACATCTCCACTGATGCCGTCACCGAGTTTCTCGGCTTCGATCACGATACCTGCGAGGCCACGGTTCTCGAAATCCACCCACAAGAAGACGCCCTCTTCGTCATCACCGACAAAACCATTTTCTACGCTGAAATGGGCGGCCAAACCGGCGATACCGGCACTGTGAATGGCATCCCTATCACCGGAGTCCAGCAAATCGGTAAAGCCCGCGCACTGATCATTCAACAATCAGAAATCAACAATCAACCATCGTCATTCAAACCCGGTGCCCAAGTCACCCTTGCCCTCGATGCCGCCCGCCGTCGCCCCATCGAAGCCCATCATACCGCCACGCACCTTCTCCATTGGGCGCTCCACGAAGTCGTCTCTAAAGACGCCGCGCAACAGGGCTCATCCGTCGATGAAAGCCGCCTGCGTTTTGACTTCAATAGCAGCGCCGTCACGCCCGAGCAACTCGCCGCCATGGAAGAAAAGGTCAACGCCGCGATCAAGGCCGACGACAGCGTTTCCTGGACCGAAGTGAAACACGCCGACATCAAAGGCCGCGCGGATATTATGCAGTTTTTCGGCGACAAATACGGGGATGTCGTCCGTGTCGTTCAGATCGGTGGCGAGTCGAATCAACTCAACGGCTACTCGCAGGAACTCTGCGGCGGAACGCACGTCCGTCGCACCAGCGATATCGGGCTTTTCAAAATCAAGTCCGAGGGAGCCATCGCGTCGGGTGTCCGTCGCATCGAAGCCGCCTGTGGCTCTGCCGCGTGGGCTTATCTCACGGAATCCGTTGAAAAATGGGATCAAGAACTCAAAGCCGTCCGCGCCAAACTCCACGCTGCAAATGATAAACTCACCGCCCTCGGTGAAGCCGCCGTGAGCGTGAGTGACTTTCCGCAGATCATGGGAGCGATGCTGGTGGAGCGCGCCGATATCACCCAAATCAACGCCACCATCGCCCACGCCCAGCGCACGCTGGAGGAAACACAACAGGGCGCCATGGAAGCGGAAAAACGCGTCAAAAAAATCCAATCCTCGCAAGCCGCGAAGCTCGCCGATGAAGCTCTCGCCGAGCGCATCGCCGCTGGTGGACCCATCGCCGTTTCTTTCGAGTCCGATGCGTCGCTCCTGCAAGAGCTTCTCAACGGCCTAAAAAAACGTCAGTTCAGCGCAGCGGCCGCACTGCTTGTCGATGACGGCGAAAAACTCCACCTCGCCACATATTGCGGCGCGAATGCCAAAGCGGCTGGCAAAGCCGCGGGCGCGATGCTTCAACAACTGACCGCCATCGGTGCCGGCAAAGGAGGTGGCAATGCTGACATGGCGCGCGGTGCGGTGGGAGATCGCAGCAAACGTAGTGAGATCGAAACTACGATGAACGTAGTAACTTCTTGACTCCATGCCAGCGCTCGCAGACATCGTCCGTTTTCTCGATAGCGAACTCCGCATTGCTGAGATCCCTGACTACAGTGGCGCAGTGAACGGCTTGCAGTTGCAAAATGATGGTAAGGTCACTCGTGTGGCTTCTGCCGTCGATGCTTCCTTGCCCGTGATCCGCAAGGCCATCGCGGCAGGAGCGGACATGCTGGTGGTGCATCACGGCATGTTCTGGCAAGGCGCGCAACCACTCACCGGAGCATTTTATCAGAAAATCCACGAGGCGATGAACGCAAACCTCGCCATCTACAGCGCACACCTCCCGCTCGATGTTCACCCGCGCTGGGGCAACAACGCCCTGCTCGCCGAGGCCATCGGCATGACTCTCACCGGCACCTTTCTGCCCTACAAGGGCCAACCCGTCGGCGTCACGGGAGAAATCGATCTTTCCCGCGAAGAATTGCAACAGCGACTCGAATCTGCTGTGGGTGGTCGCGTCCTGCTTTGTCCTGCTGGCCCCGCGCGGCTGAAACGCATCGGGCTATGCACTGGCGGCGCAGGCAGTGAGGTGGCCGCCGCCGCGGGCTTGGACGCTTTCATTTCTGGCGAAGGCCCCCACTGGAGCTATCCACTCGCCGAGGAAATGGGACTGAACCTCTTCCTCGCCGGTCATTATGCCACCGAAACTTTCGGAGTCCGTCAGCTCGGCGAGGTGCTATCGACCGACTTCGGCATCGAATCGATTTTCCTCGACCATCCCACGGGTCTTTGAGTCAAAAACGATCAAAATGCCGCGGTATTCGAAATTTTCGTCACAATCGTGCAGTTTTTTTAAAAATTGCTTGCCATGACCCGACCGCCCGGGTAATTATCTCATTGTCAGCGCGGGCATAGCTTAGTGGTAAAGCGCTATCCTTCCAAGTTAGACATGCGGGTTCGATTCCCGCTGCCCGCTCCATTTTCCTTGTTAAATCAATCAACTCCCCAGTCAACCAAACACAAAAAACGATGAAAACAACCTTCACCCTCGCCCTCTTGGCCATGCTCAGTGGCAGTGTCAGCTTCGCCGAAAACACTGCCGGTTTCGACGCAGTGAAACTGTGCATCTCTCTCAAGGCGGAAATCGCCAAGAATCAATCTTTTGTTCTCGAAATTGTTGAGCGTGCCGTTCGCGCGAATCCCGAGTGCTCTTGCGAGATCGTCAAGGCTTCCATCCAAGCGACCCATGCGGACGTCAAGTTGGTCGCATCCATCGTAGAAGTAGTCGCTCTTTCTGCTCCTGAGCAACTCAGACTTGCGGCTCAGTGCGCTGTTGCCGTGGCACCGGATGCACTGGAAGAAGTGCAGTTGGTTCTGGCCAAATACGATGCCGCAGGCCAAGGAAAAAAGAAGAAAAAGTCCAGTGATGACTCGGGAGATGATTCCGGTGACGACTCGGGCGATGATTCCGGTGACGACTCCGGAGATAGCGGTGGCGATGACTCGGGCGATGGTGGCGGCTCCGATGGCGACGGTGACGGAGGAAATTCTGGTGGTGGTGAAGGCGGAAACACAGGCGGCGGAGAAGGTGGTAACACCGGTGGCGGCGATGGCGGTGGTTCCGGCGGCGGCGGGGGAGCTCCTTCCAATCCGCTTGACTTCCCAGCCAGTTCTGGTGGCGGCGGTGTCACCCCCAGCACCCCCGGACCTGTTGGTAGCGGTAGCTCTGGCGTTCCCGGCGGTCAGGTGATCGTTGTTTTACCACCTCCCGTGACGGATAACGATTCTAACGAGGATGACGAGGGATGACTAAACTCATTGGTCATCCATTCCCTATTCTACTTTCACCAAAATCATTTATGAAAAAAACAGCAGGTTTTCTTTATTTTAGTCTCGCATCTCTGTCCTTGCTCCACGCTGGTAGTCTTTACTCGGTGGGCCAAGAAACAGAGGAGAGCATTCCACTCACTTGGGTGGTCGGATCGAATCTCATCTGGGACAACAACGTCACTCCGGTCATTCCGGAGGGACAAGTGGGATTCGAGGATGAAGCATGGAGTATTAACCCCTACGTTCAGGCGCGCTATTCCACGGCAGACCCTCAAACGACGCTTAATGTCTCCGCCTTGGTGGGCGCCAATTTCTATATCGACGAGATCGAAGCCGTCGGCGCTCAGCAAGTGACTCCCAACATTCGCACGACTTTGGAGTATAGCCATAACTTCGACGATCGTCTCCGTTTCAGTTCCCGTAACGCTCTCTCCTACGAGATGGAGCCACAATTTGCTGTGGGATTATCCAATGACCGGACCAGTGATCCTTACTTCTTTTACAGCACCGATAACGCCGTAGGCTACCGCTGGACCGAGCGCCTTGGTTCGTATTCAGGTTTCGGATTCACTGGCTTACTTCTCGACGGAGTTGATTTTGCGGATCGGAAGTCCTGGAGCGTGTTCAATCAGATGCGTTATCAGTGGAATCAGCGCGCTGTGCTCACGGCGGAGTATCGCTACACGGCATGGACAGGTGATGCCAGCGACAGTCAGAACCACTTCATTACAGGTGGTGTCGATTATCGTCTCTCTCAAAACTCGATTTTCATTGGTAGTGCCGGTGTGCAGATGCGTAGCGTAGAAGGTGTTGACGATGCCACTGGTCCTTTCGTCCAAGCCACGGTTCGTTCGCAAATCAACTCCAAATTCACGATCAGCGGTTTCACCCGCTTCGGGATGGAAGACTTTGACACCGTGCAGTTTATTGGCACAGACATTATCGAATACAGTGACTTGCAAGTGTTCCGTCTCGGCCTCACGGGCGAGTATCAACTGACGCCTCGCTTCACCGGCTTTGGCGGGCTCGACGTCGTGCACACGATTTATGACGGCGGCAATGAAATTGGTGGAACTGCCACTGACGAAGGTCGCACAGAAGATCTGATAAACATGTATATCGGCCTGCGCACGAAAATCAATGATGCGTTTTCTGTAGATGCTTCGATCAACTTCACGAACTCCACATCGGCTTTCACGAACAACGACTACGATCGCACGCGTCTGAGCGTTGGTGCTAGCTATACGTTCTAAATCATTCCATGCCGCACCTCGTTCCGGTATGGAGATGTTTACTCCCGCTCTGCGATGCATGGCGGGAGTCTTTTTCTGTAGTGAGAAGGTGCTTTTTCCTTTCTGATTTGTGCTTCCTCTCCCGCGTCGGCGTCTAACGTTTTTGTCACGAGAATTATCGACTCTCTGAGAGTTTTTCGTTGCACCCAGTCCGTATTAGGTTTATACTACGACCCTAAAAATTTGCTACATTTTTCTCCTATCAACCCTCTTTCGTTTTCCTACACATGCAATCACAATCCTCTAACAGTGAAGTCGCGCTGCACGCCGTCGATTACTGGCAAGTAATCAAGAACCGCTACGGTGTGATTTTGATGACGCTACTCCTCGTATTTATGACGGCTGCGGTCATCACGTATGTGATGCCGAAAAAATACCAGGCCAGTGCAGTGGTGCAGGTGAAGCCATCGACCCGGGTTGGCGCTGTTTTCGGTGATGGCAATGGCTTGAATCAGCAAACGACTCCTCAGTTTTTCGCGACCGAGTTCGAGGTGATTCGCTCACAGCTCACTCTCAAGTATGCGGTGCAACGCCTTGGACTGATGACGCGTTGGAACATGACCGAGGAAGAAGCGATGAACACGCTGCGCGGCATTGTGGATGCGAAGAACATCCGCGGCACGGACCTGATCCAAATTTCCGTGATGCACACAGGTGCTGAGGACGCGCGCGACGTGGCCAAGGAAGTCTATGAAGCCTACAAAAAACGCCGTGAAGAAAAAGAGCGTTTGATTGCCGAGGAGGGCATGAGGGAATTGGAGAAAGCCGTGCTCGACCAATCGGACGTCGTAGAAGAAAAGAAAAAACAGCGGGACAACCTGCTGCGCCGCGCGCCACGCATGATTCAGGATACGATCACCGGAGTCAACGGAGCGCAAGGGATCCAGGGCATGCAAGCGATGCTGGAGAGTCAAGTGGAGAGTTTTACGACTCTGCTGTCTGAACTTGATAACACGATTAAAACGATTGATACGCTTAATGCGGATGAAGTGATCCGCTTCGCCGCCAATCTCGATTCAGCGGGTTCGGATCTCAAAGCTCTCTTCCCAGAATATCAAGCGCAGGAGCGGATTCTTTCGGGCATGCAAACCCAAGGTCTGGGCGCCAAGCACCCCACCGTGCAGTCTCAGCGCGGCACAGTGCAGAGTCTGCACAAACAACTGCAAGCAAGCGTCGTATCATTTAAGGACTCGCTCAAACTGAAACGCGAAACCAAAATTGCGGAACTAGATGATCTGAAAAAACGACTGACTGCCATCAAGGAATTAGCCGTGAGCGACGTCGTCGCGATGACCCATATCCAAGGCGTTCAGAAGGAGTTCGAAACCCAGCAGGAAATGTTAGATCGGATGAAGGAAAGGCTTTCTACCGACCGCATCAACATCAAGCAGCCGCAAAACATCATCGAATTGCATGAGGAGCCCTTGGTAGCGCAGTTTCCCTCAAGTCCGAACGTCACGCTTAACTTGGTTCTCGGTGCCGTGGTGGGACTGATCTTCGGATTGGGTATCGCGTTTTTCCTCGAATATCTCGATACCTCGGTCAAGACGCTGGAAGACGTGGAGCGTTACTTGCAAGTGCCTGTATTGGCCGTGATTCCGAAAGAAGTGGGACTGCTCCACAAGCAGAGCGGGATGACTCCTGATGCAGAGGCCTACCGGATTCTCCGAACCAACATCGAGTTCAACCGCAAGAACCCCGAGGACAATGCGCTCACGGTGGTGTCTGGTGGTGCCGGTGAGGGTAAATCGACCACTTTGATGAACCTGGCATATATCTGCGCACAAGGTGGATATACGACTCTGATGATCGACGCTGACTTACGCCGTCCCCGATTGCACACCTTTTTCGATATCAATAACTCGGTCGGTTTGACCAACTACCTCACTACCGAGTTGATGCTGGAAGACGTGATTCTCCAGACGCCGGTCGACAACCTTTTCTTCATGCCCTCCGGCATTCTGCCATCCGATGCCGCAGGCATTCTGAACTCGCGACGCATGTCCGAGCTGATTGCGGACGTGAAACAGCGCTTCGACTTGGTGCTCGTGGACTCGCCCCCCATTCTTGGTGTGAGCGATGCGTCTGTTCTTGCCAGTGAAGTGGACCTCACCATCGTTGTGGTGCAACACCGCAAGCTGCCGCGCAACATGCTTCTGCGCGTGAAGCAATCGATCGAAAACGTAGGCGGTCACATCATCGGCGTGGTGCTCAACAACGTGGATGTTCGTAGCGACAGCCAGTATCAGTATTACACCAGTTACTACACCTACTACGCGCCCGCAGAGAACCAGGTATCCCAGCAGAAAAGTGCGCCGAAGGTTCAGCGATCTACCCAGCCCACTTCTGTGCCGCCATCCTCGAAGAGTGATACCCTGTATTAATCGAAAACCAAACCTACCCAAACCATACTATGAAACATTACATTGCAATCTTGTTGGCCATGCTTTCCCTTGCGTGGTTTTGCCCTGCGGGAGACATTGTCGCAGGCCGTGGCGTCGAAATCCGCATCCAAGGAGTACCGCCGGAAGAAAAAGGCCGTATCGATGGAGTCTACTCGGTCTCAGGGTCGGGCACCGTCCGTATGCCTCTGATCGGCGAGGTCAGCCTTGCGGGCATGAACACGAATTCGGCGGCGGCAAAATTGGAAGCTCTCTACAAAGGCGCCGAGATTTACACGACGCCCACGTTTCAGATCAGTGCCTCTGGCAATGATGCGGTCCGGCAAGATATGGTCACGGTCAGTGGCTTTGTCAGTAGTCCTGGACCGAAGCCCTATACGCCTGGGATGACTCTCTTTCAATCAGTCGCCGCAGCTGGCGGTCCTAACCCATTTGGCAATATGAGGCGCGTGCTGCTCATGCGCGGCAAGACCAACCGCGTTTACGATTTGAATAACCTCGAGGATCGCAACGTGGAGGTCCAGCCAGACGACACGATTGATGTTCCAGAAAAATCCTGGAATCCGCTCAAAAACTGATGACTGATCCGCGCGAAAGATGATCCGCTCCCTGACATGGGTCGGCTTGTGTTGGAGCTGTGTGGTGCCCGCGATCGCAGACCCACAGCCTTCACAGTTCACTGCTGCCGATGCATCTCAGCGACTGGAGCAGATGCTGACGCCGGACAAAGAAGGGCGCAAGAAAGCGCGCGAGGTGCTCTCCGCATGGGCGGAAAAAGAACCAGATCAGGCCAAGGCGCTTTTTCTCAAGCGAATGCAGGAATCCGCGGAGCCGGAAATCCGCGAGAGATGCATTCAATTGCTCAAACCGATCGCAGTTCTCGAATACGGGCTTTTCGGCGAGGGCTACATCGGCATTTCCATGGGCGGCGCCCTTGGAATTAACCTGCCTGACGAAGAAAATCCCTGTTTCGGAATGACCATCAATTCGGTGTCCAAGGGCTCTCCTGCGGAAAAATTTGCGATCCGCCCCGACGACGTGATTGTCTCAGTGAATGATTTCAGATGGCGTGACGCCGAATCCATCCAAGACCCGAATGTAGGACTATCGGCAAAGATCCGAGCCATCGGCGCCGGGCGCAAAGCGAATTTCGGCATCTGGCGCGAAGGGAAATTATCTACCATCGAAGTTCTGCTGACACGGCGCCCCAGCCATATCGATCAGTTGCCTGTGCAAATCCAAGCCAATGGCGGAATCAAGGTGGATGACAAGGAAATGCAAAAAATCGTGGACGAGGAAAAAAACAGCAACGTCTACTTTTCCGAATGGCTAGAGCGACAACTGCAAGCACAGCCGCCCAAATGAGTCGAAGCCGAGAAGCGCGGCTAGCGGGAAATTTCCTTGCCATAAGCGGGCGAGACTGAGTATTGATCGGCAACTTACGCGGCGATACGGGATCGCCCCTTTTTTGATCCTACTTGCACGAATCATTATGCTGCTACTCATTCCCTATGAAATTGAAACTCTTCAGCAAGAGCGCCCTTGGGCAAACTGGCTGATTGTGGCGGCTTGTTCGATCGTATCTTTGATCGCCTTGGTCGGCGGCGGCCCTGAGGAAGGGGCTTTCGCTGCGCTGGTTCTGCGAGACTTTTCGTTTCCTGGTTTGCTCGGTCACGTATTGCTGCACGGTGATATCGTTCATCTTGTGGGTAACATGATTTTCCTGTGGGTGTTCGGAAATGCCATTTGCACGAATACGAGTAACGGGATTTATCTAACGACTTTTCTCGCCTGCGCGCTCATGGCGGCCGTGGTTCACCTCATTATGGATGGATCGCCGGCGATTGGAGCAAGCGGCGCCATTAACGGCATCATAGGCGTCGCATTTGCGATGTATCCATTGAATCGAGTTTATCTTTTCTGGCTATTCCTCGTTCGCGGCGGATCGATTTCGTGCAAGGCATGGCTGATCATCGCGGCATGGTTGCTGTTCGATATTTGGGGGGTCATGACTGGTGGTGGCATGGTCGCGTATTGGGCGCACATTGGAGGATTCCTTGGCGGTCTCGGATTTGGTTTGGTGGCTCTGCACTTCGGATGGTTTCAACTAACGGAATATGATAACCGCTCCTTGCTGCAAATCATTCGCCGCGAGTATCCAGAATAGGTGATGGCGGCATCAGACCATCCACCGAGGCATTCACTATGAATCATACGCCGAATTTTCATGGTCGCAGTTGAAGGTGCAGGATGCGACGTAGTTCCGCGATGGTTTCAGGGAGCTCACAGGCGCCGTGAGGTCCCGGCACAATACATTCCGACTCGGCACCTTTGAGCGAGGAGCTCCAGTAGGCGACCACACCGTCCGTGCTATTCGGCGTGTCTCCTTTGCCACGGTCGCCGATGATACTATGGCAAGGAGCCATCAGAGGCTTTTGATCCAAGACTCTCAGGGTGGGGTTGGTAGGGGAGAGGGCGCTGACGCTGTTAGGCAGCCGTTTGCTATCACCCGTCAGCACGGCGAGGGAGTCGCCAAGCGTCGACTTGATTTGCGAAGCGATGTCTCTGGGCAGCATGATCATTTTTTTCGCCAAATTTCCAATACCGCCCATCGCCATGTTACTGCCGCGGTGGGGAGTGCAGATGAATACGACCCGATCCACGTGAGGATTCGCCTCGAAAATCAGAGATTTGTGAATCGCGCTACCGGGTTTGACTCTGCTGAAAAAAGCTTCCGCCTTGCGTTCGTCGATGTAATCCCAGTCACTGCGATTCAAGCTCTTGACCTGCATTTGTGAAAGCAATCCGCCCATGCTGTGACCGACCAATATGAATTTTTTGGCGTCGGGATAGAGTTGTTTTACCTTGGCCAATTCCTCGCGCAAACGCATGGCGGAGTAGGCCGGTGGATTTCCCGTGGGGTAGGAAAAAACCCAGCACTGATAGCGACTGCGCAATAAGGGATCGCGCTCGATCTCGTTGATGACAGGACGCCACTTTCTCGCGGTGGATATGAGACCATGCACAAAAATGAGCGGAATTTTATCCGCATCATACGGTTGCGGCATATACAAGCCAGTGCTGTCCATCAGACGCTCCACTCTGATCGCTCCCATCAAACCAACCAATAACTCTGAGAAGTGCGGATAAAATTCGAGTGGTGCGGTGAAATCGGCCTCGAGCGGTAGCGGGGTATCCGCGACTGTCGTGCTGGCCTTTTTGGTGGGATTCATCAATCGCAGCGTCACATTCTCGCCTTTGAAATCAAGAATGACGGTTACCGCTGCGGTCACCCCGGCTAAGGGAGAGAATGCGGGACGCGGAAACTGTTGCTGCACACCGACGAGGGACCCACCCACCCCAGAGATCGTGTTCAATTCTTTGATGCCTCTGCTTTGGACATCTGCGACAGGAATAAAAGACGTGAATTGTTTCGGATCCCACTGCTCACCACTGATGGCTGGAGCATAGCGCAGGCGATAGGTTTTGCCTGCATGCGTTAGAGTGATGGGGCGATCCCAGTAGCCACCCATCGCGGCAGAACGGAGAAGCACCGTGAGACGTGCGGCAGCTTCGTTGTAGACGAGGCGATTGTCTTCAAAGGTGGCAGAGTTTTTCATGCCTTCCAGCGCCGTCTTTGCGGCATCCAGGTAGCTGACAGCGCGCGCTTCTGTCGATTTCGCGAGATGACTTGCATTTCCCAGAGAAGCATGTGCCGCGCGGTTGCTTTCGGTTTCGGGGATTTTGTGTGAATGAACACAACTGACGACCGAGAGAGCCAGTATGGTTACTGCGACAGAGAATCGTCTCATGGGAAGCTCAAGGAGTTTTATCTCTCGCTTTTTGAAGCGGAATGAGGGGATCTTGGTGCTGATTTTTCTCATGATGTTGTTATTCAAAATGCCTGCCGTGGCATGGAGTCGTAGCGCTTTCATTCGGTATCTTCGCGCTGACCCTATTGTGACTCACGCGGCATGGCAAGCCTGCGCGCATTTGAGTCGAAAAACCAGGTTATGGGGAGACTGGCGATTGGCTTGATCGTTGCGATCGAACCATGTTTCGCGTCTGCCGCGTCGGTGTGCGAGAAATGCCGACGGACACTCATTGGACAAGGCTCAAACGAGTTCGCCATTGCCAATTGAGGAGAAATAGGGAACAAAGAAGCGTGACACCGCAATCTCTCGCCTAACCTATGCCGCCAAGGCTCGTCTGCGAACTAAGTGAGTTCGAGAACTTCAAAACATCTAGTTTTTCGATTCATACAGCAAATCAAACCAATCAACTTATATGAGTCAACTTATTAAAACCATATTTTTCCTGACCACTATGGCACTGGTCGGATGTTCCAACAAGAAGCCGTACGACTTTTTTGCCAAAGGTGGGATCACCATCGGCACGCCTACGGCGTCAGGGGCAGGTTCGTACAAAATTCCACTGGAATGTAAGACAGAAATCGTGCACTCGGGACAGTGGATTGACGCAGTGGATGCCGTTGTCGCTGGATCAGACATTCTCGTCACTGCCAGCTTTAGCAGTTCCCAACGCAAAAGTGCCTATCCAGGGTATATCAACGTTTCCGACGTAAGGTCGGGGACCTACACTCTCAAATACCGGGATCCCGACGGCACCGTGCATGCCATTGGTCCGGTCATTCTCCCTTGAGCTTCTCCGCGTGGCTGAAACTCATGGAAAGGCACTCTGCCCAACTCGCAGGGCGTTGACATTTGAGTCGCGGATGGTAAGAGGTGATAGTCTAACTAGCAAATGAACTTCCTACTCCTACGGCATACCAACGCATCATGAAAAGCACACGCTACGCTCTGCCGCTCGTTGTGCTGCTCATTGCCGTGGCATGGCTTAGCTACTTGCGTAGCTCCAACACCACCTTGGAGCAGGACAATCTTTCTCTTGAAAAAAAGATTGAGAAATCCCGCAGCGCTGCGGTTCTTCAGAGCGAACGCAATCGCACCGAGGCGATGCGCTCCGGTGCGATGCGCACGAAGATGAAGCGCGAAATGAGATCAGCGGAAGCGGAAAACAAGCCCTCCGGCGATTGGGTAAGCACTTCCAGAGACTGGAACGCCATTGTTCTTTTTAACAATAATGAGGGAGTGAGGTTCAATCTCACCCCGGCCTGCAGAAGACTCGAAGCGCTGGCTTCCGAGATGAGTGGAGACGAACTCGCAAGAGCCTACACGGAAATGGCCTCACTCCCCGTAGATGCACCATTTCGCCGTTACCTCGAATCGATGATGCTGCAGCAGCTCAAAAAGAAAAACCCCGAGTTCGCCTTCAGCCAGCTCCTTGCCAAATGCCAGAATGAAGATACTAGCCCGATCCAGTTGGGCGATTTCGATCAATGGCTCGCGAAAGATCCCGCCGCCGCCACTACCTGGTATGAGAGACAGATCGCCGCGAATGTCTTCGATAAGACCCTCGACGGAAAAACTCCCAACATGGTGCCTTTTGAAGCGGCTTTTATGATGTCTTTGCTCTCGTCCGATCCGGCTGCCGCTCTGCAACGAATGAACAATATTCCGCCGAATCTCCGCGCCAGTTTGGTTGATTACGTGTGGAATGTTCCCAAAGAAAATGGCATGGCTTTCGTTGACCTGCTTCGTCAATCGATGCCAGTGGAAGATTATATGGCCATTCTGAAAACCAACAGTTTGACGGAGTATCATTTCATGATTGATAGCAAGGCCGCCCCGAAAGATGTCCTGAAGAATCTCGACAGCCTCGGTATCACACCGGAAGAGCGCTCCGCTCTTTTGACGCAGCATTTCGCAGAGATTGCCAAGTATCGCTCTATGAGAGACAAGTATGGCATGCCGTCTCGTGAAAAATTCGACGAATACCGCGCACGGATTCAAGGGATCGACCCTTCCTCTGCTGACAGAGCGACAGGATTTGCACTCCAGAGTTACCTCGCAGAATCAAAGACGACAAGTGCCCAGGATTTTGTCGAGAAGATTGCCATGGATTATCATAGTTCTGACGGGAGCGACGAACTATTGCTGCCCTTGATCGAGGGCAGTGCGAACGGGAGCATCCCTTTTCCTAAAGACAGAGCGCGCGTGATGGCGGGCAAGATCACGGATGAGAGGCTGCGCGAAGAAATGTTAGAAAAGCTCAAGTGAAGCATGAAGCGATCCCTCATTATTTGTGCTGTAATCTGCATGATCGCCGCTCTTCTGGGTTGGCGGGAAAGCAAAGCACTCTCTCTCCAAAAGAAGACCAATGCCCAACTCGCAAAAGAAGCGTCGGCGCTCCCCATCGAGACTACCTCCGTGTCAAAAGCCGCTTCTCTTCGTGTAGCGCAGGGCAAAGCAGATCTCGGCAGGAAGAAAAAAGTGAAAGTCCTCGCAAGCGATTATGTTGCTTTCTTGCGCAAGGAAGGCGGTGCATCCGCGGAAGAACTCGCCGCTCTGCGAGAGATCATCAAAAGTCGCTTGGAAGAACTTGACCCCATAGCGATCAAAGAATTTATGGACGAATTCAACAGCATGCCCGAGGTGAACTCGGGGATGAAAAGTGATGTGAACGAGTATGTCATGAATGTTTTCATCAAGAAATACCCGGTCGAGATGGCCGGAATGATGAGCAAGAATCCCGAACTTTTTAGCATCAGCGATCAATCCATGCCCGAGAGAGTGATTTATGATCCGTTCAAGTTTCTCATGTACTATTGTTGCCAGCAAAAAGATCTCCCGCTTGCATTCCAATGCCTTGCGGAGGCATCGCCAGAATTCCAAACCAAATACATCGGAGAAACGTTGCAATACTATGGGGATAACCCTCTCGGTCGAGCCGAGTTGTTCGAAGAGATGAGAGCCTTCGCCTCGACCCCGGAACAACGGGAACTTGTGCAAGGCAAGATGAGCGATCTCCTCTTCGACCGTCCCGACGCAAAGGTCACGTTCGTTGAAGCGAACGAATTGCTCCAATCCGCAAATTTATCCAACGAGGAACTTGTCGCCGCCACCAAGAACATGGAAAAGAAAGTGCGGGTCGGCGAAACAGGCCAGTGGCTCGATTGGCTCGCGAAAACTGGCATACCTGATGAGGTTTCCAAGGAGCGCGCCTTCGAGCTCGCCACTCGCTGGACAGAGAAAGACTACCTCGCCGTCGGCCAATGGCTGAATTACGCGCCCAGCAGTCCGGAGAAATCAGCAGTCGCCAGTGCCTACGCCGCCAAGGCCTACCCCTATGATCCTGAGAACGCGATGAAGTGGATTGAGACCATCCCGCAGGGCCCCGACCGCACCAAGGCGCTGCAAACGATTTATCAAGGTATGAAAAAAGGCGAAGCATTCTATGATAACAACAGAGAAGTAGTCGAGGCCTTCGCCCGCGAACATGGGATCAAGGAATGACTTCGGAAGAAACGTTTTTATCGCACGTAAAAATGACGATCTATTCTTGCTTCCGCCGCCAATCTTTAGAGGAATTGTCCTCGGCGATCTCAGTGGATCTGTGCTGATGCGTAGCAAGTGGTCAGCTATCCTCTATCAACTTTATGAAAGACAACAACCTACCTGTTTCCCGTCCACTCACCCGCAGGAGTTTTCTCTGTGGAGCTTCCGCAAGCGCTTTCCTGCTCACTTCACATCGATCTTCAGCGCAAGAGACCACGCATGCCTCGCTGCGCATACTCGCTGAGGGCAGGCCCTTGATGGGAACCTCCGTGCAGACGAAATTCGATACGCTCTACACTCCTGAGGAGATGAACATTCTCACCACCCAGTTCGATAGCGTTACTCCCGAGAACTGCATGAAGTGGCAATATCTCTGCCCCAAAGAAGGTGTTTACCGTTTCGAAGCGGCGGATCGACTGGTCGATTTCGCCACCAAACATCAGCAGAAAGTTGTGGGACACACGCTCCTTTTCAACCGCGATGGAAACTACCCTGCCTGGCTTTTTAAGGACGGCGAAAAAGAAGCAGATACCAAGCTCGTTTGGAAACGAATCGAAGAGCATGCACAAAAACTTCTCGGGCGCTATGCGGGGCGCATGGATTCATGGGACGTGCTCAATGAGTTCATCGAAGTCCCCGCGCCTGGCTATCGCGAGACAGACCTCACGCGAATCTTGGGAGCCGATTACCCAGAGCGACTCTTCAAAATGGCGGCTGAAATCGATCCGAAGGCAAAGCTCACCTACAATGATTTTGCAGTCGAACGTCCCGATCGTCTCAAGGCCATTCTCGCTTTTGTGCGCAAGTTGCGCGACAAGGGCTGTAAGGTCGATGTCGTAGGCAGCCAAAGCCACCTCGAACTCGGTGATAAAGCCGCCGCTAACCTCGACAACATGATCCAGCAGTTTGCGGCGGAAGGATTTCGATGCGCGCTGACCGAGCTCGACGTCGATGTCATTCCGCGCGCTCTGCATTGGAACCCAAAAACCCGCGAGAAAGCGAACCAGCAAGACCCCTACGCGAATGGTTGCCCTGAGGAAATTCTTGCCAAGCAGGCAGCGGTCTATCGCGAAGTGATGGATGCCGTATTGGCCAACCGCAAGCACATGGATCGCGTTACGGTCTGGGGCATCAGCGACCGACACAGCTGGCTGAATCAATGGCCATGGGTGCGAGTCAACCACGGACTTCTCTTCGACCGCGAGGCCAAGCCCAAACCAGCCTTCCACACCATCACCGCGGCGCTCGCCAAGAAATAAATGTATCACAAGTTACGACGGTCATGTCACGGAATGCGTCGTCATTTCATGATGCGATCAGTTTATTCGACATAGACACATAAGTCGTAAAAAGCGAATCATCGTTTTATGACAATGTAGCTACTTTTTCTACTTTTCCACTGTGAATCGAGCGATAGATGGCGTCAATGACTAGTAAGTCACGTAGGCCTTCTTCACCCGAGGGAGTGAACTCTTTGCCCTCGATGATGGCTTGGGAAAAGGCCTCGATTTCTAACTGGAAATGATCTACGTTTGGGATGTCGAGATGGTTTTTTCCACCGCTGCAAAACAATTTCAAGCCGGAATATCCGAATGCTGGTTCCAACCCGAATTTGCCACGTTGACAAACGGCCGTAAAATCGTTGTAGCCGTTGAAAAGGTACGTGGTAGTGCACTGCGCGCTGCGTCCTGAAGCAAACTTCATCTGCCAATTGATCGTTTCATCAACCTCAGCAAATTTGACGGGATCCGTTTTTGTCTCGATCGCCGACACCTCGACTGGCTCCTCGCCCATGAGATAGCGGCACGCTTGCAGGGCATAAATGCCGACATCCATCAAGGCCCCGCCGCCCGCGAGGGCTTTTCGCAGTCGCCATTGCTTCGGGTTACCGATCTGGAATCCGAAATTGGCTTGGATGTGCATCACTTCACCAAATACTTTTTCTTTCGCTAGGCGCATCGCCTCGCGATGATGGGGCTCGAACTGACAACGATAACCCACTCCTAACATTTTTTTGGCTGCAGTGCACGCTTCGATCATCTTGCGGCAATCGTCGGGGGTGTTCGCCATCGGCTTTTCGCAAAACACATGCTTACCCGCTTTCGCGGCGCGCTCGACGTATTCACGATGCATCGAGTTCGGCAAGACGACATACACGACATCGACGTCGGCGTCATCGATGATCCGATCAAAGTTTTCATAGCTGTAAATATGGCTGGCATCGAAGCCATGTGTTTCGCTCCACTGCCTGCCTTTTTCGGGGCTTCCCGTCACGACTCCGGCGAGACGCGCGTTCGTTGTTTTGGCCAAAGCCGGAGCGATTTGGTTGGTGCTTAAAGAGCCGAGCCCGACGAGAGCCCAGCCGAGTTTTTTCGGAGTTTCCTGCGCTGGTGCAAAAGCGGTGGCGAGCGATGCTCCGCACAATGTTTGGAGAAATGGTCTGCGTTGCATGATGGGACAAAGTAGGCCTCAGCCCACAGCAGGGCAATGAGAAACTCCGGCATGGCCATCGCGCGCAGGCGCAATCGTGGGATTGTTTCACGCGCACGATGACGGAAACCATCGTAAGTCCCATGCGGAAAGAATGCTTAGGGAATGGGCGCAGACTGATGCGGTCAGATGACCGATGAGGCCGCTCATCGGAAGGGTAACGTGGACATTGGCCTCGCTTTCGGTCCGAATGGGTCAAGTGTTACAGGCGAGCGATCGGGGACTCCTCGATTTTCCTTCTCGATGAAACGGTCGTTTCTCACTTTTCCAGCAGCTTGTTGTTTTTTGCCTTGCACTGCACCGCGAGATGGCTAGTTTTTCGTTCAGCCCGTTGCGGGTGAAATTGTTATCATGAGGAAATTGCTCTTACTCTTACTTGTCGCGCTCTTCCCTTTGGGAGTATTGACATCCTGTTGTGCGAGCAAATCGGTGGAAGCTCCGCCTCAGCCCACATACCAAGCCCCCAAAGCCTAATCTTCCCTTTTGTTCACTAACCAAAAAACACTACCAACATGATCCGCACCCTGACATTCATCGCCTTGGCAGCTACCGCCATGATCTCCAGTTCCTGCTGCATTTGCTGCACTAGCGACTCCAAAGCTCCCGGCTTGAAACGCTTGCCTAAGTTCCGCGAGTTCCCCGCCGCTCCTGTAGTGAGCTACGAGAAATAATGGTTTCTCCGAAACGCAGACCTTCCCGACACGGGGAGGTCTGCTTTTTTGTGTCCCGATCATAGCTTTTTGCGGGAAACCTTTGGCAGTCCCTTTGGCGTGAGTCTAGACACAGAAGAGGTGGCATCAGCAAAAAATCGCCCGTAACCAAGCCTCGCTCTTACCAACAGGTGCGAAAAGAAATCTACGATTACGTCGGCTCCATCATCGTCATGCAATGATGAAATACGGCGTTTATTTCTAGGCAGCCTGCCGTAACAGAGCCACCAAGACGCCCTGCACGATCAACTCCCGTGCGGGAATCAGATCCGGGAAATTTTTGTTTTCGGCATGGAGGAATGGCTTGCCGTTTTCCACAACGTAGCGCTTCAGGGTGGTTTCGCCGTCGATCAGGGCCGCGACGACATCGCCATTGCGCGGTTCACGGAACTCCATAATGACGACATCGCCATCGCAAATATGCGCGTCCACCATCGATTCCCCACGCACTTTCAGGGCAAAGGTCCGAGCCGAGCGCTGAATGCCCAGAGAGCGGATATCGATCGATAGGCATCCTTCTTTTTCTGGCGAAGTGTCATCACCGTAACCAGCCGCGATGCGACCATAGATCGGGATATCGATAATTTCCTCGCGATCGAGTTCATCTGGAAATGCCACCGCCCTAGCCTTGCCCGGCAAGCGTTGGATGGCACCTTTTTTTTCCAAAGCGCGCAAGTGGCTCATCGCCGCTGTCTGACTTGCGAAGCCAAAATAATGCTGGAGTTCCCGCGTTGAGGGCATGATGCCGGTCTTGCGCTGCGACGATTTGAGATACTCAAGGATCTCTTGCTGGCGTGTGGTTAGGTTGATCGAGCTCATCTGATGAACAGTGTTCGAGAGAACAAAATCGTATTTTAACTGTCCTGACAAGAAAAAATATGAAAATAATGTTCGACCGTTGGCTACAAGCACACATGACTGATGAAAAAACTCGTTCGATACCCACTGATCCTCCTCGTTTTTTTGCTGCCGCTCGCTCGACTGCATTCCGCGGAACGAATCAATGTTCTCCTCATCATGGCCGATGACTTTCGCGACTTTGGCGGTGCGTTTGACCGGAATGTCGTTAAGACGCCGAACCTCGATCGGCTCCGCACACGTGGCACCAGCTTCGAGCGAGCCTATGTGCAATATCCCGTCTGCAATGCCAGTCGTACCTCGCTGCTCACAGGTCTGCGGCCAGAGCAAACGGGCGTCGTCGAGAACAATACGTTCTTTCGCCAGAAGCGGCCCGATCTCATCACCCTGCCGCAGCTCTGCAAAAACAACGGCCGGCAATCCCATGCGTTTGGGAAAATTTTTCACTTGGGCGGAAAGAATGACTCAGAAAAGCAACAGTGGATGGATGCCGGAAAATCATGGCACAGCGCCCAAGCCTACGAGGCCACGAAAGTTGGCAAACAAATGCTCGCCGGTCGGAATGTCACCGGCGAGCAGCTGAAGTGGTGCGAATGGGGCGCGGCAGCGGGCCACGATGACGACCAACCCGATGGGCAAATCGCAGCGTCCACCGTGGCGATGATCGAGAAACTGGGCGATACTCCGTGGTTTATCGGCTGCGGTTTCATGAAGCCGCATGATCCCTTCATCGCGCCGAAAAAATACTTCGATCTCTATCCACTCGAATCGATCGATCCCTGGCACGATCCTGCAGGCACCAGTCCCGTGCGTAAAGAGGCCGTAGGCTTCGGCGAGCTCGGCGCAGCATTTGGCAAGTTCACCGAAGCTGAGTGGCGGGAGCTCTTCCGCGCTTACTGTGCCGGAACGAGTTTCATGGATGCCCAGCTCGGACGCGTGCTCGATGTGTTAGATAAAAATAAACTCTGGGACAAAACGATTGTCATCTTCGTTGGCGACCACGGCTACCATACCGGCGAGCGCAAGTGGTGGAATAAAAATACCCTCTTCGAGCGCTCCTGCCGCGCACCTCTCCTCATCGCCGCCCCCGGCATGAAGGGCGCGCAGGTCACGCAGTCGTTGGTAGAGTTTATCGATCTTTACCCCACAATCGTCGACTTCTGTGGATTCAACTCACCGCACGAACTCGCCGGCAAAAGTCTGCGCCCTATTTTGGAAAACCCCGCTGAATCCATCAAAGAGTGCGCCTTCACTCTCGTCACCCGCGGACAAAAACTCTACGGACAAAGTGTGCGAACTCACGATTGGCGATTCACCCACTGGAGCGATGGCAAGACCGAGCTCTACAATCACACAACCGACCCTGAAGAACTGCACGACGTCTCTAACAAGCATCCTGAGATCCTCAAAAAACTCACCATCAAACTGCAAACGATTCCCAAGCCTCAACTATGAAACTGGCTACATTTCACCTGTTATTCGTTTTATTCGCATCTGCTCTCAGCGCCGCCGAGCTACCCGCTGCCAAACCGAACATCATTTTTGTGTTGTTCGATGACATGGGATATGGCCAGCCGAAATGCTACCGCGATGGCACCGAGTTCAAAACGCCAAACATCGATCGTGTCGCCAAGGAGGGCATGCGTTTCACCGACGCTCACTCACCTTCGTCCGTTTGTACACCCACCCGCTACGGTCTTCTCACAGGGCGCTATCCCTCGCGTATCGGACAGTATGGTGTGCTCACCACTTATTCTCCTCCGATCATAGCACCCACTCGCGTCACGGTTGCCTCCTTGTTGAAACAGCAAGGCTATGACACCGCCTGCATCGGCAAATGGCATCTCGGCATGAACTGGAATGGCAAACCGGGCAACGAGAACACCATCCCCGTCGGCACCACGCTCGTCAGCAGCCCGAACGCCGTTGGCTTCGATTATTTCAAGGGCTTCACCCACGCGCGCAACATCGGCACGGTCATCGAACAAAACAAGGTCGTACAACATGTCAAGGAAGTGGAAAACCAACCACTCCTCGCTCAAACAGCAGTGGAGTTTCTCAACGATCCCGCGCGTACGGAAAAACCCTTTTTTCTGTATCTGCCGCTCTGCCCACCACACACGCCTGTCGTTCCCGCGCCGGAGTTCATCGGCAAAAGCGGCGTCACGGGAAAAGAAAGCATTTATGGCGACTGGATCTATCAAGGCGACTACATGCTCGGTCAGGTGCTGGAAGCGATAGATCGCCAGAAGCTCACGGAAAACACGCTCATCATCGTCAGTGCCGATAACGGCGCCGCCGATCGACCTTATCCGCCCTTGCGCGGATCCAAATCTCAAATTTACGAGGGCGGTCATCGCGTGCCATTTCTCGTCCGATGGCCCGGAAAAATCAAAGCGGGTTCCGTGTGCGATCACACGATATGCCTCACCGATTTCATCGCTACCACGGCAGAGATCACCGGCGCAACACTGCCCGAGAATGCGGGCGAAGACAGCTTCAGTATCCTACCCCATCTTCTTGGCACCGCCACGTCACCAGTGCGCGATTCCATCATCCATCAAGATGCAAAAGGCACACTCTCCCTCCGCCAGGGTCCTTGGAAATTGATTTTTGCGAGCACGGAAAAACGCGAACTCTACCACCTGCAAAACGACCTGAGCGAAGCCACCAACGTGGCCGAGGCTCACCCCGAAATCGTCAAGCGCCTCACCACGCTCATGCAGAAACTCATCGACGACGGCCGCAGCACTCCCGGTGCTATCATGAAAAACGACAAGCCCATCAACATGGTCAAAAAGTCTGAGAAAAACTCTCGGTCTAAACAGAAAAAATAATCAACATCCTATCGCCCCCTCACATCATTCTGCTGCCATTCCAAATAGCACCTCGTTATGAAAAATCCGATCCCTTGCATCATCCTGCTCTTTTGCCACGCTATGATTCTTCACGCGCAGGAAAACGCCGAGCCCAAGACTCCCAACATCATTGTCATCCTCGCCGATGACGTGGGCTGGGGAGATGCTGGGTGTTACGGAGCCACCAAAGTCAAAACGCCTAACATTGACCGCCTCGCTCGCGAGGGACAGCGCTTCGCCAATAGCCATGCATCTGCGGCATGCTGCACGCCCACTCGCTACTCGATGATCACCGGTCAGTATTCGTGGCGCCGCGAAGGCAGCGGTCTGAACAAAGGTGTCGCCAATGGGGACTCTCCTTTGCTCATTCCCACCAATATGGTCAATGCACCCAGTTTACTGAAACAGGCGGGCTACCAGAACGCAATCATCGGCAAGTGGCATCTCGGCTTCGGCCTCACTCGGCCGAATTACAATCAAGAACTCCGCCCCGGTCCCTTGGAAATCGGCTTCCACGAGTTTTTTGGATTTCCCGCTACGAATGACCGAATTCCCACCGTGTTGGTGCGCGATCACAAGGTGCTCAATCTCGATCCCAGCGACCCGCTTTTTTACACTTACAACGAAGAAGAAGCGAAAAAACAAGGCATGACTCCCTATGCTGCCGGACGCAATCGCATTGGTTGGAGTAAGGGCGGGAAATCCGCTTGGTGGAAGGATACAGAGATCGCCGATACCTTCACCCGCGAGTGCCTGCAATTCATCGAGCGCAACAAAGAGAAAAACTTTTTCCTGCTCTTCACACCTCACGATGTTCACGCCCCCGTCATTCCAGGTCCCCGCTTCGAGGGAACCAGCGGTCTCAGCAAACGCGCGGACATGCTCCAGGAACTCGATGCCTCCATCGGCGAAATTCTCACTACCCTCGATCGCCTCAACCTCGCCAAAGACACGCTCATCATCTATAGCAGTGATAACGGCGCTTATGTCAGCGCCGAAAGTGGGCACAAGCCTAACGGACCTTTCAGAGGAGTCAAATCGCAACTCTGGGAAGGCGGCCATCGCGTACCCTTCATCGTGCGCTGGCCCGCGCGCATCCAGTCGGGAGTATCGGAAGATTTAGTCTCCACGATCGATATCCCCGCCACGATCTGTGCCGCTGCCCAAGTCGCTGTGCCGAAGGATGCCTTACCCGATAGCTTCAATCTCCTTCCCTCGCTGCTTGGCGAAAAGACAGCACCCAAGCGTGAAAATCTTATTCTCATGAGTGGCACGGGCTCTCTTACGATTCGGACTCCCCAATACAAGTATTTACCGAATCTCGCCTTGGCCGATGGCTGGAAAGCGGCTGGCAAAAAAGATCCGAACGCTCCCGCCAAACCTGCACTCTACGATCTCACAAAAGATCCTGGTGAAACGAAAAATCTTTATGCCACCGAGACGGCTACCGGCAAGCGCCTCGCCAGTGAACTGGCAAAGGCGAAAACCAATTCCAGCACTCGCCCGCAGTAAAGTGCGGTGGTGATTTGTTTCACTCTCATCGTAGTCATCGCTGCGTGGGAAATTTTTCCCCCATGAGCCAGCGACGGATGACTTCATCATTGCCGGTGATATTTCCCAACACGCGATAATTCGAGCGTTCGAGAACGAGTGCTTGCTCCGATCCTTCATCGACCACACACCAGGGCTGCGATCCAGAGGAGTGAATGAAGCGGAAATCTTGCTGTTTTACGACTACGAAGCCGACGTGTGTATCCAGGCCGACAAGGTAGATACCGGGCCTGCCGCGGGTGGTCTCGAAGCGGAAGGTCTTGTAGGGCACGCCCACGCGGATTCTTAGGTCGTCCTGAGGCAAGAGGGTGCGCAGAATTTGTTGGGATGCCTGTTGTGCGAGGGTCGTGCGTTCGATGCGGAATCCCGCACCCTCCAGCACCGTCGTGACAAAGTAGCCACAGGCAATTTTGCCCTCTCCGGGTGTCGTAGCCGTGCCGTTGAAATCCCAAGGCGTTCCCAGCCAGCAACGCATGATTTCTGGCAAGCTATGCTCTAACAACTCACGCGCTTCGGTGATTACCGCTTTTTTTTGTGCGTCGTGATTTGCCTGACGATAGCGCTCTGCGTAATGTTCTCGCCAGCGTTGCAGATCATTGCAAAGCAATTTCCATTTCGCCGCATCCGGCGCGGGTGCAGGAGGCGCTTCCTCCGAGGGCAACTGACCCACCACGCGATGCCATCGGACCGCCAGCGATTCGCGGTAGCGGTGGATGAAGAAAGCGGCAACAGACGCTAGTATGAGCACCAGCAACCACACGATCATGCGATAGGATCGTTTTGTCGTGAATTGATTGATGGGTTTTTTGGCCAAAATAACAATGAGCTGTGTCGGTCAAACCAGTTGATATTCCCCATCTTCATCTATGCCGATCCAACCGATCTGGTCGAAGGCGCGATAAACGGCAGGAAGGATGTCCTCTGAGTCATCCTCGCAAAATTCGATCGTCGCAGAGCTCGTAAGACCGTGCGCGACTTCGATGCTGATGACTGTCTCACAGCCATCAATACGAATCCAGTCCCCCCAGTTTTTGTGATCATGAGTAACCTCAAGTTTTTGACTACGCAGAGCGGCGATGACCGCGCGCAGTGTGCTAGGTTGGGAAGTTTCGGGAACGGCAATGAGGATATCCATTGGTCAGAGGATAGAGGAAGGCATGCGATTCGCCAAGCATTCTATAGAAGAAAAATTGCGATGACCATTTCGGCGCGAGCCCGTAGCATAGGCCATCCACCGAGAAAAGCTCCGCGAATCAGGCACGCAGGGCGCGCGTCATGAGCCATCCGTCTTTTTATACTGATTCCGCTGATCGTGCTCTTGGCAGTGAGGTCACCACTTTGACTATCATAGGATACGACGATGGCAGGAGTCGGCCTCAACTGCGGTTGCTGTGATGTTTGTGCCAAACGGATTGATCGGGCTGCAGCAAGTGTTGCAAGGGAGCTTGCCATGCTTGGGTCAGGTGCAGGATTTTTTCTAACAAAAGCAGCGAGGCCACGGAGTCGAACAGGGCATCATGCCACTGCCTGTTGGGGCACGCGGATTGTATCTTGGGAGTGAGATCAAGGTGATCGCAGAGGGAACCTAACGAATGATCTGACCATTGCGGCCACGTAGCTCTGGCGAGCAAGAGGGTATCCACCCAAGGTCCGAAACCATGCCCGGGGTAGGCGCGTAGGAATTTCTTTTCCGTGCCCTTGCCGTGAGCGACGATGATACGATTCTGCAAGTGCTCCTTCACAACAGGCCACAAAGAAAGCAGTTCTGGTGCCTCTGAGAGATCTGCTAGGGAAATACCGTGCACTTTCTGGGCACTCCAGGTGATACTTTTGGTCGCACATAAATACGATACGAATGACTCACCCAAACCGTCCGCCGGCGTCCAACGAGCGATACCGATCTGGATCGGTACATCGGTATGGCCCGTGGTGGCCCCAGCGGACTCGAAGTCAATGGCGGCAAAGGTATGCTGCTGAATGGGAGTGTTGTAGACCATCGTACGAGGAAGATAGTAGCGCGCCGAGAGAAAAAATCTACGGAAGATAGGTAAAAAATGTCACGCAATGATCGATTCGACCACTTTCCCGTGAACATCTGTCAGGCGGAAATCGCGACCAGAATAACGATAGGTCAGTTCCTCGTGATTCATTCCTAGCAAGTGGAGGATGGTCGCATGCAGATCATGAACATGCATGGGCTGATCCACAGCAGCAAAGCCGAATTCATCAGTGCTTCCGTGCACGTGGCCGCCTTTCACGCCACCGCCCGCCATCCACATCGTAAAGCCATAGTGATTGTGATCGCGACCTTTCATGACTCCCTTGTTCGAGCCGGCTTGAGGTAGCTCCACAACGGGTGTGCGACCGAATTCGCCTCCCCAGACGACCAAGGTCTCTTCCAGTAGACCTCGCATTTTCAGATCGCTGAGAAAGGCTCCGATGGCTTGATCGCATTCACGGGCGAGGCGGCGGTGGTCCTCTATGTCGTCGTGACTATCCCACGGTTGCCCCTTTCCATGCCACAACTGGATGAAACGAACTCCGCGTTCGAGCAATCGTCGCGCCATCAGGCACTGACGCGCAAAATTTCCTGGGCCATAGAGATCGCGCACGTGCTGTGGCTCACGTTCGATGTCGAAGGCATCCGTTGCCTCGCTTTGCATGCGATACGCCAACTCGAAGCTGCGAATGCGTGCCTCGAGTTGCGGGTCGTATTGGCGTGACTCCAGATGCGTTTGGTTGATCTGGCGAAGAAATTCCAGTTGCTTCTCCTGACGACGATCACGCACATGAGGGTGATTCAGATTTTCGATCATTTGGTCGATTTGCTGGATCGATGTGTCCAAGTAGGTGCCCTGGAATCGACCCGGTAAAAAAGACGAGCGCCAGTTTTCCGCGCGCTTGATCGGCATGCCGCCGGGGCAGAGCGAGACGTAAGCAGGCAGGTTTTCATTTTCGCTGCCCAATCCGTAGCTGATCCACGAACCCATGGACGGGCGGGGCAGTCGGCCGTCACCGCAATTCATCAGCATCAAGGACGGCTCATGGTTCGGCACATCCGCGTGCATGGAACGAATCACACACAGGTCATCAGCATGCCGTGCGGTATGAGCGAAGAGCTCGCTGACCTCCAGCCCGCTCTCGCCGTAGCGCTCAAAGGAGAAGGGCGAACGCAGCGCGGCACCGGTGGGTCGCTCGGTTTTGAGTCCCTCGAGTGAAATCGACATGCCATGCCGCTGCTGTAGCGCTGGCTTGGGGTCAAAGGTGTCCACTTGCGAGGGGCCGCCATTCATGAACAAATGCACCACGCGCTTGGCTTTCGGCGCGAAATGAGGCGTCCCCGTGACACGAGCGGACGACTCCGCTTGCGCTGCAGGCATTAGCCCCCCCAGCGCCAAGCTGCCGAATCCCATGCCGCAACGCTGCAGGAAATCTCGACGATCGAGTATCAAATCTCGCGCATCACGGGAATGAGGCATGCCTTGGCTACGAATCGGGTTGGATCGATCTTACAAAAGCTACTCACCTAAGCCTCTGGCATACACACCGAATTCCTCAAAGAGAATCAGCATGGGGCGACAGCAAATTTCGCAATCGTAGTCCCATTCCGCCGGCCATTCATGCTCTGCTGGGCCGACAACTTCAAACATTTCGCCACAGCTCGGACACATCACTTCGTGCATATTCACTAAGCGACTATGACAGCATGGGTAAATAACTCAACTCGGTCTTTGACATTCGCTGACAAAATGACTAGTTTTGTTCAGTAGATAAAGTGTCTACAAAAAACAACCATAGAGAACCCTTATGAAACTTAGTATTATCCTCACGATCGTTACGCTGCCTTTGATTGCCGTATCTTGCAAACCCAAAGAAGCCGCGGCACCTGCTGCTACCGAAGCTGCCGCCGTCGAACCTGCCAAAGAAGCAGCTCCCCAACCTGAAGCGGCAGCTACGGATGCCGCCAAAGCCGCTGCTGAAACGGCTGCTGCGGACGCTGCCAAAGCCGCTGCAGATGCTGCTGCCGCCTCCGAGGCCGCGGCCAAAGCCGCCGCTGAAGCTGCTGCCGAAGCTGCCGCTAAAAGTGCTGCCGAAGCTGCTGCACCTCCCGCACCGCCAGAACCTTCTGCTGGTCAATAACCAAAGGTCTGATTCTTACAGAACCCGCACTCGTGGATCACGAGTGCGGGTTTTTTATGCGCACGGGATGCCAAGCAACATCTCGCTTACGAGTGAGCGAGGGATCAGAATCGCAGGACCTTCTGCCTAACCTCTTGCAAGCAGACGTGTTACCCTGCTGAGCTCAAGAAGGCAGGGGCCATATCGACGCGCTCGTAGGCAACGCTATGGCGCTCGCAAAGGAGATTGCTGGAAATGCGTCCGCTTTCGTAAATGGTTGGTAGTCCGCTGCCCGGATGGGTGCCGCCACCGACGAGGAATAAATTTTCGTAACCCTCCATGCGGTTGTGTGGGCGTAGGTAGAGCATTTGATCGAGCGTGTGGGCGAGGTTAAAGGTCGCTCCCATAAAAATATCGCCTTCATCACGCCAATCCTGCGGGGTCAAAATGCGCTCGGCGATGATGTGTTGACGCAGGTCTTTCATGCCAGTCTTGGCCTCGATGCGAGCAATGACTTTGTCGCGATATTCCTGCTTGTAAGTTTCCCAGTCGAAACCGTGACGGGTGTTGATGGTGGGGACGAGGACGTAGAGACCAGACTGGCCAGGCGGTGCGACGTGAGGATCGGTAATGGAAGAGTTGCGGACATACACCGACATATCATCGGAGACGATTTTTTCGCTTTGGATGTCCTCGACGTTGTGGCGATAGTTGTCGGCGAAAATGATGTGGTGGTGCGGCTCGTCCTGGTAAATCTTGTCCAGTCCGAGGTAGAGCATGAAGGTAGAGCAAGAAAACTTTTTCTTCTGCAATTGTGCGGGAGGCTTCGAGTGACCGTTCAGCAGGGTGGTCACGGCGTGGGCGTAGTCCGCATTCATGATAATATCATCGCACTCTAACACTTCGCCGTTTTCTAAATAAACGCCGGTGCATGTTGTGCCGGAGAATTTCAGCTCCTTCACACCGGTATGGAGGAGCAGTGTGCCGCCATTTTTTTGGAACAGCTGCGCCATGCCCTCGGAAATTTTGCAGAGACCGCCTTGGACGTGGTAAATGCCGTAGCGATACTCGATATACGAGAGGATGCTGAAGAGCGCGGGGCAGCGCCAAGGTGACATGCCGAGGTATTTCGCCTGGAAAGTGAAGGCGAGCTTGAGGCGGTCATCCGCGAAATAATTTTCCAGCACATCGACCACGCTTTTCCCTGTAGCGACGTAGGGAATGGCCTTCATCAGCGTGGTGCTGAGGAAAGATTTCAGCTCGTGATACGGACGCTGCAGGCAGGGATAGATCGCAGCGAGTTTGACCGCGTGATCGGACATGAAACGGCGATAGCCTTCGCCGTGACCGGGGAAAGCTTTCTCCACATTCGCTTCCATCAGAGCGCGATCGCAGGTTGTTTCCATCGACAAATCTCCCCAAGTCAAACGTGTCATGGGATCGAGCAGCACGAGATCCATGTAGTCCTCGGGCTTGGCTCCGGCCTCCGCGAAGACTTCATCGAGCGTGAATTTCTGGTGCAGAAACGTCGGGCCCGTATCGAAGGAAAAATCTCCCACCTTGAGCTCGGCATTGCGACCGCCCACGCGGTTTTGTTTTTCCACAATGGTCACGTCAAAGCCACGATGGGCGAGGATCATTCCCGAAGTCAAACCGCCAGGACCGGCGCCAATGATAATCACTTTCTTCTTCGTCATGCTGAGTTCGCTGCATTCTTATAGCCTAAAATTCCCAGACGGCGAATGATTTTTTAGCGAAATCCATGGAGCCGACGCATCATGCTTGCACAATGGCGGCGACTATTTCAAGATCGCTGCGTGCGAGGATCTCCCATTTTGCGGACATTGTTGACTGCGCTGTGCCTCGCACTCGCGGCGCTGCCTCTGTGGCGCATCACCCATGCGCGCAAGACACCGGTCACGGATGCTTTAGTCACCACGGCAGCAGAAATGCCAGTCATCGTGCCTTTTCAATTGCTTCTGTCCGCTCCCGCGAAACATGTGGAACTGCTCGATGAGGCAGACAAGGTGTTGTGGGAATCGAGCGCTGCCGTGGAAAGCATGGTGGAGGCGACGTGGCAAAGGATGCCGCGTAACGTGCAAATCCAGGTCCAGTGGGCCAGCGCGGGAGCGCCACGCTATTTTGCCAAACTGCGCCTCGAGCCGCCCGGGACCGAGACATTGACGCATATTTTTGACGCCAGTGGCGATATGGATGACCTTTGGGAACTGCCATGAATGAACCGACTCATCACGATTGCTGCGCGCACCACCACCATCATCACGAGTTGGTAGTGGAAAACCTTGGCGTTGCCTACCGGAAAATTATCGCATTAGAAAACGTCTCGTTCGCCACTTCCTGCGGCACGCGCGTGGCCTTGGTCGGACGCAATGGCGCAGGAAAATCCACTTTACTCAAAGCCATCGCCGGACTGGTGCCGCGGCAATCCGGCAGCATCCGCTGGCGCGGCGCACCAGTAAAACGCTGGTCGCGCGAGTTCGCCTACCTGCCGCAGCGCGAGGAGGTCGATTGGTCCTTCCCCATCACCGTGCGTGGCTTGGTGGAAATGGGGCGCTATCCGCAAACTGGTTGGTGGCGTGCCTACCGCGAAGATGATGCCAAGGCCGTGGATGCGGCCCTGCGCGCACTGGATCTGCACGACCTGCAAGACCGGCAAATCCGCGAACTTTCCGGCGGTCAGCAGCAACGCGCGTTTCTGGCCCGCGCGGTGGCACAGGAGGCGCACGTGCTGTTGCTCGATGAGCCCTTCACTGGCCTCGACCGCACTGCGTCACTGCGGCTAAGCGCTTTGCTAGAAACTCTCGCCAAAGAAGGTCGTCTCATCATCGCCTCGCACCACGATCTCACCACCGCACCACTATTGTTCAATGAAGCACTCTTGCTCGACCGCCGCCCGCTCGGCTTCGGTGCCGTGGAGGACATCCTCACACCGGCGCTGCTCGACAGCGCCTTTGCTCCCCTCAACCAGCCCTGAACGATCATGCACTACCGCGCCATCATTTTCGACTTCGACGGCACCCTCGCCGATACCCTCGAGCACACCCGCTGCATCTACAATCAGCTCGCGCCCGACTATGGCTTACGACAAGTGGAATGCCACGAACTCGAATCCCTTCGCGATTTTTCCCTGAATGAGCTGCTCAAACATCTCGACATCTCGAAATTACGCGTACCCTCCCTCCTCAAACGTGGCACTGCCCTGCTGCGTGAACGCATGGCGGAAATCCCGATTATACCGGGCATCGCAGCCGTCCTTCCAGCTCTGCGTGGCCGTAGTGAAACTTTCGGCATCCTTACCTCGAATGCCACGGAGAACGTCAACCTCTTCCTCGAAACCCACGGCTTGCGCGATCATTTCACTTTTGTCTCCTCCACCTCAAAGCTCACTGGCAAGGCCAAACACCTGAAAGCCATTCGCAAAACTTTCTCGCTGCATGCCAGTGAGATGCTCTACGTGGGAGATGAAATCCGCGACGTGAAAGCCTCGCAAAAAGCCGGCATCGCTGTCGCCGCCGTGACTTGGGGCTTCAATTCCCGAGATGCCCTCCACGCCAGTGACCCCACGCACATCATCGATCACCCGAAGCATTTGTTAGAACTGCGGCGCTCCTAATCCATGGCCGGAGTAGTCCATCAGGTCAGAACAACCCACGGTGCATCGGTGAAATCTGTCTCTACTTTCCTTTCACATTTCGCCTTGGTTAGGCTAACAAAAATCGTTTATTATCTGTTAGCCTAACGATTTTCGTGATTTCGCTCCATCTTTGTCTTGCTATGACTGTTTCAAGCGATTTCGCCCATTGAATGAAAAGATTTTTTTGCATGGGGGGCACCCGACCATGATGAGCCTTGCGCTTCTTTCTGCCACTGCTTACGACTGACGGCATGGCGATCGAGATTGAGCGAAAATTTTTGGTGGTATCGGATGACTGGCGTGTGAGCGCCACGCCGCATGCGATCAAGCAAGGATACCTAGCGCGTGAGCCGCACCGCACCGTGCGCGTTCGCTTGCGCGATGACGAGGCCTGGATGACGGTGAAAGGCCCCACTACGGGGATCAGCCGGGAAGAGATCGAATTTCCTCTGGAAACCCGCATCGCCCACGAATTGTTAGAGTTATGCTTGGAAGGGCTAATCGAAAAAACACGGCACGAGCTCTGGCATGGCGGGATGTTGTGGGAAGTGGATGAATTTCACGGTAGCAATGCGGGCCTGGTGGTGGCGGAAGTTGAGCTGCCGAACGTCACACACGCGATCGACTATCCCGTATGGATCGGCAAAGAAGTTTCTAACGATTTGCGTTTTTCCAATTCGCAACTGGCGCGGCGTCCTTGGAATTCTTGGCCTGAGGGGGAGCGGGCGGGTGTGAAAGAAAGCACTCTGGGAGATTGAGTCATTCTTCGATTTCTTGGGCGCGCGGTGGCATGGTTTCCTCGACAGGCGCGGCGCGGGGCGGGGTTTCTTCTTCCACTGGAGCGGCCTTGGGCGGCTCGGGCTCTTCTGACACTGGCACGGCTACTTTGGGCGGATCGGGAACAGTTTCTTCGACGGGAAGTGCCCGCATCGGCTTGACTCGGATGGGCGTTGCTTTTGGCGGGGCGGGTTCGGGTGGAGATTCGACGATTTGCGCACGCGGCGGCAAGGGTTCATCCGACTGCGGGATGGTTTTTCGCATTTTGATTTCCACCCGACGATTAATCGACTGCTCTTCCTGCGAACCTTGTGCGACGATGGGATGGTTTTTCCCGAGTCCCTTCGTGCGAATTTTCTGCGGATCCATGCCCATGCCGACGAGAAAAGCCTTCACGGACTCAGCGCGGCGCAGTGAGAGATCGTAGTTAAAATCATCGCCGCCATACAAGTCCGAATGTCCCTCGATCCAGCAGTAGAGCTGTGGGTTTAGGTCCATCACCAAAGCAATTTTCTGCATGCCTACCTTCGAGCTGCTACGAAGTTCGGCGCTGTTGTATTCAAACAACAAATCTCCCGGTAACATCGTCGTTTTGGTGATGAGGACGTTTTCGGGAAGACCGGCGATTTCATCCAGGGAGGAAGTGCCGTCGAGTTTGCCATCCACCGCTTTGCCCGCACTGCCTTTTTTGATCAAATCCCTCATAAATGAGTCGAGGGTTTCAGTCTCTGCGATATCGCTGCCGGGGTCGACGATCATTTGTCCTTGGGCGGCCATGGGACTCAGCGCCTCCGTTTTACCGAGCGACTCCCAATCTTCTGCGGCGATTTCCACCGCGCCGGCGATATCGATCTTGTCACCCGCGGGGTCGCCGGCTAGAGCGGGAGCCTCGACGTTAAGATCTGCATCGAAAGAAGCCTCAGAGATCTCTGGCTTCATCTCGAGCTCTGGCTCCTTCAGTAACTGAAGGATTTCCACGTCATCCACGAGCTTCGTGCGGTCGGGCTTTGGGGTAAGGACTTCCGCTTCTGTAGGAAGGATTTCCGGCGGGAGATCTTCTTCGACCGGTCGCACCACCAGCGGCTCAGTGATTAACTCCTCCGTGGTGGTCCAGCCGATGCCCATTTTCACGTGACCGAGGGAAATGAACAAAATGATATGCAGCACGATGGCGGCGCACAAGGAAATCACGATCCACCAGCCCAAGCGGTCGGTGGCAGGCAAAAACGATTCACGGCCACGCACATGCGTGGGCACATGCCAATCGAAACGCCCTTCCATGCCTCCATCATACGGCACCTTACCCTAAGATCAATCATCAGTTGCGGAAATTTCGCTTTGGTATGAATGTTGCTTTCCATGAGCTACACTCCTGACGATTATGAAAGAAAAAAAAGAGCCATCGAAAACGCGTAACTCACGTTCCTCAGCAGCCACGGGCGCAAAAACTTCGATGAAAGACGCGCGCGATGCGGCCATACCATCGCGCGGCAAAAAAATTCCTGCTCCAGCCTCAGGCGATCCTGAGAAAAAACCGAGCCGCGCCAAACGCCATCGCGCGGCACCTGCCACGCCCACGGCCGATGAGGTAGCCGTTGCTGCATTTCTCAATTGGTGCCATCGTCGCAATCAAGGCTTGCCAGCGGACCCCGTGGCTGATTGGATCGCGGCGGAATCCGACATGGTGCTTGCTCGCTAGGCCTCATAGCGCTCCAACTGCGAAATCGAAAACCTATTTATCAAGAATTAGCCACTTGGCACGCTCTCTGCTACACAACAAATACAACCTGAACCATCATGAAGAAAATTGAAGCAATCATTAAGCCGTTCAAACTCGAAGAAGTCAAAGAAGCTCTTGCCGAAGTGGGAGTGCAAGGCATGACCGTGACCGAGGTCAAAGGTTTCGGACGGCAAAAAGGCCACACGGAAATTTACCGTGGTTCGGAATACACCGTCGATTTCCTACCCAAAGTCAAAATCGATATCATCGTCGATGACGGACAAGCCTCACTCGTGGCCGAGGCCATTGTCAAAAGCGCCAACACCGGCAAAATTGGCGACGGCAAGGTTTTCATCTCCCACGTAGAGGAAGCGATCCGTATTCGCACGGGTGAGACGGGATCCTCCGCTGTCGCGGTCAACTGATTTCTGTGAGTTAGTGTTCGTAATGTTCAAAAGCCGCTGCTCGATACGCAGCGGCTTTTGTTATTTCGTGAATCGCATTTCCGTAAGCTGACCAGTCTCATCGGGAAGGGCTGCTTTAATCCCAGCATTTTTCAGGATACAAAACCATCCATTCTCCCCGTTGTAGTCATCTGGTGATTCAGAAAATTCTGAAATTCTGTTGTCTTGTTAGATCGAATCCACGTCCCTCGCTTGATCGACGTGGTATCATCTGTGCAAAGTGATGCTTTGCAAAGGGCCTGCCTCATGCTTGAGTCGGGCGTGGCGAGTATGGTTGAGACGGTGGACATCATTTTACCTCTGGCGCTGTCCGAGGACGAATCAGCGCGGCGTGAGGCTGTGGCGAAAAAACTGGCGATCCCCGTCGGACGCTTATTGTCGATGAAATTACGCAAGCATTCCATTGACGCCCGTCAGCGGACGATCAAGGTGCAGCTTCGCCTCGAGGTGGGCATTGATAAGCCGCTGCCACCCGATGAGCATCCGGCCTGGACTTGTGCGCCACTGCCATCTCAGGCTCCACGCGCGCTCATCATCGGCTTCGGTCCTGCTGGGATGTTTGCGGCGCTGCGTTGTCTGGAGCGTGGGATACGTCCGATTGTGTTAGAGCGTGGCAAAGATGCCAGCGCGCGCCGGTTTGATCTGGCACCCATTCTGCGGGAGGGGCGAGTGATTGAGGATTCGAACTACTGTTTCGGCGAGGGCGGCGCCGGCACGTTTTCTGATGGAAAACTCTATACTCGCGCCACCAAACGCGGGCCCGTTGCCACCGTTTATGAAATTCTCGTCGCCCATGGCGCACCGGAAAAAATCCTCACGGATGCGCATCCGCACATCGGTTCGAATTTGCTGCCCAATGTGGTGAAGGCCATCCGGCATTCGATACTGACCTCGGGCGGGGAAGTGCATTTTCAGACCAAGGTGACCGACCTGATCATCGAACACGGTATCATACGCGGCGTGGTTTGTCGGGACGGCCGAAGTTTTGAAGCGGAGTCGGTGGTTCTGGCCACGGGACACTCCGCGCGCGATATCTATCAACTACTTAAGCAAAAAAATATTCTGTTAGAGAAAAAAGCCTTCGCCGTGGGCGTGCGCATCGAGCATCCACAGGCGCTCATCGATCAGGTGCAGTATCACATCCCGCGCGGTGAACCACGTCCGCGTTTGCTTCCCGCTGCGCGGTATCGTCTCGCTACCAAGATTGACGACCGCGGCGTGCACAGTTTCTGCATGTGCCCCGGAGGTTGGATTGTCCCGGCCGCCACGGAAGACGATGAGGTTGTGGTGAATGGCATGAGTCTCGCCCGTCGCGACTCCCCATTCGCTAACAGCGGTATGGTGGTGACGGTGGAGCCGGAAGACACGGCATCATTTGTCAAGGAGCACGGCGTGCTCTCCGGCATCGCCTTCCAAAAGAACCTCGAATGCTTGGCGAAAGAAGCGGGTGGGGGGGGACAGAAGGCGCCAGGTCAGCGGGTCGTCGATTTCCTCAGCGGAAAAGTTTCCTCCTCGCTGCCGGCGATGAGTTATTTTCCTGGCGCCACCTCCGCGCCGCTGCATGAACTGATGCCGAACTTCATGATGAAACGTATGCGCACTGGCCTTCGGCTGTTTGGCAATCAAATCCGCGGTTACACTGGTCAGGACGGGCTGTTGTTAGGCTTTGAAACCCGCACCAGCTCGCCCGTGCGCATCCCGCGCGATGACTCCACATTACAACACCCTCAGCTCTCGCGCTTCTTCCCTTGTGGCGAAGGTGCTGGTTATGCGGGCGGCATCGTGAGTGCTGCACTGGATGGATTAAAGATCGCGGATGCGCTTTAAAATACTATTTTTGTAGTAGTTCTTTCATGGGAAAACGCAAGAAGTTCAGATCACCTGCGGTTTCATACAATACTCCGATGTGTTTGCTGTCGACCGGGCTCAGGCATGAGTAGCCGTATCCCGCGCGCTCATCGTAAAGAGTATGCCATTTTTCCGGCCAGGTCTGAGCTGCATCCGCAGAGACCTTGATTGTCATCCGATGCCGCGCGGTAGTGCTGTCAGGATTACTAAAAATATAGTAGTTCGTACCGTCGTTTTCTTTCCATCGCAGCAGGCTGGCCATGCATATCGGCTCGCGCAGAGCGCTGCGATCGGTGGCATGCGCGCTCCAGGTTTTCCCCAGATCACGCGTGACCATCACGGTGCGACTGCCGCCGCGATTGTCGCGGCAGTTGAGCATGAGGCTGCCATCCGGTAGCTCCACCACTTGCGCCTCGGTAGTGTCGATTTTCACGCCTGATCCCAGTTGCCAGGTAACGCCGCGATCCTTACTGGAGAGCATGGTAGAAAACGGCTTACCCTGCGTTGCGGGTTCGTCCGCTGAGCGATACTGTGCGGCGAAAACGAGAGTGCCATCGCTGGTGCAAATGCCCGCACCCGGCCCGTTTAGCAGCAGTCGCCACGCGGGATGTTTCACGGAGCTGGTGATATTGCGCGGAGTGGACCATGTCACACCGTCGTCATCACTGAATGCGAGGAGTAACTGCCCAGTTTCTTCCGGCGTCAATCCAGGACCGGATCCATGCCAAGCACGTTTGCCGTGACTCCACAAGCCCGCCACCCAGAGCCGACCAGTTACTTCGTCGCACAAAATCGCCGGATCGCCCACGCCGTCGAAGCTGTGACTCGGATCGCGACCTTGATCGATCGCGATGATCATCGGGCCCCAGCTTTGTCCGCCATCGGTGCTGCGGGAAATGCCGATGTCGATATCCGCAGGAAGGTCGCCTGCATGATGGTAGCGCACATCGTAGACCGCAAGCAGTGTTCCTTTCTTGCTGCGCGCGAGACCGGGAATGCGATAGAATTTCGATTTGTCATCGCCGCGTTTGCGCACTGCCACGCCAATGCGCTGCGGGACACTGACGGCATCGCGGAATGGAAAAGTTCGTTCGCCGATCCTGACTTCACGCAGGGCGAAACGCACGCGTCCATCGATCGATGACTGGTCTTTCATGGTCACCGCGAGCCAGTATGGTCCCTCTTCTGCGATAATTTTTTGCTGCACGGGAATGGTCATGCGTGTGCTTATTTTTTCGATTGATGCGATTTTAATTACTAATTTTTCTTTATTTGTATTACTACCGTGCATTACGGAAATCGCGGCGATGTCCGTCGCGCGGGTGCCATCCATCAATTCAAGCGTGATCGATTCCAGCGCAGGTGCATCGAGATTGCCCTCGCTGCTGACTTCGAAGCCCATCACCGGTTGATCTACGGCGCGCAGCATCACAGGCGTGATGGGTGTCAGGGGTCTAATACCTGTGACGCGCATAGGCGCATCTTCTTGCCAATGCAGATCATCGATCAGTAAGCCAGCCTTACTGGAGCAGATCAAGCGCAGCGCTTGCGCACCAGCTGGAATGCTCAGGCGTATTTGCGTCAAAAATCCGCCGATGGCGATGTCGTTTTTTTCTCCGATCTTGCGCCACTCTTTTCCGATACGTGCTTCCACATGAAAGACAAATGGTGCGGCACGTGTCCAGCGCTCGGCCCAAAATTCCAGTGTGCTTTGTTTCTGCCGTGCGGATGGCAATTGCCACTCCACTGTGCGATTCGTGCCACCCATCAGCAACAAACACTGATTCCCTGAACGACCATGACCGTTCACAATCTCCGCATGTCCCTCCGCCGCATGCAGTGCGCCGGTGGAAAGGGAATGCATTCGCACGGGCTGAGGCGTTACTGCCTCAAATGTTTCGGTAGCGGACAATCCACACGCACCTAGCACAAATAACAGAATCCATCGGCCAATCATCATAGACTAACAAACGGAAGAGACTGCGCCAGTCTTGCAAGTGCTTACTGGTTTTCTCTGCCTACCACTTTTCAGACGCCAATGGGATGCCAGGTGGTCTTGCTCTCGACAAAAGCATGAATCCATTCCAGTCCTTGCGACGATGCGTCAAACCAATCCCATCCCGTAGTGCAGGTCAGCACCTTGACGCGCTTGACGCTCTCCGCCGCACCTAGTTCCAGAACGCGGCGTTCTTCGGGGCTGAGTACGGCACTGAGTCCGCGGATTTGCTCGTGAGTGCCGAAGGTAGGCAGCAACTCCGCTCGATGCCCGCTAAGCAAATTCACCACGCCTCCGGGAAGATCGCTGGTGGCTAACATTTCTCCGAGTAAAATCGCTGGATAGGGATGCGTGGACGATGCCAGCGCGACAACTGCATTTCCACTCGTGATGACCGGTAGGATCAAGGACAACAAGGCGAGCAAGGGCGACTCGTCCGGCGCGATAACGCCCACCACACCCATGGGCTCGGTAAGAGTGAAATTCATATGCGGTGATGCCACGGGATTTACGCTACCCAAGAGTGCCTGATACTTGTCCGTCCAGCCTGCGTAATGAACCAAACGATCGATGGTGGCGCTCACTTCTTTCTCTGCCGCTCGTAACGAGCGTCCATCGAGAGCCAGTGCGGAGGTCAATTCCGCAGCGCGCGCCTCCAGCATTTCCGCGAGTCGGTAGAGGATTTGTCCGCGATTGTAGCCACTGCGTCTCGCCCAGCTGTTAGCGGCCTTGAGGGCGGCTTCGACGGCATTGCGCAGATCCTTGCGACTGCAAACGGGCATGTGCGCGAAAAACTCACCCCGATGATCTTGCCATGCTTCCACTCGTCCGCTTTCGGAACGGATGAACGCTCCGCCCACATAGCACTTCGGTGTTTTGGTGATGATCAATCGTTTCATGGCAATCAAACTTTCTGACAACTAGCTCTCGCAGATTTTTCGGATGAATCAATGCAATATGCAGACAGGAGAGGGAATTTACCCATCATCGCGATGAATGTTCTCATCCTTCCGCTGAGGAGAAATCCTCCAGTCGAGTGCGATAGCTTTCCACCGCGCGGCTCCATCGGATGTGCATTTGATCGAATGGTAAGGACCACACATTGCGGTGCATTTGAAGCATGGCTTGAGCGCTATACATCACCTCCGCCATTTCCTGTTTGTTTAGCGAATCCGGTCCTTCACTCAGCCATTTTGTCGTGAGCTCCTCAGGATGGTTTTGCGCATCGGTCTCTAACAAGGAAACGTGCACTCCATTGACATATGGATCCACCACGGCAGCCACTACGCCCTCGCGCGCAGGAGATTGGGCGGTGAGTGCGACATCCACGGCGGCAACCGCACCATCTGTCAGACGGATGACTTCGGGCGGGACTAACTCTTCTGGCGTGGCGAGAATTTTGTGACGTTGCAGAGCGCGACCGTAGCGCGACCGGCTAGTCCATACCGATACGGCGGCTGCCAGTATTAAGCCGGCGAGAATGGGGGTCATCCAGAGGAAAAATGACTGCCCAATATACCAAGCCAGCGCCGACCACGCCAGGCCTAACAGAATCGCCGGACCATGGTAACGAATCGCTTCCATCCAAGGCGTGCCATCCGTTTCTCGTGTTTGCGTTCCCCAATTCACGGAGCGACCCATGACCATACCGGCAACCATTAGGGTGTGTGACACCATGATGGAAGGAGCAAGGAGTGCTGATAGCAATGCCTCCATCATCACGCCCACGGTGAGAGAAAACGTATTGCCAAAACCCTTGCGTCGGCGCGGGTGCAGCACGGTGCCGACGTAGGCGAGGATTTTTGGAAGGAACAATAGCAGCAGCACCATGCCTGCCAAATACCACGCTTGCTCCGCACCGCTGATGCTCAGGTATTCGCCGACGTAGCCTTCATAAGGCAATTGGCTGAGATTGCTGCTGCGGAAGTCCCATGCCACCCAGGTGCTGATTAGCAAAAACAAGAACCACACGGGACTGCCCAGATAGGCCATGATGCCCATGAACAAATGCGCTCGGCACGGGAAGGGGAAACCACGCGCGAAGACCAACCACAAGTGTTGCAAGTTCCCCTGACACCAGCGCCGATCTCGCTTTAAGTGATCGATCAGGGTGGGCGGCGCCTCCTCATACGTTCCTTCCAGGTCCCATGCCAGCCACACCTCCCAGCCGGCCTTTACCATCAGCGCTGCTTCCACAAAATCGTGACTGAGAATTTTTCCACCGAATGGCTCCTTGCCGGGGAGGGCGGGAAGCTCACAAAACTCGGAAAACGGCTTCACGCGGATCAAGGCATTGTGCCCCCAGTAGCTGCCCTGTCCCAGTTGCCAGAAATTCAGTCCGCGAATGAATAAGGGTCCGTAGAGTCGCATCGCGAATTGCTGCAGGCGCGTGAATACCGAGGAGCCGTTGATCAGCTTCGGCGGTGTTTGCAAAATCCCCAGACGAGGACTCACATCCATGATGCGGGCCATCGAAACAATATCCCGCCCTTCCATTAAGCTATCCGCATCCAATACCAGCATGCCTTCATACCGACCGCCCCATGTTTTGACAAAATCACCAATGTTCCCCGCCTTACGATTTTCATTGATGCGACGGCGGCGATAGAAAATGCGGCCGAAGGCATTATGCTTGCGGCAAAGATTCGTCCACGCCACTTCCTCTTCCACCCACAAGGGCAACTGCGTGGTATCGCTTAGGATGAAAAAATCGAACGATGCCAGACGTCCCGTAGCCTCGATCGAGCGAAAGATCGCCTCGACGCGGGCACAGACCTTGACAATGTCCTCGTTGTAGACCGGCATCACCACGGCGTAGCGATGCGCCAAAGGTCCCTCATGCTGCTCGGTGAGACGGGTGATGCGCACAGCACGCCATGAGAACAGCCAATCCCAAACCCCCGCCAAGGCATGGAACGATCCCAGCACCAGCAAGCCATTCAGCAGCGCAAAAATCGCGAGAATGAGGTAGTGCGAATTATGAAATCCCTGCCGATAAAACAGGTCCGCCAGCCACAGCACTGCGCTCAAATTCACCAGTATCACCGAACCGAAAAAAAACAGCCGTCGCAGGGTCACACGCAGTGGGCTCACCAACACGGGCGCGCAGGGGGGTGGTGAAATCGGCGAAGGGACCTCTTGCTCTAGCAAACGAGTCGTTTTCGCCGGCGGAGGCACCGCATCCATGATGTGTGAAAAATCAGCTACTTCGGCAAACGGGATCTGTGATGATGTGTCGTCTTTTTCCATTGGTTAGCCTTTCCAGATCATCCAGCCTAGGGCCGCCAGTAGGGCTAAGATGCCCAAATAATACATTTTTTTCAGCAGAGGTCGGCGTTCCATCATACCGAACCATTGCGCGGCACCACTGCCCAGGGCGTTAAGTTCCAGCGGCTGCGGAGTCATCGTCAGCGCGGCGAACTGCGGACCAGCGGCGAGGTAGGAAGAGCGCATTTTTTGCACAAAAGGTTCAGGCCACGGCGGCTGCGCCAGAAAGACTGGCTGCCACTTGCCCGGCATATCCGCTAGGAGCAATGCCAGTCGCCCTCGCGCCGCCAGACGGTTGTCTTGCAGCTCGACATTCAGCACGTTCGAGGTCCAGTCTGCTACTGCTTTCAGAGTCTCCTCCATCGCCAAAAGGCGCGGCACTTTTTCTGGTTCGAGCGCTTGGCGGTCCGATGCGCGGAACAGGATCGCCCGCACCATGTCCGCTACCAGCAGACGATTGCGCAGCTGCAGGGCGCGCAGATAGCACTCCACAGAAATGTAAGCCTCCTCCCACTCGGCGAGTTCTGTATCGCTCAGCGGACGCAGCGAGCTTATGGCTGGATTCGGTATACCCATACTTCAGTGAGAAAATCTTCGCCTTTTTTCAGGCAACAGCGCATTTCCGCTGGTCCAATGTCCGCCATCTTCGCTCCTTCTGTCGATGGGGCGAGCCGGAAACTCACGCGCCAGCGTCCGCCTTCCATCTGCTGAACATGAGAGAACTTGATCTTGAGTTTCTGCGCTGCATCACCGCAGATCTCGACCACTGGCGTAAGCTCAGCAGGATCCTTGATCTTGTCTAACATCCCGCCACTGAATTCCACGATCATCGTGCGCTGATCGGGTTCCCATTCATGCACCCCTGTGCGCGTCGCCACGACCGTGCCACTGGCTCCAGCAATGTCGCCATTGAGCGTCCAGCGCTGGTTGTACGAAAACTCATAGCGCTGCCCTGGTTGTGGCGTTTGATCCGGCACCCAAGTGGCCACGATGTTATCATCCAGTTCCCGCACTGTCGGGATTTCCATTAACATGACTTTGCCCTTACCCCAGTCATTGGTGGGCTCGATCCACACCGATGGACGCAAATGATACGCGGCCTCGCCATCTTCGTAGGCGACAAAACGGCGGTCGCGCTGCGCCAAGCCAAAGCCCTTGACATGGTCGGCAGAAAAGAAACTGAAGTCCAGACGCCCGGTGTCATTCGCGATCGGACGCCATACTTTTTCGCCACTGGCCATGTGAATGGCCAAGCCATCGGAATCATGCACCTCGGGGCGGAAATCATCAAAGCGACGCTTCGAGTTCTCGCCAAACCAATACATACTCGACAACGGAGCTACGCCGAAACGCTGCACTGCCTTGCGTGGAAACAACACGGCTTTCACTTCCATCAAGGTATCCTCGCCCGGCGTGATGCGGATGCGATAGGCTCCCGCCACCGAGGGACTATCCATCAGCGCAAACATTTCTACACGACTATCCTCGGGCTTCGGCTTGCCCAGCCAGAACTCGGTGAAACGCGGAAACTCTTCCGGCGTGCCCTCGGCGCCCGTATCGATCGCCAGCCCGCGAGCTGATAGCCCGTAGCGGGTATTTTTTCCTAATGCACGCCAGTAGCTCGCACCCTGGAACACCACGACCTCATCGATGATACCCTTGCCGTGGAAGTCGTTGATGATTTTGAATCCCGCATAGCCGGAGTCGCCTTTTTCCTCAGCGTGATCGGTGATCAGCGGGCCATACTCGAAGTAATCCTGCGAAAACCGGATTTCCTGACGGTGCGTGTCCGTGTATTCATGCATGGTGACCGGTTCGCGGAAAAGATAGCCGGGGTGAAAAAACTGTGCACGGAATTTCCCCTGATCCGCCGCCCATAACGAGCGATCCTGACGAAATCGTATGTCGCGATACTGGTCATAGGTCAGTGACTTCATCCAGCCGGGCAGAGCTTCCTTATCCACTGCCACATAGTCCTTGCCTGCAAGCTCTTTGGCCTTCTCCTCGATCGTGGAAAAGCGAACATCCTCACGCTCCCAGGCAGACAGCGACATAGGCAAAACACACACAACACCAACAAGAGAAAAAAGAGGCTGTAACATAGCGCTGCGTAACACTGACAAAACATCGGAACAAGGTCAAGCGAATGATGCGAAAACATACACGCACCGAGCTGCCATCATAAACCTAAAATCCGCAGTTGGATCGAGGAGGAGAGGAGCAACTGGGGGAACACAATCCATAGGCCATGAGAAAGGAAACCCGCCGACTCGGAAACGAGTTTTGGAGCCACCGAGAGAGGCTCTCTGCGATAGAAAAAGGGGCCACCAAGCCAAGGCCCCAAAAACAAAGCCGCTACAGCGTCTCTATGATGAGGCTAGAACTTGTGGCGCGGACGTCTCGTCCGCATGCCTTAGGCATCGAATCCGCAAGGCCGAACGCCTCCATCACGTCACGGCTTTTTCGCAGTCGTCTGGATGCGAAGATCGCGCAGTTGTTTCGGGTCCACTTCCGCAGGCGATTGGCTCATCAGGTCATTGCCTTTGTTGTTTTTCGGGAATGCGATGACTTCGCGGATCGAGTGTTCACCACAGATCAACATGACCAGTCGATCCAATCCCAGGGCTAGGCCACCGTGCGGCGGTGCGCCGAAACGGAAGGCATCGAGAATGTGGCCGAACTCCTCCGCCGCTTGCTCTTCGGAAATACCGAGGGCTTTGAACATGGCCGATTGCAGCGGAGCCTCGTGGATCCGGATGGAACCCCCGCCGAGCTCGTGGCCATTGAGCACTACGTCGTAGGCATTGGCACGCAGATCGGTCGATAGCTCGCCTTTGAGCAATTTCTCTTCGTCTTCCTTAATCGGACGAGTGAAAGGATGGTGCACCGCCACGTAGCGACTGCTTTCTTCATCAAAGGCAAGCAAGGGAAACTCCGTGACCCACAGGAAATTCAGCTCTGTGTTGTTTTCTAACAGTTTCTGCATTTCCGCACAAGCGAGACGCACGCGACCGAGAATTTCGCAGACTTGCTCCCAAGGACCGGCTCCAAAGAGAATGAGGTCGCCCGTTTCGATAGAAAGTGCCTCTTTCATCGCCGCGATTTCGCTTTCGCTGAGGAATTTGGTGATGGGCGAACGCCAGGTATCAACTGTTTCACCGCGCACTTGGATGTAGGCCAGGCCTTTCGCGCCGTGCTGAATCGCGAGCTGGGTGAGTGCCTCAACCTGACCGGTGCTGATATGGGAAAACCCTTTGGCATTGATCGCCTTGATGACACCACCCGATTGCAGTGCGCCGGAGAAAACCTTGAAGTTCGATTCAGCGAACACCGCGCCGAGGTCGGTGATGTGGTAGCCGAAGCGACGATCCGGCTTGTCCGATCCGTAGATGTCCATGGCCTCACGCCACGTCATGCGCTCGAAAGAGGCGGGGATCGTGACGCCCTTGGCATCGCGGAAAATCCGACCGATCAGACCCTCGACTAAGGCGAGGATGTCCTCCTGGCCAACGAACGAGGACTCGATATCGATCTGGGTGAATTCTGGTTGGCGGTCAGCGCGCAGGTCTTCATCGCGAAAGCACTTGGCGACTTGAAAGTATTTTTCAATCCCGCCCACCATCAGCAACTGCTTGTATTGCTGCGGAGCTTGTGGCAAAGCGTAGAAACTACCAGGTTGCAAGCGCGAGGGTACAAGGAAGTCCCGCGCTCCTTCCGGGGTGGACTTCGAGAGAATGGGCGTCTCGATTTCACAAAACCCTTGCTCGTCGAGGAAATCGCGCGTGCTCTTAGTGACACGGTGGCGGGTGCGCAGGTTCTGCGTCATCCGCGGGCGGCGGATGTCGAGGTAGCGGTATTTCATGCGAAGATCCTCGTTCGACAACTCCTTATCGAGCTGGAATGGCAACACGTCCGCCTTGTTGATGATGTTCAAGTCTGTGGCGATGACTTCGATTTCTCCTGTGGCGATTTTTTCGTTGGCCGTGCCATCGAGACGCTGGGAAACGCGCCCTGTCACCTGAATCACGTCCTCATCGCGCAAGGTATGAGAAATTTCGGCCAATGCCGCATTTTCCTCTGGGCGAAATACTACCTGAGTCAGACCCTCGCGATCGCGCAGGTCGGCAAAAATTACGCCGCCGTGGTCACGTGCCGAATTCACCCAACCGATCAAAGTCACGGTTTGATCGATGTCAGAAAGGCGGAGTTGATTGCAATGATGTGTGCGCATGGTTGATTGGGTGGACGGATGTTAAAGACTGAAAGCACAAAAAAATCAATGGATTTTTGTGTCGTGAGAGCGGTTAGCACGGTTTGTCATTGGTAGCTCGCCGCAACGCTTGACAGGCTTTCCCAGAACTTGCTCAATCGCTAGTCATGTCGCACGCGTTTTCTCCCATCGAGGCTTTTCATCGGGAAATCAGAGGGTTTGCCGATTTCGGCACGTCCACTACCGTGATCGAAAAGTCTTGGCAGGGGAGAAATCTGCCCGTCTATGTGAATGAATTCTGGACAGCCAAACAACGTGCCGCCCATTCGCTGCACGAGGTTTCATATCGCGCCTGCTTCAAGCCGCAACTGCCGCGCTTTTTCATCGAGCGCTTCACCAGCCCTCTTGATAAAGTCTATGATCCCTTCATGGGTCGCGGCACCACTTTGTTAGAGAGTGCGTTGTTGGGCCGGATTCCTGTCGGCTGCGATGTGAATCCACTCTCCGCGCTGCTCTGCCTGCCACGGCTTTATTCGGTCGATATGAATGCAATCGAAAAACGGTTAGAGGACATCGATCTGACGCATGTGAAGGAAATCCGCGAGGACTTGAGCGTCTTTTATCACCCCGATACCTTGCGCGAACTCTGCGCCCTGCGTGAATACTTTTTGCAACGGGAAACGGCAGGCACGTTGGATGCTACCGACTCGTGGATTCGCATGGTTGCGACCAATCGCTTGACCGGACACTCCGCGGGATTTTTCTCCGTCTACACCCTCCCGCCGAACCAAGCAGTTTCCATCGCTTCGCAAATCCGCATCAACGAGAAGCGCAATCAAACTCCCACCGCGCGTGATATTCGTAAGATCATTCTCAAAAAATCCGCCTCGTTGCTCAAGGATCTTACTCCCGTGGAAAAAAAACACCTGAGTCAAATTGGCAAAAAATCCCAGTGTCTCACCTCGAACAGTGCGAAGACCTCTGACATCGCCAGCAACAGTATTTCGCTCGTTGTTACTTCGCCGCCGTTTCTCGATATCGTGCAATACGATCAGGACAACTGGCTGCGTTGTTGGTTCAACGGCATCGACTCGAAAGCGGTGCCGATCTGGCAACTGCGGAATGCCGATGCTTGGCAAGAGGCGATGCGCCAGGTGTTTCTCGAGCTAGCGCGTGTTCTGGTTGCTGGCGGGATCGTGGCGTTCGAAGTCGGAGAGGTGCGCAACGGGAAAATTCTGTTAGAAGATCTTGTTCTGCCCGCTGCGTCAGCGAGTGGTCTGCAACCGTTTGCGATTTTGATCAACGACCAAGAATTTACCAAAACCTCGAATTGCTGGGGCGTTGATAATGCAAGCAAGGGCACGAATACCAACCGCATCGTGTTACTCCAAAAAACGCCACCATCAACGCAACTCGAACTTCAGATGTAGTGCTTGTCCGCCTGTAGGGAGTTTGCGTGACGATGTGGAATGATGATCTTCTGCGCTATCATCTTAAAAAGTATGTTCGCGATGCGGTGTTCGTGTCCATGGAATGGGTATGTCACTTCGGTGACCAAGGTGTCGTCAGATGATGCTTGAAAAATCACCGTGACGCGCTTATCAAACCCGCATGTCACACGTTCTCATCATCGGTGCTGGCGGCGTGGGTAGCGTGGTCGCTCACAAATGCGCCCAAGTCCCCGCCGTTTTCACCAAAATCACTCTTGCATCACGCACCAAATCGAAGTGCGATGATATCGCCGCTTCAGTATGGAACCGCACGGGTGTGAGGATAGACACCGCCGCGATCAACGCTGACGATGTCGCAGCTACTAGCGCCTATCTCCAGTCGATCAAGCCGGATCTCGTGCTCAACGTCGCTCTGCCTTATCAGGATCTTCCCCTCATGGACGCCTGCCTTGCCGCTGGTATCGATTACCTTGATACCGCCAACTACGAGCCACCCGATGTGGCGAAGTTCGAGTATTCCTGGCAATGGGCTTATCAAGAAAAATTCACCCAAGCCGGACGATCGGCGCTGCTGGGTTCCGGCTTCGATCCAGGAGTGACGAATGTTTTTACCGCGTGGGCCCTCAAACATCATTTCGATGAAATTCAAACGCTGGATATCATCGATGTCAATGGCGGCAATCACGGCCATGCCTTTGCCACCAACTTCAATCCGGAAATTAACATCCGCGAAGTGACTGCGCCGTGCCGCCATTTTGAGAACGGAGAATTTGTGGAAACCCCGGCGATGTCTCAGCATCAAGGCTTCACTTGCCCCGATGGCGTAGGCAGTTTCGAAATTTATCGCATGTATCACGAGGAGTTGGAGTCACTCGTAAAACATATCCCCACGATCAGACGTGCACAGTTCTGGATGTCGTTCTCTCCGAACTATCTGAAACATCTGGAGGTATTGCAAAATGTTGGCATGACTCGCATTGATCCTGTGACTTACCAAGGTGTGGAGATCATTCCTTTGCAGTTTTTGAAGGCAGTGCTGCCGAATCCCGGCGACCTCGGCGTCACCACCAAGGGGAAGACCTGCATCGGTAACATCATCACCGGACTCAAGGATGGCAAAACGAAAGCGATCTATATCTATAATATTTGCGACCATGAAGCGTGCTTTGCCGAGGTCGGCTCGCAAGCCATATCCTACACCACCGGTGTGCCAGCCATGATCGGTGCGAAGCAAATGCTCGAAGGCACGTGGCGCAAGCCGGGAGTCTGGAACATGGAGCAATATGATCCCGATCCCTTCATGGCCGATCTGAACGTATACGGTCTGCCGTGGCAGTTCATCGAGCTCACGTCCGAACAGGCCGCGAGTTTCTCAGTGGCCTGAGGCCTCCAGATGGATGGCTTAGGGAATTCGGAACTTTTTTTGGCAAGAAAGGTCCAGCGCCAGTGAACCCGGGCGGAGTCCGCGAACATCCATGACATTGAAGGGATGATAGGTGCTGATGACTTCTCCCGGGGTGCTGGTTTTTTCGGCATAGGGATCATCGCCCGTATCAGGAAGTTCGAACTGCTGACGTTCGTGAAAAGATTCACTGATTCATACTTTATTCCCCCTCAGGCACTAGGGTTTCTTTGCGGAATAGATCGAGCAAATAGCCAGAAGTCAGCACCTCCGGCGTGATGATGGGATCTTTTTCCTTAATATACAAGACATTGACGGGGATGGCCGTGCGGTTGAGTTCTTCGAGCTTAGCCTCGATCTTGGGATCGGGTTTGGTCTTGTCAGCTTTCAAAGCCACAATGCCTCGGTCTTTCATCAACTGAATCACCTCCGCACTGTAGGCATTGCGTTTGTTGACCTGACAGGTGAGACACCACTTTGCGGTGAAGTCCACATAGACCGGCTTGCCTTCGTCTAACAATTCCTCCACGCGTTCCTGCGACCACGTTTCCCACTCAACACCTTTTTTAATACTACCCGCATAGTAGATGCCGCCAACGGCGAAAAGCAGCGATACGAGTATGGCATAGAGTCGCACCGAGCGCGGACGCGCATAGGTATTCCAGCGGCCATAGATCCAGCAAGCTAGGCCGACGGTCGCGAGTCCGAAGATCGGGTTGAGCATATTGTCTAGCTCGATCAGTCCGGTATAGACCCACAGTAGGTAGCCGGCAGTGGCGAAAAGAAGGAAGGACATGCCCTGCTTGAAAGTCTCCATCCAGGCGCCGGGGCGAGGCAGGTAATCGACCAATTTGGGAAACGCCGACATCAGCAAATAGGGCAGGGCTAGGCCCAGTGCCATGACGGTGAATGCGGTGAAAAACTGTATGGGCGGCAGTACGATCGCGGCGCCGATGGCCGCGCCAAGAAAGGGCCCCGAGCAGGGTGTAGCGACGACTGTGGCCAGAAAGCCCGAGAAAAAGGATCCTCCCAAGCCTTGCTTGCTATGCAAGCTCCCTCCCACTCCCGTGACAGAGGTTCCCATTTCAAATACGCCGAAAAGATTCATTGCCATGATAAACATCAGCATCATCAGGCCTAAGACCACCCAGTGGTTTTGTAGCTGATAGCCCCAGCCGAACTCCTCACCACCCGCCGCCTGTCGGGCTGCGAAAAGAATGCCGCTCAGCGCCCAGAAGCTGATCAGCACCCCTGCGGTAAATGCTAAGCCGTGCAGGATGATCTTGCGCTTGTCCTGGCCGGACTGTTGCACGAATCCGAGAATCTTGATGCCGATCACCGGAAACACACAGGGCATGAGATTAAGAATCAAACCACCGAGAAACATGCCTAACAGAACAGGGAGAAATTTTGACATCGGCAGCGGTGGGGCAGGTGCTTTGGTGATGACGGTAGCTGGCACCGCCACGACTTGTTCGCCGCTGGCATCGGTGAAACGCAGGATGCCCGAGAGCGATTTGGCGGGCTCCGTGGCCACTCCATTGAACAACTCCTTGCGCGTTTTCAGATCGATCACGAAGTCCTCGCCATCGGCGCGCGCGCTCATGGCGGCAAGTGGTGTGATGATGTTTTGGTCGGCGATGAAATGCGCCTTGTCCATTTGTTTCGCGCCGCTGATGTGGAGGGACAGAGCCGTGCCGTTTTTGATCACGCGGAAGCTCAGGTCGCTCACCTTCGCTTGGCTGGCCCGTGCCTTGGCGAAAGCCACTTCTTGCGCGGTATCTAACTCGCTTTCCGCAGCAACTGGCAAGGTAAGCGTCAGACTCGCTTTTTCATCTTTGCAGGAATCCTTGCAGATCTGCCAATGGGCATTGGCAGTGATTGTGATGGTGGTGCCGATCAAGGAGGAGTCCGCAGGCGCGGTGATTTCCGTGATGAAAAATCCTTCGTCCTTCGAGTAGGTGTAGGCTTTTTCCGGATGGGCCTCATCCATCTGGGAGGCTGGTTCAGTAATCTGAGGCGCGGGCCATTGCATCTCTCCCGCAGTAAAACCTTTCGGTAATTTCCACGTGATCGCGGGGCTGTCCTCGATGCCACCGGGATTGCGGTAATACGAATGCCATCCCTCGAGATGAGTCAGTGCAAGGGCCACGGCGAAGGTTTTCCCCGGAGCCACTGTTTTCACTTCACTGATCAGCGCTGATTGCGAAGCCTCCGCCTGCTTCTCGCCGCCGATCAGGTTATCGAATTGGGCGTGGGCAAAAAACGGTAATAACAACAGCAAGAAGAATGGACGCATAAGAGTATCGTAGTCATCAAAAACGATTCCACAATCCTGATTTTTGTAAGAATTTCGTTGTGAATGGCTCGAAAGCGTGTGGTTCATGTCACTTGATTGATACGCTTTGGTTATAATATTTTTTGCGAGGTTACGGTGATTGCACATTTGCTCTCGAAATCTCTCAGTAAAGATTCACAATGAACGTGTCATGCTTGGGTCTTCTCTCTTTTTCTTGCCGCTCTTATCCATGTTTTGGATGGTAGCGGGAAGCTTATGTTTCGCAACAAGCCCCGATTCGAAGGAATTGATGGGGCAGCGATTTCTTACCTTCAATACCATCGTGCGTGTGCGGCAGATCGAGGTCTCTCGCGATACCGCCCATGGTCCGGACGAGTCGTCGATCCACACGCCCGCCGAGGGTCGGGTGTTTCGCGAGGCGATCGAAAAGGCATGGCCAGGGGCGCGCATCACGTGGGCCTTCAGTTGGCTGGCACTGCACGATGAGCGCGCGCAGTACTGCGAGCTGCGCGAGTTGGTGGCGGGATATCAGAAACAATTCGGCGATGAAATGACCTTTATCCCCGGCGCGTATTTTTCTAACATGTATAACACTCGCGAGCAGGTGAACCGCGATCTTCACGAGGGCCTCCAACGCGTTTCCGCCATCGTGGGAAATGGCTATCGACCGAAAAGTGTGGTCGCTGGTTTTCTCGCCGCGGAGAATTTGCGCTATCTAGCGGAAAAGGAAAACATCCATGTCTGTCAGGGCAATATCTGGAGCCAGTATGCGGTGGATCATGGTGATGGCGAGGGTTCGATCAGTTATCCTTACTACCCCTCGCGCGAGCATTTTTGCAAACCGGCGCGCGGCAAGGAGGACTTCATCGATGTCGTGAATCTCGATGGCTGGACGGTGGATTTCCTCTGCGCCCGCATCCCTGGCTCGCGCATGGTCGCGGGTGAGCGCTGGCGCAGTCGCCAAGGTGTGGGGCCGATCGAAACATTGCTCGACATGGGCACCGAGCGCGGGCTGCAAGCGATGATGCATACCACCTCGTCGCACTTCGATGACGGCTTTCAGCGCAATGGCTTTGCTTGGGTGACCTGCGGTTGGGAGATGGGCCTGGTGGAGGCGCGCAAGATTTACGGCTACGGCGGGCGCAATGGCATGGACGGGTTGGGACTCTGGCTCTCTCAAACGCGTAAGCGCTGGCCGGATGCGAAGCTGATCACGCAGGGCGAGTTCGGCGAGCGCTGGCGCTTGCATTTCAAGAGCAATGAGACTCTGAACTATCAGTTCACGCATCGCGGTTGCGGCATCCGTGCCTCGGAGGCGGATCAGGAAATTCGCTGGTTCATGAACCGGGATTTCCGCCTCGCTTTATTGAGGAACTGGAAAAAAGACGAGGCACCCCTGGTGATCGATTTCACACGCTACGATCTCCCAGCGAAGGAGCCTGCGGATCCGGAGCCTGGCAAACAATCACGCAACTGGAGCTTAATGAACCGCATCAATCAAAAAGGCACTCGCCCGCAAGATCAGCCCGTGCCATTTTCCGGATTATCTGCAGAGGAACAGGCTCTCATTCGTAAACACTATCCTGATATGACAAAATAAATTCCTAACGAAATTTTATGAAGCGTAGAATCTTTATCCGCACCAGCACTGCCGCTCTCGCCAGCACCACTCTGCCTAGTTTCTCGATTGGTAAGCCTGGGAAATCTGCGAACGATAAGCTCAATGTCGCTTTCATCGGTTCGGGTGGATGGATCGCTCGACAGCCTTATGAGCAAGGATGCAGCGAAGAAAATCTCGTGGCATTTTGTGATGTGGACACGGACCGCTGCGCGGAAAACATGAAGAACTGGCGCACCACGCAGCCGTTTTTCCAGGACTTCCGCGAAATGTTCGACAAGATGCACAAGGAGATCGATGCCGTGGTGATCTCCACGCCGGACCACACGCACTTCGCTGCCACGATGGCGGCGATGGAGCGAGGCATTCATGTCTACACACAAAAGCCCCTCACGCATAATGTCTGGCAAGCTCGCACTCTGATTAAAGCGCAGCAGCGTTACAAGGTGGTCACGCAGATGGGAAATCAGGGGCACGCCGGCGATGGCATCCGTCAATCGGTGGAGGCCTATCGCGCCGGAGTCATCGGTGAGGTCAGCAAGGTCTATTGTCGCAACACGGGTCCGGAACTAGGAGGCCAGCATTTTGCCAATCCTGCCCGCATGCCACTGCCAGCGATGCCCGTACCCGCCGGTCTCAATTGGGATCTGTGGCAGGGACCGGTGGCGAAACGCGACTATCACAGCGACTACCATCCTAGTAAGTGGCGGACTTTTTACGACTTCGGACTCGGTATGTTGGGCGATTGGGGATGCCACACGCTGGACACGCCTGTGTGGGCGCTCGATCTCGATCCGCCTACGTTGGTGGAATGCCTCGATCGCAAGGATTCGTTAGACGGGGTCATCCCGGCAGGTAGTCACATCCGGTATCATTTCCCTGCCAATGCCAAACGCAGCTCAGTGGTTCTCGATTGGTTCGATGGGCCGCAGGACTGGAGCAAGGTTGGGCGCATCGATAAATTCGGTGCCGAGCACGCCGCGCACCTCGGACGCGCCTGTTGGATGATCGGCGAAAAGGGCATGATCGGTTGTGGCACCCATGCCGGAGTACCGCTCATTCTCCCCGAGGTGTTGCACAAAAACTGGCAATCGAATCCGCCTGCGAAGGTCATACCGCGCATCGCCGGAGGTCCCTTCCGCGAGTGGCTCCGTGCGATCAAAGGCGAAGGCCCTGAGCCGGGATCGAACTTTGTCTACGGCGCGCGTCTTACGGAAATCATTCTGTTAGGTGTGCTGGCCCAGCGTTTCAAGACTAACATCGAATGGGACGCCATAGCCGGCCGCATCACCAACCGCCCCGAGCTCAATGCCTTCATCAAAGAGCCCTCGCGCGAGGGCTGGAGCTACGGCGAAACGATCTAGTTTTCTAGGGGCGGTTTCAACATGAAAGCCACAATAAATCATTCGTTAAATCATAATGAATTAACTTTTTGTTGGAATTTAACCTGCGCTCAATTCCACCAGTTGCGATCCTTAGCTCCGGTCAGTGTGAGGGATTTTTTGCTTGCTTGCAGGATCAAAGGATAGACGACATTAATGAGATCTTCCTCGCCCATATAAGGCGCACCCATGTGTGGGGTGGTGAAGTGAAGACCGTAGCCCGGCTGCCAGGCTAATGAAAATGACCATGCGTATTGTGACAGGACCTGCGGGAAAGCTTGGGGGCGGGCAAGATTGAGGGCCAGCAGACCCCAGCCAGCACCGGGCTCACCGTAAGCGTGAGTGTTGCGGAGCCAGGCGTGGTTTTTCTCCATGAAGGCAGTCATCGCATCGCGCATGTCAGCTCTTTCGCCGCGTAGTTGGCAAGCCATGGCAAACAGGCCGGAGCGAGACCAGAATTCTTCGGTGTCTTTGTAGGAACGGTTGTATCCCAGTGCTCCGTGCCCACCTTCTTTTGGGTCAGACCATGCCATTTCCATGTAAGGCATAAGCATTTCCCATAGCTTGGACTTCATACCGCAGCGCATGGCGAGGGATTCGAAAACTAACAAATGGCAAGCGGGCGCAACCAAAGCCTTTTCTCCGTAAGGTAGGCCGTCCGTGCCGTGTCCGAGTGCGGGTACGCCCCATGCCGAGGGGTGTTTTCCATGGAAGGCCCAGTCGCGTAGCGCGTCGAGATAGGGCAGCACGCGTTCGTCTCCGGTGGCGAGAAACCATTCGCTGTAGAGGATGCCGGCGTAGGCCCCACTCCAAAAGCCGAGGTTCCCGTATTTTTCGGGCTGAGGGTATTTGTTCATGGTCCATTCGATGGCTCGCGCGACGTTTGCTTTGCAGACGGCATCACGCGAAGCCATGAGCGAGAGAGAGGCCCAGCAGGTGCGGATGATGTCATCGGACCACGAGCCGTTCTCGCGCTGGGAATTTTTGATGAATTGCAACTGATCGGCTAGGAGAGAGGCGGCTTCGGGATCGTTGCGCGGATCCATGGTAGTGAAGGGGCGCTTGCGCGGCAGATCGAGAGTGATGGCGGTTTCTTTACCATGGCGTAAGACGCCGATCACCAGTTGTGATTGATGATCGCGCAGAGCGGCCTCGGTAGCGCGGCCGAGCATGGCTTCATGACTGTGCGTGAACCATTCCCAGCCAGGGTTGAGGTTGTTTGTTGCCAGAGGAATGCCGGATACCGATAGGATGGCATCGCCTGCGATTAGTCCCGCTGCGGCAGCGGGAGAGCCCTCACGCACTTGAAGGATGCTCAGAACTTTTTGCTGGTGCTCGGTGAGTGCATCGAAGCCGAGCAACCCTGCCCCTAACTCATCAGGACCCAGTCCACCATTCGATCGACCAAAGAGTTTTCTGCTCGGTGCGAGATGAATGCGAGCGAGGTCAACAGCTCCTACGACGGTATCTGCTCCCTTATTGATTGCACGAATCAAAAAACGTTTGTTCGTACTTTTTGATAGTATAGCTGCAGGGATTTCGAGTGTGACGCGGTGGCGTGCAAGAATAGGTTTTTCGAGTGGTAATGGCCAAGTGATACCGAGTGGTGTCAACTCCGCACAGGCTCCGAATCCGCCGCCTGTGATGTCGCTGAGAATGGTCATGCGAATTGCTTCCACGGCCGTTTTTTCCGCGAAAGTCATTTCGAACGGAGTGGATTCTCTGCCCTTAGCGACGGTGCCTGAGGATGCTTCGACCCACTGCCCCTTGCTGCGGTATTCGATTCTATAGTCGCGCGCGTTGCCATTGCCGAAGCCCTCACGTGGCGTGTATCGTATGCCGCTGAGTAGTTGCGGCTTGCCAAATTCGATACCGATGCTGTGCGGGCCTTGCACTTTTCCATCGTTATATCGGGAGTGCCAGATAGTCTTGGGATTGCCGTCGAAGGCGTTGAGTGCCTTGCCGTCGCCAGGGTTTTCCGAGGAGCAAAAAAACGCCCAACTGGCGCGCGGTGCGGGCTGACCAATCGATGCGGTCGCACTGGCAAAAGCTTCTCCCGTGGCGGGATCAGCTGCTTCTAGCGTGACTTCTGACCTGCCGGAAGTCGACGTGCCATAGAGATCGGTGGAGACCACCACGCGCCATTCACCTCCCACTTCTTTTTCTTTGTCACCGAGTTCTGGAATAGCGATCGCGGTGTTCAGGGGGGGATCTTGCGTCAGTTGAAATCCGACACTGCCTGGCAAGGGCCACGTGACACGATCATCCGTGGGCCAGTCGACCGAGGGCAGCACGTGTCCATGGCTAAAAAGTGTAATTACGGATAGTACATATAAGTAACGCATGGCTCATAAACGTCAGCGCGCGCGAGATTTTTTCAGATATTTCCTAGGATCAGTGTTTCCAGTCAACGGCGCACTGCTGCACCTGACCGTTGCGATCCGCAAATTTCACCCAGCCATGCTGCATGCCGAACTCGTGCACCATTTTGGTGACCTTGACATCGTAGCAGCAATACTCGGCGATTTTCATGAGTGGCTGCGGGTTGCCGGTGCGTTTGTATTCTTGCCACCATTTCAGAGCATCCATACCATCGGCAGTCTTGCCTGTGCCGAGAGTGGCTGAGGCGATGGAATCGAGCTTCAGTCGATGACCGAGTGTTTTTTCAATATCTACGAGCATGTCAAGGTTGCGCGTCTGCTCCATGAGGTCGAAGACCGAGTAGGACTGCAACACTCCGTAATCAAAGCCAATGTGATTGAATCCCACCACAAGATCCGCGCGTGTGAGTTCCTGCACCAGTGCCTGCATTTCGCTTTCCGGATAAACTCTGTAGGACTCGCTCGCCGCGGAGTAGGTGACGGCGACCGATATCCCCATTTTGTGCTTTTGCGAAAAGCCTCCAACGTCGCTAAAGCTTCGCTGCGTTTCCAAATCAAAATACACTATGTTCGGCATGCGCAGGCATCCTAGCAGTCAGGAAAATGCGTGCAAGGGCGAATCGTTCTGATGCTTTCAGCGCGCGCACCCGTGATCGCATAGTGATCTGAGGTCACTCTCACATTTCCGCTTGTAGCTCAAAAATCCGACTTCCCTCCCCCGAAAAGCACGCTATTCTCCCCGCATGCGCTACGCTTCCGCCTTCGCCTGGCTCACTGTGTTTTTGGTCACGACCGGCATCACCCTGCCGGGTCGTGCGCAGGCACCAGCGACTGTCGCTCCGGCACAACCGAATTTCGATCCGGCTGATGTTTATTACCAAGCGTGGCTTTTTGTTCGCGAGGCGGAGGCCCTGCAAAAACAAGGTCGCCACGCCGATGCCTTGACTAAGCTGCGCAGCGCGGAAAAGTTTTTTGAAACCATCCATCGCTTCCATCCTGAGTGGAAAAAGGAGATGGTCGATGATCGATTGCTGCTGACGAAGAGTCAGATCACGAAGGCGCTTCCGCTGGCACAAAACCAACAAAAAAAGGATGACATCGCCGTTGCGGAAATCATTGAGAGCGGTGGCGATAAGCGCCCCGTCACACCGATGGCCCTACCGCAACCCAGTCCCGCCATCGAAATCGAAGATGCTAGAGTCAAGTCTCTTGAAGCTGATGTAAAACGCCTCCGCAGTGCGCTCGCGGCTCCTTCGAACCAAGCCTCCCGCGACGCCGCCCGCGCCAGTGATCTCGAAAAACAGCGCGATGACCTCAACGCGCGTCTGAAACAATCCATCGCCGACCTCGAAGCCCTCCGTGCCAAAATGGCGACGGCGCCCGTGCAGTCGGAAATGGACAAGCTCAACGAACGCCTCCGCTCGCTCGAACAGGAACGCCAGGCCATGGGCATGGCACTTTCCCAAAGCCGCGAACAACAACTGCAATCGCAAGCTAAAATTCAGACGCTACAAGCCGATTACCAGGCCATGCGCCAGCAGGCCGCCGATCTTCAGCGCAACCTCGGCGTCGAGCGGGAAAAATCGAACGAAGTCACCAGCGCTCAACTCAATCAGCTCCAGCAACTCGAACAAACTTTTAAACAAAAAGACACTGAGATCGCCACCGCGAATCAGCGAGTGAGCTCGTTAGAAAAACAACTGCAGGAAAGCAAGGACGCCTTTCAGGAACTGCGCACCGAGCGAGATGATCTGTTGCGTGAGCGCGATCACATGGCCGCCTTGCTTAAGCTTAATGAAAGCGGTCGAATTCAACAGCTCATCGAACAGAACATGAGCCTTGCCAAAGAGCTGCGCGAGGCCAAAGAACGCGTGGAACGCATCAGTAAGAACAACGACGAGACAAACGACCAGCTCACGGAGGCCTTGCGCGACTTGGCGATAACCAAAACCAAAATCATTTCCTTACAATCCGAAAAACGTGCCCAGGAACAACGCCTGAACGACTTGGAAAAACAATTGCAAAGCAATGAAAAAGCGCTCGCATCGGGAGAAGCCGCGGCGAATAATGAAGAAGCTGCGACGTTGCGTGATATCATCAAGCGTCAGCTGCGCGTGCAGGAGCGTCGCAAACAAGCCGCGCAGTTGCTGCTCAATGCCGCCAAAAAACAAACCGCTTCTGGTGATGCGGATTACGATGAAGCCGTGGCTCTGCTGACGGACCAGGAAATCACCCTTACCCCCGACGAGCAAAAAATCCTCGATGCCCGCCAGGTGGACGGAGAGATTTATTCCCCCTACGCCGGTAGCAAGGCGCGTGTTTCGGCCGCGACGACAGAAATGCATCAGCAGATCGATGACTACACCAAAGCCGCTGTGCGCGCCTTCGGCTCTCAGCGTCTGAGCGCCTCTCGCGAGGTTTTGGAAATGATCCTCGACCTCCACCCAGGGCACATCCCCACGATGACCAAACTGGGAATTGTGCAATTGCGACTCGATGACGCCGTCGCAGCGGTAGAAACACTGCGGTCCGCTGTGGAAAACGACGAATCCCGCTCGCTTTCGCACCGGCTTCTCGGACTGGCGCTCTACAAGCTGGGCGACCTTGCTGCAGCAGAACATTCCCTCATGCGGGCGCTGGAAATCGATCCCAATGATGCCTCCGGTTTCACGATTTATGGCAACACCTTGCTACGCATGAAACGTGCGCAAGATGCCGAAAGTGCGTATCTCAAAGCCATTTCTTTAAATCCTGAATCTTCTGAGGCGCTCCACAACCTCGCGCTGCTCTGCCAGCGCGATGGTCGTATCAAAGAGGCGAAAGGCTACTACGAGGAAGCCCTGCTCCACGGTGCCCAACCGAACGCCGAACTCGAAGCGGCACTGATCAAGGGCAAAAGCTAGATCGCTTGGAAAAGCCCTACCGAGGGTCTGATGGATGATCTTTGAGCCATTGCTCCGCCTCCTGCGAGTTGCTCTCTTTCCATTCGTCCAGTAGTTGCTCCAAGGTTTCATCGCGAATCAACGGATCAGAGATAGCCTCAGCTAGATCCATCGCCTGGCGTGGTGATTTGCCTACGATCATTGTCGACACCGTGACTCGGAGACGGTCCGCCTCAGGCCCCGCAGGTTGTTGTTGGATCCATGCTGTCAGTGACTCGCGCTGTTGCATGGACCAAACTCGCACCGCTTGATCCAGAGCGTCTGATTGCTCTGGAGATTCGGGTAGCTCAAGCGACCATTTCACCGCAGCCTGCGGATCGATCCCAGCCCACGTTTCCGCCAAGACTGGGATGGCGCGCGCGCGAGATTCACCGGCGGGAAATTGCGCGGCCCACTGTGCCGCCTTTGCGGGGTCTGCCGAGCCCCATACCGAGAGGATCATCGCAAAAGCATTTTCTTTGAGCAAATCAGGCAATCGATTGGCCCATGCAGCGGCTGCAACGGGGTCATCGGCCGACCATTCATTCAGCAAAGTATCCACCATCGCATCAGCACCTTCTTCGTGGGCATGGGAAGCAATCCACTCACCTGCTGCGGCGGGATCGGTCGTTGCCCATTCCAGTGCCAAATGGAAGCGCGCGTTTTCTCGCAACTCTCCCTCAGGCTGGGACTCGACCCAAGCCGCTGCGCCTTTGGGGTCCTGGTCCAGCCACGCCATCATTGTTTTGGATAAGGCGGTGTCTGAGATCGACGATGGTTTCAAACCAACGGCCCATCGAGCTGCAGCGCCGGGATCTTGTTCAGCCCAGGTTGCTGCAATCGCTGCGTAAGAGCTGCTGAGCTGGGTTCCAGACAAATGTTCTTTCGCCCATGCTGCGGCCGCCTCAGGGTCTTTCTTAGCCCAAGCACCACAGGCTGCCGCAAAGCATTCGGACTTGAGGCGTCCTGTTTCGAGTGCCTGCACGGCTTGCAATGCTGCTAACGGGTCACGCTGCCCCCATTCCTTCAAGATGTCTTCCCAATAAGCCTGCCGCTCTCGCAGGTTGGCAATGTCATGACCCAGTTGCCACTCGTGGACCGCATCGAATGACGAGCGATTGCCCAAGCTACCGCTGGCAAGGTCTGCCGCGTCGCTGCCGAGCAATCGCGCGGAGTGGGTATTGAGTTTCGATCCGGCATGCAGTGATTGATCGTGATTGTCAGATGAAATGGAAAATACGCCTGATTTTCCCAGGAGTACGGTAAGGCCAGAACCCGCCAGGACACCTACGAGCAAAAACGTTACGGAACTACGGATCGTGGAGGAAGGCGTCATCGGCACAGGAAGATAGTTGATTCAGATCATCGCGGAGAAACAAGAACTCCAGCAACTGTTGTCACTGGAGTTCTCGGATCATCATGAAGATTGGGTAAAATCAGTCATCATCTTCGTCATCGTCGTCTCCGTCACCGTCGTCGTCGTCATCCACGTCGTCTGTGAGATCGTCGCCATCGTCGTCGTCATCGTCATTCGAGTCTTTGCCATCGCCATCCACGTCATCATCCAGAGCATCCTTGATGCCGTCACCGTCAATGTCGTTCTCTTTATCGTCGTCGTCAGTTCTGTCGTCGCCGTCGATGTCCAATTCATCAGAGTCATCGTCATCCAAGCCATCACCATCGATGTCAAGTTCTTCGAGATCATCGTCATCCAGATCATCGCCATCGATGTCTAGCTCGGATGCAGAGAAATCAACTTTGCCATCGCCATCGATGTCTTTTTCGCGCGCCGAGTCATCCTCAAAATCGTCACCATCAATGTTATCCTCTTCGATGTCATCGTCGTCTAGACCATCACCATCAATGTCGTCCTCAGAAGAGGAGTCATCATTGAGACCATCGCCGTCAATGTCCAATTCGCTGGAAACTCCATCTTTTTTGCCATCGCCATCGATATCAAGCTCTAAAGAGGAATCATCTGGGAGACCGTCGCCGTCTATGTCGAGTTCTAGTGCATCATCGTCCTCCAATCCATCATCGTCGATGTCGGTTTCCAATGGATCACCGTTTGGGAGTCTATCACCAATGTATTGAGAGCGAAGCGGTCCCGAGCGCGCTCTGCCGCCATCTACGTTGCTATCTCTCCCGTTGACGCGCCCATCGTTATCGATGTCTGTGTCAGTGGCATTGGGAATGCCGTCACCGTCAAGGTCACGGGTGAGATCGACCCCAGCTTGCGCGGTCACGGAAGACAAAGCCAGCAGACCAGTGGCGAGCACGGGCAAGGTGAGAGACTTGCCGAATCGATTAAACTGAGTGAATTTTGATTTCATAAAATTGGTTAGGTGAAACGAGCCAACTATACAGTTTTTTTTGACCATGCAAATGACAAAAACAAAAAATGATTTTTTTTAAGTCCATCCGCCACGGCTTGTGATTGCGCAACGGCCAAAGACGATTTTCTAACCGTTGCTCTCGCGTGGATGAAGGGGCTGGAGAGCTGGTGCTAGCCCCTATGGAGAGTCGGCGTGAGGCGCCCTTGTCAATCGATTCGCTCACTGGATCGACCTGCTGACTCGCGCGCGGGGAGATCCACGAAAAATCCCCAGGAGGCTCGGAGGTAGTTCCAGCCCGACAGGCAGGTGAGAAACAGCGCGATCCACATCAGCGTGGGTGTGGCGAACTGAGCCGGATCCACGCACCATCGCAGACCGCGCCCTATGCCAGTGGTCTCCGCAGGCAAACTGAGCCACAGCAAGGCGACGATAACGAAAATCATCTGAAACGTGGCTTTCCATTTTCCCCAGCGGTCCGCTGCCATGACAATGCCACGCTCCACCGCAATCTGGCGCAGTCCAGTGACGAGGAACTCGCGGGCGATGATCAAAATGGTCACCCACATCGGGCAGAGATGCTCCAGGCTCAGGTGCACGAAGGCGGCGCAGACAAGGATTTTATCCACCAGTGGGTCGAGCAATTTCCCTAGCGCCGTGACGAGATTGAGCTTGCGGGCGAGATAGCCATCGAGCCAGTCCGTGGCCGCAGCGATGACGAATGCCGCCAGCGCGATCCAAGCCGCGGCATTGCCGGTGATGGATGCCGCCGCAACATAGATCACGGTCAGGAAAAGTCGTGCCAGAGTGATCGAGTTGGGCAAATTCACGGCGCTAACTTGGGCGGGATTCCGAGATTTGGCAATCACACATGAGAGAAATTCGCGCGAGAGGTCCTGACATCATTCTTCCAGTGCGCCGACCCATTCTGCCACCGTGCTGCTGCCAGCCACACGGCGCTCTACCTGAATCTCGCCGAGGATGCCGCTCTGGCGGATGAGAAACTGGTTCATTTTCATCAGTTCCAGCACCGCGAGAAAGGTGACGATCACTTCCGCTTTGGTCGTGGCTTCATCGAAGAGGCTTTCAAAAGCAATCGCCTGCCCGGGCTGGAAGCGATCCATCAGCATTTCAATTTTGTCCGCCACGGTGTAACGGTCATCTACGATCGAACCGAAATCATGGGCCTCCTCGAAGCGCTTGAGTACGTTTTGGAACGAGCGGATGAGATCGAAAATCGACACCTCCGCTAACGTCGCGGGTGTTTCATCCTTGGGCACATCGGCTTGGTAAGCGAAGGCTCCGTCCATCTCAACCTCGCGCTTCGTCAGAAATGAGGCGGCATCCTTGAATTTTTTGTATTCAATGAGCTGCCGGATCAGATCCCAGCGTGGATCATCCTCTTCGCCTTCTTCCTCGGGCGGTTGCTCGGATTTCGGTAATAGCGTCCGACTCTTGATATACATCAGGTTTGCCGCCATTAGCACAAATTCGGCGGCGATATCGATATTGAGCAGCTTGAAGGTATTGATGTAGAGAAGATACTGTCGGGTGATTTTTTCCATCGATACCTCATGAATGTCGACTTCTTCTTTTTTAATGAGGTAGAGCAAAAGATCGAGCGGTCCTTCAAAAATCTCCAATTTTACTTTGTAATCTTGTTCCTCCACGGCGCTTTTCTATTCGAGTCAGCGTTTTCAGGCGAGGTCTTTTTTTTTGTTTCGCAATTTTCATCTGGCAATTTGGCGCGATTTACCGCTTATTGTTCCCGTCTTCGTTGCGCCACGCTCTATGGATTCAGAATCAACCAAATTGTTCAATGAACGCCTCGCGCAATGGGTCGCAAAACAGGGGTTCTGGTTTCAGTTGCGCTATTCGATGGCGGGCGGTGGTTCGTCGGTGGTCATGTATCACTTGCTGCGGTTGTTTTTGCGGGTGCTGATTTTCCTCGTGGTGGTCACCGCGATATGCCTGATTTTCCTTGTCCGCCGCACGGATCAGATCTCCTTTAAAACGAAGTTGCGCGATCAAATCATCAGCGGTTTTGATTGTCAGGCGGGCCAGATGCGCAGTTTCAATCGCTCACAAAACAAGGCGTCCATCCGTTACCTCAAATTGGAGGGTGGTCCCGACAGTTTCATTAACTCTTGCGAGGCCTCGGGCATTACATTTCGCATGGGTTTGCTGGACGGGGTCATAGGCACCTGGGATGCCAATCAGATCGGCGTGGATCGCATGTCTCTCAATGTCAAAGCCGGCGCCGAAACGCAGGATGAGGCGCAGGCGCTGGGTCGTTCACTGAGCAAGCGTTTCGAATCACTGCGCTTTCAGGCGCTGGAGTGCAAAAATACCCGTATCGCTTGGGGGTATTCTTCGCGCACCATGGGCAGCATCGCGCAGAGCCAAATGTCTGTCATCCGCACACAGGAGGGATGGCGACTGCGTTTTACTGGCGGCACTTTCACCCAAAACTGGCTCCGCAATCTGCAGATCAGAGAGCTCATTCTGGTCTGTACGGATGACGCCGTGATCGTGGAAAAAGGAGAGTTTTCGGTGAAGAACTCGGACTATGAGCTAGCATCGGACCAACAGATCGGCAAAGTATCGTTCGCAGGGGTGCGGGTTAAGGGTGGGTTGCGTCCGGAATTTTCTGGCTCCGTTACATTCGAGAATCTGCCTCTGGAGCAATTGCTGTCCGAGACCTACCATGGCTATGTGGAAGGCTCCATCTCAGGAGATTTGAAAATTTCCGGTTCCACCAACTCGCCGGATGGGGTGGGTCTTGCAGGCCGGGTATCACTCACTGAATCCGATCACATCGCCTTGCGCAATCGCTTGCCGCTGCTGAATAGTCTCTCGATCCTCAGTCCCTCGGGGAGTTACCGGAAAACGACCTTCAGTGAGGGGTATTTTTCGATCAAAACCTCTGCGGGGAATTTGCAAGTGAGCGATATATACCTCAGCGCTCCAGAACAAATGGACATGCGCGGCAGCTTCGAAGTTCGCGCTCCCAAAGCGGACGAACTGGAGAAAATGGTCAATAGGGGGGTGATCACCAGTGAGGTAGCCCGCTCCATCGTAAATCCAGGCTCGGACACTTCGCGCTTGCCTGTGACAGATGATCTCACGCTGCGCAGGGCCATGGAAATGATCAACCGAGATGGAGAAAATCAATCCATCGGCTTTGACGATGACATCGTCGACAAAGCGGTGCCTTTCCAAAGCGAAATGCTGCAATTGGAAATGCAGGTCATCACAGCGGAGAACGCAGCCATCACCGCAGTGTTTGATGGACAGGTGGTATTGAGTCTGCCCGTGGCTGCCTTGCCTAACAACTCGGCGAGTTTGAACCGGATGAAGCTCACGCCGAATGGCCAATTTTATCAGATGAATTGTTCGTTGTATGGCAACCTTTTCGACATCACTGCCGCTCAGGCCGATGAGTTGCTCAAGCTCGAGAGTAGCGTGCAAAAATCCACGCCTGACGCCCCCAAAGATCCTTGACCGGAAAGGTCACGGAGCTTTTTCCGAACCGCTCGCGGGCTCCTTTTGTTTGATCTCGATGTTGCGAAACCATACGCCGTGTCCTTCGGCTTGTAAGGCGATGTGACCTTTGCCGAGTTTGGGATCAGCCCCCGCTTCGATGAGCGCTTTGGCGGGGGAGATGCGGCACTCGGGATCGAGTATCGGATGCTGATAGCGCAGCACTTCCTTGCCATTGACGCGGTGGATGATTTGCTCATGCCCATGCACTTCGATCTCGATGTTCACCCATTCTTCGGGATCGAAGGTAGGGGCGGAGGATTCGACGATGTGCTGCGTGACGACCTTGCCATTCATTGCGATGTGAGTGCCCGGCGTGCACACGTTGCCTGTGGCGCGCTGGCCGCTCTTGCCTTCACGAGCAAGAAATTGAAATTCGAGGCTGGCAGGGAAACCTTGATCGATCAACATACTCTCCGGGGATTGTGAGTGAAACATCACGCCGCTGTTCAAATTCACGTAGCTAGGGGCATCGGGCATTTTTTCCCCGACGAAGCGATACTGCATGCGCAGGGTATAGGAGGAATAAGCGGTCTTGGTGTAGAGGTGGCCGAATTTTTTGCCGAATTCTTTGTAATCCGCATAGGAGACCTTGAGAATGCCGTCTTCTACGCGAAAGGTGTTTAGGGCATTTTCCCCCACCGGAAAGCCGGAGATCTTTGGCGTCCACCCATCGAGATTCTTGCCGTTAAACAAAGCCACCCAGCCGGACTCGGTGGCTCCCACGAGTGAAAATGTGGCCAAATAGAGGATGCCGATGAGTTGTTTCATGAGGAGAGGATGCGCGTGGGATCGAGGACTGACAAGGCGAATGTGCGGCGCGCCGGCGCTGACATGCTTGGTGCTTGTCAGGCGATGAAGGACTTTCCAAGATCTTGGCCATGATGCGCTTCTTGATGATTCTGTGGGCGGTAACGACTTTGCTGGAAGCCCAAGAGCATTGGATGTTTCTGGACAATGGCAAGGTGCGCGTGGGCATCAATCTGAACGCGGGCGGTAGCATCGGGTGGTTATCGAAGTCGCAGGCGCCGGATAACTTGCTGAATCGTTACGACCACGGCCGCTACGTCCAGCAGTCGTTCTATGGCGATGCCGATGGCTCTGATTGGAATGGCAAACCTTGGCGCTACAATCCGGTGCAGGGAGGAAGCTGGAAGGGCGTGCCCGCGGTTTTGCTGGAGCACAAGGAGACGGCGTTGGACTCTTATGTGAAAACACAGCCACGACAGTGGGCGAGCGGGGTGCTGGTGGAGGACATGGTGATGGAGCAATGGCTGCGACTGGAGGGAGACCTAGTGCATGTGCGTTACCGCATGCGCTACAGCGGCACCGTGACGCACAAGGCACGACACCAAGAGATGCCCGCGATGTTTGTCTCGCCGCGTCTGGAGACGCTGGTCTTTTGTGAAAAGCAAACCGGAGTGATGCAGCGCAAGCAACCAGGCCAAGGCAATGAGTATTTTCACACAAGCGAACCGTGGGCCGCGTGGGTGGACGCGCAGGATGAGGGCGTGGGCATTCATTTTCCCGGCTCGGATTTTCTCACCGCCTATCGCGTGCGCCATACGGGCCAAGGCGATGTCTCTTACCTCGCACCGCTGCGCACGCTGGCGCTCAAGCCGGCCTACGAGCTCGACTACCGTGTGGTCATCGCGCTGGGGAAATTGGATCACATGCGCGCTGTCTTTCAGGCGCTCTCGCCTTCTTCGCCGAAAAACTAATGCCTCAAACGCGCGGCCGTCATTTGTCGCTGACAAAGCAGTCGTCACGACCTACCATCGCCGCAGTGCAAGAGGCATTTTTCGAACTACAGCAGGTCACGGTCTGGCGCGGGGAGCATCGGGTGCTCCACGATTTTTCCCTGACGCTCCGACGCGGGGAAAGCGTAGCGATTCTGGGCCCCAATGGCTCAGGGAAAAGCACGCTGATGCAGTTGATCACCGGTGATTTGTCGCCAGAGTTTTCCCAGAAACGGGTCTGCCGGCTGTTTGGGGAGGAGAATTGGTCGCTCGAAGAACTGCGGCACAGGATCGGCTTTGTGGCTCCGGAGCAGGCGCGCTATTTCGATGACGAGGAAACTACGGCAAACGTAGTAATTTCGGCACTGCGCGGAGCATACGGGCGCACGCGTGATATGCGATTTTCGCGCGAGGAAAAGAAAGCGGCGATAGCGGCGATGGAGATCACTGGCGTGGCTGGGCTCGCCCAGCGCACGATAGGCTGTCTGTCCTCCGGTGAAAAACGTCGACTTCTGATCGCCCGCGCGCTGGTGCACAGGCCAGAGGTGCTGGTGATGGATGAGCCGACGACAGCACTGGACTTCGCCGGAGCCCAGTTGCTCATGCATTGTCTGCGGCAAGCCATGGCCCAGGGCTGCACGGTGGTGCTGGTGACGCATCATCCCGAAGAAATCGCGCCGGAAATTTCACGAGTGATTTTACTCAAGGAGGGAGCGGTTTGGGCGGATGGCCCTGCGCGCGAGACGGTGACTGCGAAATCACTGTCCGCGCTCTACGGCATCCCCCTAGATCTCCACTGGCGGCAAGGTTGGTGCCATGCACGGGCCAGCTCGTGAGGGAAAAGGGCTGAAAGGCATCACAACGCACCGCCTCAAGGACCGCTCATGCATTCAGCGCGCGCGCCTTTTTCCGTAATACTCGGTCCATGGAGTCACGACCGAATCCGCTGACCTATCATCCGATAGGAAACACGGGACTGTCACCATCTCGATGCGGATGGCTTTCCCTACCGTTGCGTCGCCGTCCAGCGTCCGAACCTGAAAAGCATCGCAACATGGTCAAGAGCAAGTGATCAGAACACATCCTTCGCGTCTAACGAAAATGAGCGTGGGAACGAAAAAATCGGCCTCTAACAACTTTGCAGAAAAAGTGTAAAATTTTGCGTGACCGACCAAGAAACGGATCTAACAGGTGCGGAAAAGGGTCATTTTTCTGCGAAATGGGACGTTTTCTGTGACGATTCGTCACAAAATATCGATAAATTTTTCCTTGTAAAATCAAGGATTTTTGGGTTTTCGGCGCCTGAACAAGGCCATTCTCAAAATTTTTTTGCTCCCACCGATATTTTTTCTTGCGATCCGCTAAAAAATGGAGTTTTATGTCTTCGTCATCTGAAAAAAGCTTTGCGCACGTCACACTCATCATCCCGCCTCACCGCGCTTCATGAATGTCCCTCGCAAAACTCAATCGGTTGATCCCTCAAAAATTCAAACAGACAATCAATCTCAAAAACATATGAAACCAAAATCAATTCAATCACTCCTGGCCGTAGCTCTGCTCGCCCCAGGCGCCTTGTTCGCGCAAACAACAGCTACGACTACTCCAGTGGGGTATGTGACTCAGACAGTTCGTCCTAACATTGCTAATCTCATTGGCATCAACTTGCACAACGCAGCAGTTTCGTCAGGTGTTATCGACTCTTCCACCTCAACCAGTATCACTGATACGGGCGTAAACTTCACATCGCTACTCACTAGTGGGAAGACATACATCTTGGAAATAAGCGGAGCTTCTGATAATGGTGTCATTCAAGAAGTGGTTACTTGGTCTGGCAGCACACTGACTACGACTACTAACCTCACTCCATTTATTACCAATGGCACAACAACATACAAGCTAAGGGAGGCACCTACGATTAGCTCGATTTTTGGCCCTAACAACTCTTTTGGTTTAACTCCTTCCACTGACGGCGACACCACTGCTTGCGATACTATTCTTGTCCTTAACGCAGCCGGTGACGCTTTTGTAACCTGCTTTTATTATGACGATGGCACAACTCAGGCTTGGTATGATTTGGATTTCAATGACGTGACCAATCTGCCATTGATTTATGCTGATTCGCTCTACGTTAGTCGTGTAGCAGGTGTCGATAAAAATATCGTGATCTCGGGTGAAGTTAAGACTACTAAGACAAATCTTGCGCTCGCTGCTGGCAATAATTTTGTTGGTTCTGTTTATCCCGCAGGGAGTACATTTGGTAATTCTGGTCTGAGTTTGAGCTTATCTCCCAGCACTGACGGGGATACTGCAGTGGCAGATACAGTATTGTTGCCTCAGTCCGATGGTAGCTATCGTACTTGCTTCTATTTTGATGATGGAGCCACTCAATCTTGGTATGATTTGGATTTTAACGATCTTACCAATGTGCCTCTCACTCCAGGATTGGTTATTCAGAACAAAGGTGCTTCCAAAAATGCTGTATTAACTCCACCAACATCTTACAATCAATAAAAGTAATTATTTTCACAGTCCTAAATTAACAAAAATTAACAAAAACTAATAAAAATATGAAATCAAAAATACTGTCTCTATTATTTTGCACACTGAGTTTTTCCCAGGCTGCAACGTATGTTCTGACCAATAACCAAGGTAGTCCAGCTAGCAGCAATGCCATCACTAATTCAGCTGGCACTGCATTTCGTTCGGGTGTAGCAGGTGTTGCGTCGGTAGGTTATTTCAATGTTGACGATGCTTCGTTAACGGGAGCTACAAGTTCCAGCATCTTTACAAGCAATTTTGTGGCATGGAATACAGCTACTTCACCTAACGCTGATGGAAGCGTAAATTTTGTGAACAGCGTGACTCCTGTTTTTGCAAGGGGTTACTTTACTATGAACGCTGCATCTCGCACTGTCTCAGGTTCTGCGTTTGCGAACAAGAATATGTATATTCTTGTTGGTAACGGACTCACCTTTGCCGCGTCTACGGAGTTTTTGGTTCTTAAATCAACCGCACAGTTTCTGGCTTCCGACGACCCAACTTTGCCTAACGTAACTGTTCGTTTCACGAACTCGAATACTAGTGTTCTTTTCGGCACAACTGGGTCTAGTGTTCAGACAACACAAACTGATGCAACATCAAACCCATCATGGGCTACAGCAGCTCCCATCCCAGAAACTAGCACATCCTTGTTGGGTGCGATTGGTGCACTGGCTCTGTTGCGCCGTCGTCGTAACTAAGCTTTGTTTGAATTGAGATTGGTTTCTCTGAGAGTGAGGTCAGACTTCGGTCTGGCCTCATTTTTTGTGAGCAGTAGCAGATACGCGCTTTGATTCTCCGGGACTTCGCGCGCAGGTATCGGGACGCTTCAGATAGGATCAGAGCACTGCGGCCATTTGGCAAGTAAGGCAGGGGCCGAGGTGATGATCGACCTCATCTCCGGTGCATGACGCGGGAGGGACTCAGATTTGGAAGTCTGAGTTGGGGGACACTTCGTGCAGGCCGCATTCGTATTTTTGGCCGTTATAGCGGGTGTATTCAGCCTCCACGCCTTGCTCTGCGGCGCTGGTGCTGTGCCAGTCGCCCATGGTAACGTATTGATCCGCCAGCGGGTGCGGCGGGATATGGTTCGCTGCCATGTAGGCGGCGACTTGAGCATCTGCCCAATCGAGGATGGGGTATACCTTGAGAGTTTTATTCTGTTGCTCGGCAAAAGGCCGGTGCACACGGGTCGAGCTCTGGCTGCGCCGTAGCCCAGAGATCCAGACATCCGCGCCGATCTCCTTGAGAGCACGGTTCATCGGTTCGATTTTGTTGATAAGCGCGTATTTGTCGTTGCCCTCCTTGCCCTGTTCCCAGAGTTTTCCATAAAGAGCCTCCTGACGCGCGGCGGTGAGCCGAGGCATGAAAGTGCGAAGGTTCACCGGCCACTTTTCCATCAGGGTCTCGATGTAGTGATAGGTTTCAGGAAAGAGATAACCGGTATCGATGAAAATGACCGGAACTTCTGGTGCGTGGTGATGGATGAAGTGAAGCATCACGGCAGCTTGCAAACCGAAGGAGGTCGTCGCCACGACGCGGTTGCCGAATTCCTGGTGCAGCACACGCAAGCGCTCCGCAGCTTTCAGCGGGGAAAGCTTTTCGGAGAGCTCGAGGGCTGTTAGTTCCGTAGTCACTGGTGGGATTCTGGGGATAAAGGCGTAAACTCTTAACTCCGGAGTGGGGACGGTTCCAGACTTAGGGGCAGGGAACGATGTTCTTGTGGAAATCATCGCCTTGCACGGTGGCGGCGATGATGCCCGCGCGGATCACGAAATCACCCAATTTTTCGCCATCCTCCCGCTCTTTGGCGTAGCGCTGGATGACGGGGCGTAGCAGGGCGGGGATTTCCGATTGCGGAACATCAGCTTTGTAGAGTTTGCTCAGTCTTTGTCCAGCGTGACCACCACCGAGATAGACGTTGTAGCGCTCGGGACCACGACCGACAAATCCGATCTCGGCAATGTAAGGTCGCGCGCAACCGTTCGGACAACCTGTCATGCGGATGGTGATGGCATCGTGCCGCAGGCCCGCGGATTCGATCTCTTTTTCGAGATCATCGATCAGCACAGGAAGGTAGCGTTCGGCTTCCGCGAGCGAGAGCGCGCAGGTTGGCAGAGCGACACACGCGAGGGCGTTGAGGCGCAGCGCGCTACGCTTTTTGCCGTCTTCGAGTCCGTATTTCTCCACCAGTGCCTCGATAACGGGACGCTGAGCGGGGGTGACATTGGCGATGATGACATTTTGGTTGGCAGTGAGGCGGAAGTCGCCCGTGTGGACTTGGGCGATTTCCTTGAGGCCTGTTCGCATGGGCTGACCCGGACGATCAATGACTCGTCCTCCCTCGATGAACAGAGTGAGATGAGAGTTCCCTAGCGGATCAGTGACCCAGCCGTAGCGATCCCCGTTGTTTTCAAATACAAAATCGCGCACGGGTTGCAAGCTCCAGCCCAGGTATTCGTTCAGCTTTTGCAAAAACCAGTCCGGCCCGTGGTCTTGCACGGTGTACTTGAGGCGGGCGTGCTTGCGATCCGTGCGACATCCGAAATCACGCTGCACCTTGACGACCATCTCCGCGACTTCCACCACTTGTTCCGGCGTGCAGAAGCCGATCACATCGGCGATGCGCGGAAATGTCTCTTCCGCACCGTGCGTCATGCCCATACCACCACCCACAGCCACATTATAACCAACCAGTTGGTCTTTTTCTGCGATAGCAATAAAAGAAAGGCAATTCGCGTAAATATCGACGTCGTTCGAGGGTGGAATCGCGATGGTAATTTTGAATTTCCGTGGCAGGTAGGTCTTGCCGTAGATGGGCTCGACTTCTTCCTCTGAGGTCTCCACCTTTTCACCATCCAGCCAGATCTCGTGATAAGCGCCGGTCCGGGGTGTGAGATGATCCGAAATGGCTTGAGCGGCTTGCAAGGCGGCGGCGTGGATGTGGGAGAGGTGAGGGTTGGGATTGCACATCACGTTGCGGTTCACATCGCCGCAGGCTGCGATCGTGTCCATGGCGGCCTGATTGATTTCCTGGATGGTGCGCTTGAGGTTGGACTTGATCACACCGTGGAGCTGGAAGGCTTGTCGCGTGGTGAGTTTGAAGTCGTGGTTACCGTATTTTTCGCAGAGCGCATCGGTGGCGAGCCACTGCGCCGGTGTAGAAACACCCCCGGGCACGCGGATGCGAATCATGAAGGAGTAGGCTTTTTCCAAGCGGTGCTTGCGCCGATCCGCGCGAAGGTCGCGGTCATCCTGCATGTAGGAGCCGTGGAATTTGATGAGTTGCTGGCTGTCCTCCGAGATCGCGCCAGTGGAAACATCAGTAAGCTCCTCGGCAAGTGTGCCGCGGAGGTAGTTCGAGCGGATTTTGATATACTCGTTAGCGGCTAGTTTGGTTTCAGACATGGTAGTAAAATGGATGATCGGTCAGATGAGACTGGTTGGTTGGATCAGTCGGATTTTTTCAATACACATCACGCTGATAGCGTTTGGCTTTTTTGAGGGCCTCCAGTTCGGCCTCGGCGGACTCGCGGGTGAGGCTGCCGTGTTCCTGATAAATGGCGATGAGGGCTTCGTGGACGTCGTTGGCCATGCGCGAGGCATCGCCGCAGACATAGAAATGAGCGCCGTCTTGTAGCCAATTGTAGAGCGCACGCGATTTTTCACGCATGCGCTGCTGGACGTAAATTTTTTCCGGTTGGTCGCGGGAGAAGGCGACATCGAGGTGCGTAAGCGTGCCGTTTTTGAGATGCTCCTGCCATTCGAGTTGGTAGAGGAAATCGAACAGGTAGCGCTGATCGCCAAAGAAGAGCCAGTTTTTCCCACTGTGTCCCAGCTCGGCGCGGTGCTCGACAAAGGCGCGGAAAGGCGCAATGCCCGTTCCTGGCCCGACCATGATGATGGGCGTGTCGCCGCTCGCGGGCAGACGGAAGTTTTTATTGGTGTGAGTGTAAACTTTTACCGACTGACCAGTATGAGCGGCATCAGCCAGAAATGTGGAAGCGACACCCTTGCGCTCACGTCCATGACTATGGTAGCGAACAGCGGCCACCGTCAGGTGCACTTCATCAGGATGTGCCAGCGGACTGGAAGCGATGGAGTAGAGGCGAGGCGGAAGTTTGCGCAACAGGCTAGCGAGGGTTTGCGCGGGTAGTCCTTTCGGCGCGAAGTCGTGGATGGCATCTATGATTTCACGGCCGTAATGGTAGTCCTTGAGTTGCTCTTTGGCAGATTCTTCCAACAGCGCGGTAAGTTGTGGGTGGGGACTTGCCTCGTTAAGCTTGGTGAGCACGGAGCGGGAGAGGCCAGTGATGTCGAGATCGTGCGTCAGCGCCTCGGCAATGGATTTTTTGCCACTGGCTTTTGTATCGATCTCCTCGTTGCCTGACAGCTGGGCTGCTTTGAGTAGGTCGGCGACGACATCATCGGCGTTGGTCGGGATCACGGCGAGGGCATCGCCGGGTTCGTAAGTGAGACCAGAGTCGGCGAGGGAGAGTTCGACGTGTATGGTTTCCTTGGCGCTCCCTTTCCCCGTGAGGAGAATGTTTTCCAGAACCTCGGCAGGGAAAGGGTTTTTCAAGCCGTAAGCGCTCGGTGCAGCGGCAGCGACAAACACCTCGGGGACAACGGCGGTGGTTGTGGGAGCGATGGCTGTGAGGGTAGCGTTGAGCCAGTCGGTGAACGCATCTTCGTAATCAACATCGCAATCGACACGCGGGGTGATGCGTTGCGCGCCGAGCGCTTCTAGTTTGGCATCGATGTCCTTGCCCGTTTGGCAAAATTTCTCGTAGGAGGTGTCTCCGAGTGCACAAACTGAGAAGCGCAGGTCAGGGAGCGTTTGCTCAGAAACCATGAATTCTTTGTAAAACTTTGTGGCGGTATCGGGCGGTTCGCCATCGCCCCAAGTGGAGACAAGCACCAGCAGGTTTTTGTGTTTGGCGAGATCGGACGGCACGATGTCGGCCATGTTTTTGACCGTGGCAGCGATGCCTTTTTTCTTCGCTTCCTTCGCCGCGCGGTCAGCGAGTTTTTCCGAGTTACCCGACTCCGTGCCATAGAGTATCAAGGCTTTCACCGTGGCAGCGGGTGCCTTGCCGGCGATGGCCGGTGCGGCAGCGAGATAGCCTGAGAGCCAGGCGCGCTGGGTAGCATCGAGCCCCGTGATAACGGATTCGATCGTGCGGCGAATGGCATCGGAAAACGGAGCGTGATCAGGAAACATAACCTTAGTTTGTTGATAAAGATACTAATTTCTGCACCCCACGTTCGCACGGTGCGGAGAATTTGGCAAGCTGATTTTGTCGGAATTTTTGAGAAAATGAGGGAATTTGCGATTTTCGAGTAGGAGCGGGCAGAGGAAATCGTGAGAAAATGCCTCAAATCACTTCGGCAGCGGTTTCGTCTGTGATTCACACCATTTTGCCACTGAGATCACTGATTTTCCGCCAAAAACGATGCCAATCTGACTCATTTCCCTATCACCGCTGCCGCATGAAAAAACAGGGCAAATGTCACCAGCATGAGTCCTGCTAGAGCCAGAAGGCGGTTCATGCTTTTGTCGGCGGGCGACGTAAACACGCAGAAGGACAAATACAGGCCCAAGGTCCAGAGCGGAATTGTCGCCAAACCCAGCCATGGCAGTTGGTGCTTCAGCCAGAGCAAACCGCAGAATGCTGCGACTTTGATTTCTAACCAAATCAGAAAACGCGCGCCTCGATCTCCCAGTCGCACGGCCATGGTGTTTTTCCCCGTCGTAGCATCCTCCGCCCGGTCGCGCAGGTTGTTGATGGAAATCAGCACGGCCGAGAGAAGTCCGATTTGGAACCCCAGCAGCATCGCCTCCTCGCGCCATTCTCCGGTCTGAATCAACACGGTGCCACCCACCGCGATGATGCCGAAAAACGCCACCACAAACAGTTCTCCCATACCCCGATAGGCTAACGGAAAAGGCCCTCCGGTGTAGCCATAGGCGAGATAGAGCGAGGGAAGGCCGATGGCGATGATGGGCCAGCCCGCGGCTTCATAGAGCACCACTCCTAAGGCCAGTGCTATTACTAAGAATATAGTAGCAGCAGCAAACACCGCGCGGCGCGAGATCAAACCGGTGGCGGTGACGCGCGTCGGGCCCTGTCGTTTGGCGGTATCGGCTCCTTTTGCTGCGTCGATGCCGTCATTGAAAAAATTCGTCGCGATCTGAATACAAACTGCGCTCATCAAGGTGCAGCATGCCAACCACGGACTCCATGAGCCTTGCAGCTTCCACGATAGTACGCAGCCCGCCCACACCGGCACGATGGCGGCAGGAAGTGTTTTGGGGCGAGCGGCAAGAATCCAGGAATACATGGTGAGAAAATCTGAAATGCGGAAAGTTTGAGTGAGGCGCTCAGATAATCTGATACTGCCTCACCTCAAGTCCTACGCCTGAAAGCGCAGCGATCGGCATCATCAAGGGACACGCGGGAACTTACTGAAGTCTGGTTTGCGTTTTTCGAGGAACGCCTGTTTGCCCTCCTTACCTTCTTCGCTCATGTAGTAGAGCAAGGTCGCATTGCCCGCCAGATCCAACAGCCCCATCTGGCCGTCGCAATCGGCATTCAGTGCGGACTTGAGACAACGCAGCGCCAGAGGTGAGTGGGCGAGCATTTCCCGGCACCATTGCAGCGTTTCCTTTTCCAAATCCGCGAGCGGCACCACGGTGTTGACCAGACCCATTTCGAGCGCTTGCTGGGCATCGTATTGCCGGCATAGATACCAAATTTCCCGTGCTTTTTTTTGTCCGACGATGCGTGCGAGGTAGCTGGAACCGAGGCCGCCATCGAAAGAGCCGACCTTCGGTCCCGTCTGACCGAAACGGGCGTTATCGGCAGCAATCGTGAGATCGCATACCACGTGCAAAACGTGACCTCCCCCGATGGCGTAGCCCGCCACCATTGCCACCACGGGCTTGGGCAGTGAACGGATTTTTTTCTGCAAATCGAGCACATTGAGACGCGGCACACCGTCATCGCCCACATAGCCCGCGTGTCCGCGCACTTTTTGATCGCCACCGGAGCAAAATGCCAGATCACCTGCACCGGTGAGGATGATGACCCCGACTTGCGGGTCCTGGTGTGCCATTTCGAAGGCTTGCAGGAGCTCCATTACCGTCTTCGGGCGAAACGCATTGCGCACCTCGGGGCGGTTGATTGTGATTTTGGCGATGGCACCTTGTTCAGTGCTTTCGTAGCGGATGTCTTCAAATTCGGCAAGGGTAGTCCACATGACGCGATCACCATGCACCAGACATTCCGCTTTGGCAACTGCGGGAATCAGCGACTGCCGAAAATCGCAGAACCCACTCTCACGTGAGTCGCGCCTTCTTCAATTGCCACTTCGTAATCGCCGCTCATCCCCATGCTCAGAAAAGGCAGCGGTGCCGGCATCGATCGGGAAAGGTCATCGCGCAGATCGCGCAGCGCTGCGAACCACGGGCGCGATTCCTCCGCATCATTCACGGCCGGTGGCACTGTCATTAAGCCCACGATCTCGAGGCGATCCAGCGCCATGAGTGTATCCCAGCCCGCGTGTAATTCCGCCAGTGAAAAACCCGCTTTGCTCTCCTCTTCCGCATGATTGATTTGCAAAAAAACTTTCGGAAACATTCCGAGCTCTTTCGCTACTTGGTTGGTGTATTCAGCGAGGCGCAGCGAATCAATGCTGTGGATCATCGAAAACAGCGGCAACACTTTGCGGACTTTGTTGCGTTGGAGCTGTCCAATGTAGTGCCATCGCATCGAAGAGGGCAGGAGAGGGATTTTTGACTCCGCTTCCTGCAGACGGTTTTCCCCCACATCCAGTTGGCCGGCATCGAACACCTCGCGCACACGATCCGGGCCGAAGTTTTTGGTCACGGCAATCAGAGTGACGTCGCGAGGGTCTCTCCCCGCGCGCGCGCAGGCCGCATGAATGCGTTCATGAACGCCCGCAAGATTGGATGCGACGTCGCTCATCAGCGCTCAGCCGTTTTTTTCAAAATACCGGCCTCCTTGGCCGATTCCGTCATGAGGGCGAGATCGGTGAGAATGGACAGACCCTCGCGTTTGATCATGTCCAAGCCGCTGGGCCATTTCGGAGTATCATCAAGGTCGGCCGTTTCGTCCTTGGCCTTGCGCATGTATTTTTCGTCTTCCACCGAGGGATCATAGGCAACCAGCGGTTTTTTCTCCTTCACATCGCTCAGAGACACCTTGTAAAATTTCATGGTTTCCTTGTCCTGCTGGGAAATGGCAGCAAAGCGCTCGAGGCGTTCTTTGTTGCGCGCCTGACGCTTCCTATCGGAATCAGCGATTTCTTTATCACGCACGGCCTTGCACAAGCTATCCTTGTTTTCTTCCATCCGTTTTTTGATCTCAGCGATGTCCTCCAGAATGTAGGTCATGTCCTTGTTGTCCTTGACGCGCGCGGCACTCAGTTCTTGCAAGCGCGGAAGGAACAGGTCCTTGCGCTCAAGCGGCTTGAGGTCTTTGGCCTTGCCGATCTTGTCAAACTCGAGCTTGTTGTCCAAAAACTCTTCGCCGATTTCCAATCCATCGAGCAGGCTGGGCAGCACGATGTCCGACTTCACGCCCCGCAGCTGTGTCGATTCGCCCGAGGGACGATAGAATTTCTGCAGCGTTACTTTCACCGTGCCAGCACGATCGCTGCGCGCGAAATAAGGCATCATGCGACCCACATCGATGAGTTGCTGCACCGTGCCTTTGCCGAAACTGGAAGAGTCACCCACGATGACAGCACGATTATGATCTTGCAGGGCGCCAGCCAGAATCTCGCTGGCGGAGGCGCTGGTTTTATCGATCATTACCACAAGAGGACCTTGATAAATCGGCTCACGTGCTTCCGAATCCTTCACCTCGATTTGGCTGATCTCATCCTTCACCTGAACCACTGGACCGCGTTTGATGAAAAAGCCAGTCATCTTGCGCACTTCTTCCAGCGACCCGCCACCATTGCCGCGGAGGTCGATGACGAGACCGTCGATTTTTTCTTCCATGAGACGCCGCAGCAGTTTTTCGACATCCTTTGCACAGCTTGCCTCATTTTTATCAAAGTCCATGTAAAATGAGGGCAAAGTGATCCAACCGAGTTTTCGCGAGATCCCTTTTTCATCTTTTTTCTCGATGATTTCTGCGCTGGCCTGTTCATCTTTCATTTCCACCTTGCCTCGGGTGATGACGATGAATTTCGTTTCTCCGGGAGCACCACCGGCGGGCTCTACTTTGATACGCACCTCCGTGTCTTCCTTGCCGCGAATCAAATCTACGACCTTGTCGATTTTCATGAACATGATGTCGGTCACATCACCCGTGTTCAAGCTATCGACCCCGACGATGCGATCGTTGAGCTTGAGCTCGCCGTGCTTGTCGGCAGGACCACCGACGACGATGCCTTTGATGACCGTAGCGCCGTCTTCCTCCGCCTGCAGCTGTGCCCCGATGCCGACGAGTTGGTTTTTCATGCTGTCTTTGAAACGGGCGATTTCTCGGTAGCCCATGTATTCCGTGTGAGGATCAAAAGTCTTCGTCACGGCTACGAGAAAGTAGTTTGCCATGTCATCGGTGTCGGCTTCCGTTATGCTGTGCAGCAAGCGCTCGTAGCGCAGTCGCACTTTTTCGACAGGACTTTTCTCCTTCGCGAGAGGATCCTCTTTTCCTTGTTCTTTGGCAAGGCGTGAGACGGTCTCGCGGCGCAAGGTTTCGCTGAGTATCGCCTCTTTCACCGATGCGTTCCACAGAGCCTGCCATTCCGTGCGGTCTTTCGGCCATGGGGAGCTTTTGCGGCTGCGCTCGATCGATTCATTGACCGTGAAGTCGAAAGTTTTTTTCAAAGACTCGTTGATGAAGGCAGATGATTCCTGAGCACGGGCTACGTAGGTTTTGTAAATATCTTCCGCCACCGGTGTCGATTTTTTTTGTAGCAGCAAGTCGTGCAGCTTGTCGCCGTAATCTTTTTGGAAGCGATCGATGTCCGATTGCAAAAAATACATGCGCCGCGGATCGAGATCGCGCAGATAGGTATCCAAAAATTTCGCACCCAGTTCCTTATTCCAGCTGGCCCGAGAAAAATGGGTGTTTTGCAGCAAGACGGAAACCTGCTTGCCGACCTCGTTGTAGTCCGTCGGCTGCTCCGCGAGGAGAGAACAACTGGACGCCAATGCAAGAGAAACCGAGGCGATAAAATGGCGAACGATGGGAGAGCTCATGATCATAAGAAAGACGATGAATGACTTACGAGCGACACTGTGACACTTTTCCAGAAATTGTCCACGAAAGTTAGCATGGTAACGACAGGTCGGATCAAACAACCCCAGAGGCAGGCGTGTTTTCGTGGCGGTGAGGTGCGGTGCCATCATCGCGTCGATCCATGATACGGATGATATTCCTATAAAAAAGCGTGCCGATGAAGTAGAGCACGGCAGTAGTGAGAAAGACCATCCAATAAGAGACTTCCCAAGACCGCAACACCTGAAAGACCCGGGCTGCCAGCCACCAAGCGCCGCTCCATATCGCCCCGTTGCAAGCACTGACGAGTTCGCGATTTCGCTCACCCACATAGGACATCGTCAACTCGCTGATGGCTGGTCCCGCCATGCTCATGAGTGGTTGGCGCACGATGAAACACAGCACCGCCACGGGTAGCGACCAGGCCAGATGGCTCCACAATTCCGTCAGCCCCATGAATACCAGTAAGATCACCGCCATGCTCTGCACGCCTATGATCGCTCCACGCCATCCATAACGACGTCTGATTTCGGGCACCATCAAACCGGTGAACAAAACCAGCACATTGCTGATCGTGCCATAAGCGGAATACTGGGTGGATGTCACGTGGTGCACTGTATGAAAAAACAAATTGAGAAACTGGATGCTCAGCCCCGCGCCGGTGGCAATGACAAGCGACGGCAGGAGCGAGCGCATCAGCACAGGCATGTCCTCGCGATGCAAGTGAAACCATTTTTTAGATACCGCGGGGTCCGGCGGCGGATCTGGCATGCGGGCATAGATGAATGGCGCGCCAAAGCCCGCCACAGTCAATAACATCAAAGTCGCATATTCATCTAAAATTACGTTCCAATTAAATAAAACGATTTGTCCGATTCCCTGCAGCACACTTGATAACAAACCGCCGCAGATGCTGGCTGCCGCCCACGTGGCGAACATCAGGCTGAGAGCTTCGCTCGATTTCTCGGAGCTAACCATGCGTAACACCATAGGTAGACTACCCACATTCAGCACTAAGCCGGCAAATCCCATCAGCAAAAAGCACCACGACGCCACACTCATGGCTCCGTGCTGCACTGCTTCCAGCGAAGCCAAGGCCGTGAGGGGGAACAATATCGCGCCGATCACTAAAGGCCAGCGCAGGCAGCGTCCGCGCAGCCACAACCCCGCCGGGATCGCTAGGAAAAAGGTGCCCACAAAACGCTGCGATGTCAGTGCCGCAATCGCCGGGTCATCCAGATGGTGCGATTTCAAAAATAAGTTCAGCAACAGAAACTGCGCCGTGTGAATCAGGTTGATCAAAAACTGACCAACGGCGAACCACAACACACATCGTGGCAAGGCACCATACCGCTTCAACCATGAAGGCAGGTTCGACATCTACTTACGCGTGCCGCGCCTCCACGCTTCGATCTTGTCCATACAACGCGGTTGATGAAAGATCTGCGATTCGATGGACAAAGACTTTCATTCAGACAAAACCCGCAAGGGACGAACGCGAGTCTGTGAACTCCCTTGTTCCGGTCAAGCCGAAACTGGGCAAATTCCCCGCATGGGGATCAAGCTATGCTGCTGGAGCTTGCGCGCGCGATGCGCTTGATCATGCATCATCCTCGGCTTGCCAATTTCCCAACAATTCGCCCATGACTACCGTGTAGCTGAGATTGCCTTGGCTAAGATCGACATCTGGCAAAAACTCATCATCCAGCGAAGATAGTAACAGAGGAATTTCCTCCTCCTTGATCCCGGATTGTTTCAGGATGATTACCGTGCCGGATATGGTTCCTTGCGGCAAATAATGCAAATCCACAGCGGCAGCTTCTTCGCCCTGGTAAATGGCCAAAAATCTTTCTGAAGATGGTGTGCGTAGTGTTCTTTTCCAAGTAAGATTCATATCAGATGATCGATGAGTTGATAGGCGCATGCTATGGCCGCCGATGCAGCTGGTAGTAGCACGACAAGTCCTAGGCATCCTTTCCCGCGATAGCCGACTCCCGTGCCGGGTATGTGAAAAGCAGAGTAACTGCGCCCGCGTGCGCTTTTACCCACGCGAAAACCACGACCGCCCACCGAGTAACCGAGGCCCGATTTACTCAAATTGACCCGAAACGGCCCGAAGTTGACTGATTTGCGATAAAAAAATCCCATGAGAGAAAAGGTCTGCGACAAACGATAAAACAATTCATTGGTAAAATCAAGATCAAACGTAAAAAAATACTTATTTGAATCGAGCATCCATTAAGCTCTTCCAAGGTGTTCTAAAGGGAAAATATCATTTGATCTTCTGATTGCCACTGCGGCAAGGGTGATCTAGCTGAGCATTGATACCATCTTGTGAAAAAACATGCCCATGCGCGATTAAGGTTCTGAAATCATATCATTCGTAGGCATCTACGTGAACATCAGGCGTGGCGGCGGGGGAACGATCCATGTCTCATCTAGGGAAGAGTTTGAATTTGTCTGCAGCATGTAAGGAACGCAGCAGGGTGTGATACGTTCACTTCATGAGTCTAACGCATGAGCTTGCAGCTGTCAAAAAAAAGCAAACCACAGAGCCTATCGACGCTGTCATTTTTCGCGCATCCAAAGGAAATGACGTGGGTTGATGGTCTCGGGCGCGACGTTTAGGGGCGCTTCTCGGCGGGTATGAATTCATCCACGGCGCGGTAGGTGATGCGACCACTTTGTTCTTGGAGAAAAAATAGATAGCTGCGGATTTGATCGTCGATGGGCCAACGCGATGAGCTGAAAATACGGTCTTCGGTTTCCTGCCGCGTGGCAAACGCGATGTCGTAGTAGCCTTTTTCCTTGGGGCCATCTGGGCGGGTGATAGCGGACTTTCCCGATTCCAATATGAGCGGGCGCGTGCCGAGTTTGCCGAGCACGGTATGTGTGGTGAGATTGAGAAAAAACACATCGCCACGGCGGAAGCTGGGGTCATCAGTTCGCACGATCACGCTACGGTAGCTGCCGCCTTTGGTGGGAGACAATACGATGATGAATTCCTTACCCGCTTCCGGTAACTCGATCGCACAGAGCGACAGGTCTTTGTTCACGCTTTTCAGGGAAAAGGCCCGCTGCGTAACAGCGATGGCATCACTGACATTGTTCATGGGCAGATCGAAGGCGGGGCTTTTCACATCGCCGGATAAAAGATAGACTTGTCCGAGATCGAGCGCGGCAGTTACCGCGAGCCATTTCACCTGCAACGCCGGTTTTTTTTCCGCAGCAGGGTCCTGAGCGCTCAGGTTGCTCAAAAATATCAATCCTAATAAAAAAACGAATGATCTCATGCGATTAAATTTCCTCCGCCGATAGCCAGCGGAATGATACGATTTGAAAGCGCCTACCGAAAAAGCGATTGAGCGGGTTCAGGGAGGCGAGGGCGACCGTGGGGACGTTGCGCGGATCCACAAAATCGGCCACCCGTTGCACGACAGCTTCGCAGTGAGCGCGGGCGACGACGATCCCATTGGCATCCGTCTTTTGTCCAGCTGCGCGGATCAAGAAGGAATCGGAGCGTGCGGAGAGATAGGGCGCGATGGGGGTGAGGATGTCCGCTTGTTTCACCACGCCGGGCGCGCCCTGAGCTGCGATGCCCTGCTCTGCTTGGGGAAAGGCATAGTTTGCCGTGCTCTGCACGCTGCGGTTCGCGGAGCGGAAGCCTTGATTGATCGGGACATTTGGTGAGTCGAGGGCGCTCTGAATCGTGCCTGAGGCGGCTACTTTCACATCCGTGGAAACGCGTCGATTGATAAAATCCGAGAGCGATAGGAACGGTCCGCGCAGACGCACTTGGAGCACGATCGCTTCCGCGAGAGCCGTAATTTCCTGATCGCTTAGCGCGCGAGAGCCGACCCATTGCGAGATGTCCTTGATGTCCACATTGTTGTCGGCTCGCGTGACGAGTGGACGCGGAGAATTGAGGTTTGCGACGGGCACACCGGAGCTATTGGACGCTAGGCTCTCATTGCCCATGGCATCCGTGCTCACCAATTCTCTTTGCCGCAGCGATCCGAGCAAGGCCTTCCATGCTTCCACCGAGGTCGAGTTCACATTAAACATCCCCTCCGCTTCGATAAGCGAGGCGCTTTGCAAATGCGCGTTTGCGGCGGCGCGAGTGCCGTTGAATAGCAGTGCGAGCGCTTGGGTGGTGTTGTTGCGACCCAGCGCGCGCACGTAGCGATGCAGGGGAAGTGGTTGCACTCCTTGGATAAAATCCTGTGCCACCTTCTGCTGTGTGCGTTTGGTAGCAAAGGTAAAAGAGGTTTGTGGAGCGATACTCGAGAAGAACCAGTCATCCCATAACGCGCGGTTCGCGAGGAAGGAGTGATCCGCCAGCGGGCGAGATCCCGTCATGCTGTCTTCCGTCCGGTTGGCTGCCATGATCGAGGGGGCAAACGAATTGCCAATCGGATGGGAAATTTGCGGCAGTAGCGGTTGGCGGCCATTGATCACAGCGTATCCCGACTGCGGAGAGAGGGTCGGGTTGCCGTTCGCGAAGGCATGCTGCATCGCCGCTAGGGAATAAATGGGCTCGCGCGGCACCGAGTGGGTTGTGAGAAACGAAACCCCGTCCTGCGCATTCATGTCGCCACCGAAGTAGCCATTGCCATTTGTGCTGACTTCCAGCAAAGGGGTTTTGAAACTGTTGAGCGGCTTGATCTGAACCTCGAAGGGAAGTGTGTCAAGCTCGCGTGTACTAAGATCATAGTAGTCGTAGAGCATCGACTTCGGATTGAAACGCGAAAGGAAACGCGCCGGACGTTCGGATCCGCGTTCGGTTTTTGCCTTGTAGGCATAGAGCATGAAAGGTTCCTTGCGACCGGTGATTTGATCCATGGTGATGCTGCGCGTGCTGGACGCTGGGATTTTTCCGAAAAAATCCGGCCGATTTTCAGCGCGTATGCGCAGGTTCGCAGGTTTGGGAGCACTTTCGTTGTTTGGCTGTCCATAAATATAATCGACGTAGATGCCGCCGATACCGATGGATTCACCACGCTGAGCCCGGTCCTCCTTGTAATAGCACTCGTGGTGAGTCAAGGACCAGTGACGCGATCCGAGCGAAACGACAGAGTTCGGCACCACATCATAGCGAATGAGATCGTTGTTCTGCACAAAGACTGTGGCACCGTTTTTGTCGATGATGTCCAGCGCGCGTCCACCGCCGAAGTTCCAGCCAGCCACGGCATCGACGAAATTGTTGCCCAGTCCGCGGCGAGATTGCACGATAGGCGTGTTCGGCCCCTCTGAGACTACCAAGACTTCGCCTGGTTTCAGGATCATAGGCTGCGTTCTGCCAGCGATCAGCGTGAGGTAGTGCCACTCGGAGTTACCGAGCATCTGTTGCAAGCTCACGTTGATCGTGCGGCTCCCAACCGTTAGGTTGACGTCATACGGTAGTTGCCAGAATTTGATCGAATTGTAGGCGGGAGTGACGACCACCGGGACATCGAGCGGGTTCCAGTAGGTTACCACCGGATCGACCACAAGTTGCAGGAAACGTCCGCTCTGACCGCTTGCATTCGTGCCATTGCGGGCGTGGAAGGAGAGAATGGTTTGGTAGTGGATGAAGGTTGGCTGCTTGTAGAAATAGGCGTTATCGGTAAAGGCTTCTGCTTGAGAACCCATGACTTGCAGGTAATTCGCCGTGCTGGGTAGGCTGCCGCCCGTAGTGTAGGAAAATCGCCCGCCGCGCCGCAGTTCTTTATACATGTTATAGTGCAACCATAACTCCTGCATATTGATGCCGGGCCTGCCAGCGACAGAGTAGAGGATGTCCTGCGGAATGGCATTGGGATCTTTTTCCAAATAGAGCGATAGGTCTCTGCGGAAACCGCCGCTCCGCACATTGGTGATCAAGCCACGGTTGTAGCCCGTGATGTCGTGAATCATCGGTCTGGCGGAGGTCTGCGCCGACAGCAGAGCGGTGTTCGCGGTGGTAATGGCATTGCCGATTTGTGCATCCTGCAAATTCACGGCTTGGTAGGGCTTCTCCTGACCGCGCGACATCGTCGTGATGTCATAGGCGGGCATGGTCTGCATCGCTTCGCGGGCCAGTTGCGCCTGACCAGCAGAAGATGGTTTCGCCCGCGCGGCCAAGGCCTTCGTGCCGAGATCGCTTACCCACCAAGCGAAATGATTTTGCAGCAGATTCGCGTCTGTTTGCGTGAAAAACGGGACTTTCACCGCGTCATGGGCCGCACCTGCCGCTTCAGCGCTGAGCATCTCAATCAGCGAGCCTGGAGGAACGTTTCTGACCCAATCACGATTGGTAATATCGCGACGATTGCCTGACACAAACCATTGCACAAACTGTGGTGTGGTCGGGCGATTCACCACGTTGGCTTCCCAGGATCGATAGGCTCCCGTAAAATGCTTTTGCTGATTGGTTATCGTAAGGGGAGCCGTGGTGTTTCCTACCAACTGATCGGCGGTGAAAGAGATACGTTGGTCCGGACCTAACGATTTTTGCAGATCGCCGAGAGCCAGCATGAGAGCGACTTTTGCATTTGCCCGAGCTTCTTGCCATGCGATGCCTCTGGCGGAAGATCGCAAGCTGACGGTGGAGAGAGAGAGTAAGCCAATCGCCACCAAGGTCAGCAGCACCAATAGCGAAATGGTGATGATCAGAGTAAAGCCTGTTTGACTTCCTCGTGTTCGTGTGGGTTTGCGTTTCATTGGGATGACAATGTTTCTAAATTGAATACCAAGTGAATACAAGAGAAAATCAAAGTGCTGACAGATTTTACTGACTCGGTGGCGACAGAGAGCCGAAATTGTTGCGGTTGTAAGGAAACGTCATACAGAGACGTAGGGACAGGGCTTGCGAAATTTCTGTTATCTTTTGCTCTCGCTTCTCCCTCCGCTCCTCTGTGCTGCGGAGGATCACTGGTCGTATGTTTTGCCGCGAAAGCCCGACATTTCCATCGGCCATCACCCGGTGGATGCTCTTTTGGAGCAAGCACAGAAAAAAGCAGGTCTGCTCTCCGCTCCACTCGCCAGTCCTCGCCAGTGGGCGATCCGCGCCGCCTATACGCTGACCGGTTTGCCTCCGACAACCGCGCAAATCCAGCGATTGGAAAAAGATCCCAGCGAGGCGAATTGGCGCGTCCTCATCGATGAATGGCTGTCCACCCCCGCTTACGGGGAACGTTGGGCCCGGCACTGGATGGATGTGGCACGATACGCCGATACCAGCGGCTACGCTTTTGAGCAGGACAATCGCTACCCATACGCCTTCACCTATCGCGACTGGTTGATCCAAGCTTTTTGCAATGATATGCCCTATGATCGATTTGTGCAGATGCAAATCGCGGCAGATTTGTTGGTCGATCGCCCAAATCACCCCGATCTGGCCGCGCTCGGCTTGTTGACGGTGGGTCCGCGTGGCGGAGCTCTGGAGACTGTGGATGATCGCGTGGATGTGGTGACGCGTGGATTTCTCGGTAGCACGGTTTCTTGCGCGCGCTGTCATAAGCACAAGAGTGATCCGATCACGATGAATGATTATTACTCGATGTATTCGATTTTTGAAAACCTCGAGGAGCCGAGCGAGCGTCCGGTCATCGGTCAAGCTGAGGACGCGCGCGCGCAAGCGGAGTTCGAGCGCGAAGTCAGCCAGTGGCAGGCGCGCGATCAGGCCGCGCGGCAGGCAGTGGTCGATCACATGCGCCAGCCGCAGGCTGTCGCCGTCTATCTGGAGCTTGCTTGGCAGGCGCAAAAGGAATCGTGGGATCGTCCTCGCGCCACTAGTGAAAGCTTTAAGCGAGGCCGCTACCGTGCGGATGCGGTGATGCGCTGGCGCGACTTCCTGCGCGGCAAGGCATGGCAAGAACGACGCTCGATGCGTCTGGCACAATGGGCGGATGCGATGGACAAGGCGGATGCCGCCAAGCGCAAGCAGCTGTGCGCCGAGCTTGCCACCGAATGGACGCAAGCCACCGCCGAAAGCGAACTGGCCACCTTGCGAAAACAGCGCGATTGTGTGCTGAACTACGATGTTCATCGTATTTCCCAATTGTTTGATAAAGAGGATGACAACAAGCGTCGTCAGCGTCTCAGCGCATTGAGCAAACTGCAGGCGGATCACGCCGGCTCACCACCGCGGGCGATGAGCGTGCAGGACCGCAAGAAATGGAGCCAGGCACAGATCTACCTGCGCGGGAATCCCGCAACCAAGGGCGAGGTCATCGAGCGCAGCTGGCTTTCGTTTCTCGGCGGCGAAGTCTACGCCACCACGCAAAGCCCGCGGCTCTCTCTCGCCCAGAAAATCACCGATCCTGCCAATCCTCTGCTCGATCGAGTGATGGTCAATCGCGTCTGGGCCTGGCACTTCGGTCAGCCACTGACAGAGCCCAGTGACTTCGGCTACCAGCAGGAAGCGCCTGTCTTGCAGCCATTGCTGGATTTTCTCGCCGTCGATTTCCGCGAACATGGCTCCTCGCTCAAGCATCTGCATCGTCTGCTGCTGACCTCGCAAGCGTTCCGCAGGGAAGCGTTTGGAGCGGAACAAAATGCGGCCATCGATGAACCGAATCAGCTGTTTTGGAAGTGGAATCGTCAGCGTGTGGATTTCGAGTCGATGCGCGATCGCCTACTCTTGACCGCTGGTTCCTTGCAACTTGATCGCATCGGCGGCAAGCCGGGCTCACTGGAAAATCCTTCCATGGATCAACGCCGCAGCCTGTATGGATTGATCGACCGCTACGCGCTGCCGAGCACCTTGGTGACCTTCGATTTGCCGCATCCTGATCATCACAGTGCGAAGCGCGTGGAAACGATTGTGCCGCAACAAGCCTTGTATTTTCTCAATGGAGCCATGGTGCAGAGGCAGGCACAGCGCTTGGCCGAGGATCCCGCACTGCGGGCCTGTGGTGATGATGAGGCGCGTATCCGATGGATCTATCAACGATTGCTACTGCGCGAACCGCTGGCATCGGAACAAAAAGCCGCTCTCGAGTGGATCCAGCATGTTGAAGCCACGGATTACGATCCACCACTCTCGGGCCAGTGGGAAATCCGCTATGCACAGGAGCAAGCTGCGGATGTGAAGGCGTTTCCTTTATACGAAAAAAACGCATGGAAAACAGGAGTGGATCTCGCCAAGGCACCGGTGCCCTGGCTCAGCGCTGCTGCGAGCGGCGGTCATCCCTCACAAGGCTATGAGCTCATTCTGCGCTGGCGGGCTACGGGCGCGGGTCAGGTGCGCATGCTCGGAAAACTTCACAAGCCACAACCCGAGGGCGATGTCCTCGCTTGGGAAATCCGCGATGCCGCGCGGCAAACCCTGCGCGCCGGTGATCTGGCGCCACGTCAGTCGAGCTCTCTGGAAAGCCCGTGGGTCACGGTCGCAGATGGGGAGACCATCGACTTTGTGCTACGTGCGCCACGCGGTCAAAACCACGGCAGTACGCACTGGGACTTGCGCATCGAAGGCCGCGACACAGAGGCATCGGCCACGCGCGAGATCTCGCGTCTCGCGGAAGATTTCCCCACAACCGAGAGCAAGCGGGAGGCCCCGATCAAGGCTTCGCCGTGGGCTGACTTGATCCAGATGCTGTGGGCGTCTAACGAATTTCACTTCATCGACTAGGTTTCCACTCGACCGGCTGTTTGAGAAACTCATGCACAATCCACTGACTCTCAAGCGAGTGACATGTTTTCCTAGGGCATAGACCCATTATCATCGGTAACCTATGGGCATGGTTCATACCCGGGAGCCATTGCCAACAAAATCTCCTACGCCGAGGCCGGCGTCCGCGCCATCCGAGAATACCACGGAATTGTCTGAAGCGGACTGACTAAGCGCGCGAAAAGTGTGGGATCATTGCACATAAATGTAAAGTTACTGATCCGATTTTGCTCCAGATGTCGTATGTATTGATGAGTGGCCATGTTATGCGTCTGGTCCGTTCACAAAAAACATGCCGCGCGCTCTCCATGTAATCCCTGATCATCAATCCACATCCTCACAGCCTGAGGAGGCAGCGGTAAGATTGCTTTTTCTCGTCGGCAAGCAAGATCGCGCGGCGCTACAAACGCTTTATGATTGGTGGTCTCCGGCGCTTCTCGGTATCGCATTGCGCATACTCCATGATCGAGAAGAGGCGGAAGAAGCGATGCAGGATACTTTCGTGAAACTGTGGCATCGCGCCGTTGATTACGATGCCGAAAAATCTGAGCCATTTGTATGGTGTTTTACGATCATCCGCAGCATCTGCATGGATCGTATCCGGTATCTCCATCGTCAGAAACGTGATTATACCAAAAATGATTCTCGTGATGAAAAGGAAATTCCTGAGCCTCAATTTGATCCACAAATTCTCAGCTCCGATACCATCACCTCCGTCAGACACGCAATCAATTCATTGCCTGAAGACGAGCGACGCTGCCTGGAACTGGCAGTTTTTTTTGAATACACCCAGAGAGAAATTTCCGATGAACTTCAATCGCCTCTCGGAACCGTGAAACATCGGTTGCGTCGGGCTATGGCCAAACTTCAATCCATGCTATCGCAACATGAACTCACCTGATGATTTTCCATTTGATGCCTTCGGAATGGAGCATACCCATTCGTTGGATCCGCGCACTCGACAAAGACGCGATTTGTCTGACCTTGTATCCGCAGTGGTTGCTTTGGATAACTCCGCACGGGTGAAACCGCAGAAAAACTCATGGCAGGCGATTTCTGCAAAAATTTCATCAAATCAAAAGACTTCTCGGAGTTTTCCCCATCCTGCATGGTTGGGATGGGTCGCTGCAGCGGTCATAGCAACATTTTTGCTGATCGACAGATCGAATCGCAATGGAAATTCAAATGTAACGCGTCAGCCATCGGGAGATGTGAATCAACCGCAGCTTTCTGATGATCAGAAAAGACATGAACAATCCCAACTTTTACCCCAGGTATTGTCTGACACGAATCGAAATCAACATCGCCTCGATCCCTCTGGCAAGCCCCAGGAAATGACTCAAACGCGTGATCCGCAACGCAGCTTGATTCAGGAAATTGACACACTACGCAAACAAATTGCTGTTCTGGCATCGCGGGATGCAGAGCGTCTTGTGCCGCGACAAGGGATTGCCTGGCCCATTATCATGAAATTAACCGCTCCGGGAACCGATCCTGCGGCCGCGGATGTTCCGTATCCGCTGCTGGGTTCGTTGTTACTATTCGATGTTGATGATCCGGCAGTGCCCGCTCTCTCACCGTCAAGCGCAAAGGCTGCTGCGCCCCGCCTTGTTGAAAAAGATCCATCGTTACCGAGTGCTGTGCCCATTTATGATCCCGCGCGCGATGCTGGCTTGCTTGTGATCAGTAATCTCGATCAGCCCGCGGAAGACAAAGCGTATCACTTATGGGTCGAAAGTGATACATCCGCTCAACCAGTATTAGTTGGCACGTTACCTGAGCACGTCGTCTCATCAGAAAACTTTGCTTTCAAACTGGGGGCCGTGGGCATCATACCAGATCGATTTCTTGTGACTCAGGACTCTCGCCATGCACCAGAATCACCGAACCAGACAAACACCGTTTTGCAGGGACTTTCACCAAAACCGTGACAAAAATGAGATTTACTGGTCCAAGACCGTTTAGAAAACGTATTACCAATAGCAACTTTACATCATAACACCCATGAAATTAACCAAACATCTCATTGTTGAGCGTAGCTGCTCTGCTGATTTTTCGCAAAGCATCCCGGAGAGATCCAGGACTTTTCGTGTCCTTCACATCATGCCAATGATCGTCACGGCATTGATCTGTTTTTTGCAGATGGCCTCCCATTCGCATGCTCAGGTTTTCGGCGTCAGAAATCAACCAGCTCGGGTGGCGACAACGCAAGAGGTATTGCCGCACAGCTTGGAAGTGGGATATGTCCGGTTTGAATTCAAATCCCAATCGCGATTTTCAGGCCCGCTATCCATTTCTTTGCAGGGAATGAATGCGGAAAACGGCCGCTGGCAATCACTAGCCACTGTCAAGCGTCCTAGCGCAAAAGTCACTCGCATGAAAATACCACTGGGATGGCAGAACGCGGATTTGCGGGTGGTCGCCAATTATCTCTCATCCAAGGTAGGACGCGTTCAAATCCCCTCTGCTCTCGACCCTGCCGATCGGACTGTGACGTTCTCTTCGCGTCGAGGTGCACAGCTTTATTCCATCGAGGCCCGACCTGATGCCAAATCAGCATGGTCCCGTGTCAGCACTCTCGCAGCAACAGCATCTACATCGCAACACCAAGCCAAGATTCCTGCTGCCATTGCAGCCGGGTCTCAAGTGAGAGTGGTTGCCGTTCTGGGAGCAACGACTGCGTTACCCTCCTCTCTTGTTTCGTCACTGCCAGCCGCCATGCGCGAGGGCCCATCACGGTTCAGTGCCGAAAAAAACATCATTTCGGCCCCGCTGGCGAATCGGGGGGATGGCCTTCTGGTATCCACGCCAGAATCGGATTCCGGCGTTGTTGCCAGTATTGCTGAAGAATCTGATATTTGGAAAATCCGCGGCAAAAACATTTACTTTTTTAACCGTCTGAAGGGACTGCAAGTGATTGACACGACCAACCCTGCGGACCCTGTGATTACAAGCCACAAAATGGCCGCATTGGGCGAGGAAATGTATCTCGTGGGAGGCGATGAAACGGCGGCTGAGCGCGCGTTGTTGATCACGGGAGTGCCCTGGAGTGCCAGTGCTGGCGAATCCACTCGCATCCATGATATTTCTCTATCCGGTGCCGAGCCATCACAACTCGGTTCCGTCGACTTGTCCGGTTCTTATGTGGAAAGCCGAATGATTGGCCATTTTCTCCATGTGATCACCACGAGCTGGATGACAGAAACCGGTTTGTGGCAACCTCGCACATTTGTTTCCACCATCGATATTGCCGATGGCAATCGTATCCTTGATCAGCGAACCCTTCCGTTCTCGGCATCGCAGGTAGGGGCTACCGGCAAATATCTTTGGATATCCGCAGAAAATGGATATTACTCGACGAATCAAAATTTGATTGTTTTTCCGATCTCCGCAAACGGCTTGTTGGGCAAAGAAAAACAGACGTCAGTAGGTGGCAGAATTCAAGACAAGTTCAAGGTCGGCGACACTTCGGATGGCTTGGCTGTGATCGTGCAAAGCTGGCAGGAGTGGGAGCAAGTCACTGCTGTGGAAACATACAGGGAAGAAGAGAGCAGCCTGTCTCGTATGGGGGGTGTAGAATTGATTCGTGGAGAATCATTGTATGCATCGCGTTTCGATGAGAACCGTTGCTACGTCGTAACGTTCAGACAAACCGATCCACTTTGGATCGTGGATCTGTCTGATCCTACGACTCCCTTGATCCGTGGTCACCTTGAAGTTCCAGGATGGTCCACTTACATTCAGCCCATCGGCGATGTTCTGATTGCTGTAGGACGCGATGGGGGAAAAGTTCAGGTTTCGATGTTTGATGTCGCCGATCCGGAAAAGCCGACATTGGCGCAGAGAATCGATGTGGGTGAATCATGGTCATGGAGTGAAGCCGAGTGGAATGAAAAAGCTGTCAAAATCCTGCCTGATTCTGGTCTGATCTTGATTCCCGTGGTGGAGTATCAGCGAGATGAGATGAGTCAGCGTGTCTGCCTCGTGGATTTCGATGTGTCCGCCCGCACTTTGACCAAACGAGGTGCTATCAATCATGATTTTGCTCCACGCCGCGCTGCTTTGATGGAGAACGAAATGATTGCTTCAGTTTCCAATCGTGAGTTGCTCTTGGTTGATGCCACAAACCGAGATGCTCCTGTGGTGGTGACCGACCGCTTGCTGGCCTTTGGTGCAGACCGCGTGGCCATTCATCAAAATACGGCCTTGATGATTGAAAATGCGGAGAATGCATGGAGCCGTCTTGCGCGCAAAGCCACTCTGCGCACTGCTTCACTACAGCAAGTCAATACGATCATTGAAGAAATCGAATTGCCCTGCTCTTCGGTGAGCGCCGCAAAGGTCTTCGGTAACCGCCTGATTTTGTTGGAAGACGATCAATCTCCCCAATACGGAATTTTCGCACGTATGTCACAACCCATCAAACAAGGCGCGAGTTTGAGTGTTTGGTCCTTGGAAGATCCGAAGCGACCAACCCTTACGGGTCGAGTGTCACTACCAATGGAATTGGGTTCAGAGGTTCAGCTTTTGCCCCTGGATGGTGATCGAATCGCCATCACCTCTCGCATCAGCAGTTGGTGGGGTTGCTGGATCAAGCCGATGCCATTGCTCGATGACCGTAATTCCGTGGCCGCAAGCAGTATGGACATCATGCCGCCGCGATTCGGCAGAGGAGGACAGACCATGGAAATTGCCATCGCCGAGATCCTTTCCGATGTGCCGACAATCATGGGAACATGGAGTCTCGAGGGTGATTCATACAACCAAATTTCCGAGGTTTTTTCATGCGGCGATTTGTTGGCATTCAGCTTTGATCAGCGTGAAATGACGCAAGTGGAAACATTCGGCAAAGAAGGTTGGTCGACAAACTCTGTGCGTTCCTGGTTGCAAATCTTAGACCTAGCGGATCCCGCAGCGCCCATGCCATGGGCACCCGTGCAGATTCCAGGTCAACTCATATCGATGGCGGAATGGACACGTGCGGGAGCTACGATTTTCACGCGCTCTGGCGATCGAGTGGCAGCTCTGGGTTTTAATGGCGAGACGGCTTCGGTCGTCGCCGAGGCAAATGCCGGATTTGCTCACCACATGATCGGAAGCACGCTTTATGCGGCTTTCCCCGACGGGATCAGCAAACGTCAATTTTCTTCCATCAATGGCGCCTGGGAACCAGCGACTGCGTGGATTCTCAATCAGGGCAGTGCCATTCACTCGCTGCGAGAGGTGAAGGGTCGTTTGGTGGCTGTCAGCCAGAATCAAGCATGGATTTTGGGGAGCGATGATAACTTTGTTGGCTACGATATCGTTGGCAGTGCGAATTTTTCTCACGCGGATTTCTCGGGTGACTCATGGCTCGTTCCTGCTGGGGAATTTGGGCCAATTTTGTTAGAACCTTAACCTCGAAAATTCGGAGTTGAAATGATCTCAGTCTCAGCCGCGCATTTGTTTTCGTTATTTTTTTCCGTGAGTTCGCCTGCTTGAGCGACCAGAACCCGTGCGCGATCCGCCCCACCAAGTTGGCGCATGGCCTTCATCCAGATCTTCGTAGAACAAGTCCGCAGCCGAGGCGCAGATCCGTATGCCTACCTCGAGTGGCTGTTTGAGAAACTCATGCACAATCCACCTTACAAACTGACCCCCAGGGAATTTCTATGATGCAGTTTGGTCAAGCTTACGGATGGGGGAGGAGGCAGATGGCACTCGGATTCTGTGCGCCCCTACAGGGCGCGGGATGTTTTTTTGTCGTGGTTACCAGGGTAATTTTTTCAAAATCACCCTTTCCAGGGTAATTTTTTCAAAATCACCCTTCGCTATCACCGTATGCCCCGATGGGGCATGGGAGAATGTGCCTTTGGTTCCAATGGGGCCAGCGGGGCCACGGATGCCTTCGGCCCCAAAGGGGTCCACGGTGATAGCGAAGGGTGCCGATCAGGCACCCTGGTATCGCGCGGCCCCCAAAATTCATTGGCGCCCTGTAGGGGCGCACGGGAGGGGTTATTCCCAGACGTATCGTTCATCGTAATCGATGTCGTATTTTTTGAGGAGTTTCCGGTATTCTTCTTGGAATGTGGTGGTGCGATGATGCTCACGTTGGTTACCAATGTATTCGATCACGGCTTTCTTGTGGCCGGGGCTGAGGGAAAATGAGGCATAGCCCGACTGCCAGCGGAAATCGCGAGGTCGTGATGGCGATTCATGCACCCAACGGCTGGAACCCGATTTGATTTCTTTGGTGATTTCCGCCGGGGAAATGGTTCGTGGAAGGGCGAACAAGAGATGAATGTGATCCTCCACCGATCCCGCGGCGAGTAGGTCAGAGCCGTGTCTGCGGACGATGCCCCCGATGTAGCCGTGAAGGTCATCGCGCCAGTCATCCGCAATCCATGGCGTGCGTTGATGGGTGGAAAACACCAGATGTACGAGGATGTTGGAGAGGGATTGAGGCATAGAGTGACGGATAGAAAATCTTAACGGTGAGATCAAGGAGAAATGAGGGTGAGGTGGTGATTGTTAAATGATTTCGGCCCCAACGGGGTCAACGGTGCCACGGATGCGTTCGGCCCCAATGGGTCCATGGGGATCGCAAATGTCTTTGGCCCCAATGGGGTTCATAGTGCCACGGATGCCTTTGGCCCCAATGGGGTTCACGGTGATAGCGAAGGGTGCCGATCAGGCACCCTGGTATCGCGCGGCCCCCAAATTCATTCGCGCCCTGTAGGGGCGCGTGGTGGGTGATGGGGCCATGCGGTGTTGGGGAAGGTTCCGTGCGCCCCTACAGGGCGCGAAAATTGTTTTGTGATGGTTACCAGGGTAATTTTTTCAAAATCACCCTTCGCTATCACCGTATGCCCCGATGGGGCATGGGAGATTGTGCCCTCGGCCCCAATGGGGGCAACGGTGTTACGGATGCCTTTGGCTCGAAGGGTCCATGGGGATCGCAAATGCCTTCGGCCCCAACGGGGTCCACGGTGATAGCGAAGGATGCCTTTATGCCCCATGGGGTCCAACGGTGATAGCAAAGGATGCCTTTATGCCCCATGGGGGCTAACGGTGATAGCGAAGGGTGCCGATCAGGCACCCTGGTATCGTGCGGCCCCCAAATTCATTCGCGCCCTGTAGGGGCGCACGGGGGTGGTTAGATCTGCCCTAATGCCTTCAGGGTTTCGAGAATGGCTTGGATTTGGTCGGTGCGTTTTTGGGTTTTGCGGCCGAAGTGTTGGGAGAGTTCTTCTGAGGTGGCGGTAGGGGTTTGGGTGAGGAGGTGGCGGATGATGTTGACTTGGTCGGGGAGACGTTCGGGCCACTCGATGGGGTCATTGACGATTTCCGATTGCTGATTTTTGATTTTTGATTTGGTTGAAATCTCGGTTTCGGTGCCGGTGAGGGTGGGTTGGATGGCTTTTGTGGCGGTGGGGTTTTGGTAGTCGGGGCGGAGCCAGCGGATGAGGCCGCGCTTTTCTTCGGCGGCGCGTTCGTGGTTGAGGGCTACGAGACGACTCAGAAGCTCTTGCTCGATACGCTCCTTGCAGGCTTTCATGTGTGCATCAAATTGATTCACGTCCAGATCGACAAGGATGATGGAACTGTGCTCAAAGTCATACATGTTTGGCATTGCCAGTAGGGCTTCGGTGATGTCACTCCAGCCATAGGCTTCGAGTACGGCGGCATCGAGGTCGTCGTGGAGTTGCTTGAGGAGGGTGACGAGGCCTTGGTCGTGGATGGTTTTTTCTTTGGCGTTCAGGGGTTCTTCGCTGCGGAGTTTTTCGAGTACGTTGTACATGCCCGTCATGGTGAGGCCGGGATGCTGCTCCAATTGCCGCTTGCGGTGCGCGTCCAAGCGCTCGCCGAGATCGCGGATGCGTTGCTTCAAGTCTCCTTCTTCCACGGCGGGGAAGGGGTATTTGTTGAATGATGAGCCGACAACGTAAGTCGGGTCATTCCCAACGCCCAAATGTGAACCGATACGCAGTGTCCATAAAGCATGAATGCATGATGATAAAACGCCCAAAATAAATGGGTCATCGGAAGCAACAGCTATTAACTTGCTGTCTGGGAGACAATTTTTATCAAGGAAAACGAAGGCACGGTGTTTGGCTGTTTTGACCGTAACAATGAAACGAGATAAAGCTGACAACGTAGGACGATTCTTTCGACGAGGTTCGCCAAAAAACCACCAATTGACCCGATATGTTTCACGATTATTTTGATCTCTCTCTGGTTTTACATTGATCAAGCAGTGTTGATAAAGAGAAGCATGTTGAGTTTTGGCTTCGTCTTCCGATAGTCCGAAAAAATCGATTGCGTAAAGCTCTCTAGGTTTGTCGCTGATGTCCCGACCATTAAAATAACGTCGTAATGGCAACACTGGCTTGCCATCTGACCAGTATCCTAGTTGTTCAGCCAGCTCTTGGTTTATCAAGAATCCCATGCCGTGTGGCTTCATGCCTTCCCAACAAATTTCAGAATTAGCTTTAAGCTCGTAGGATGAATTTATATCCGAGCCGATTTGTAGATTGCTTGCAAGGCGTCCTCGTTGACTTTTCAATTCTACCTCGCATTCCCCGTGCTCCATGGCATCCTCAAACGTAACCGTATCCAGAACGCCTTCGGCGTTGCCGGGGGCGGCGACGGTCATGGCGATTCTTACGGCGGCACCGTCGGCGGAGTCGATCCAGGGGTGGTCGGGGATGGCGTAGGCGAGATGAAGAGGGGCTTGGCGGATGGAATCCGCCGCCACGAAGGGCTCCATGACGCGGCGGTTGAAGGTTTGGTGGATGGAGTTGGTGGTGATGTAGCCGAAACGACGGCATTTCCCTGCGGCGGTCTCGGCGGCGGCTTTGGCCCACCAGAACATGACGAGATCGGCGGACTCGGGGACATCGCCTTTCCATGCTTTTCGCAGGGCCTCAGTGTAGCCATCGCCTAGGGCATCGCGCATGCGGGAGGCTCCAATGAACGGCGGATTGCCGACGATGTAATCCGCTTGCGGCCATTCGGCGCGGCGAGGGTTGAGGTAATCGAAGAGGACGGTGCGGGCGCTTTCATCGGGGACTTCTTTGCCGGTGATGGGGTGGAGCTTGGTGGTGTGGCCATCCCAGATGGTGAGGATTTCGCCGGTTTCGGGATTTTTTCGGGGGATGCGTTCATCGTAGGAGAGCACCGCGTCTTGCTGGCGGATGCTCTGGGTTTTCGGCAGGAGGGGGCGGTCGCCGGTATCGGCCTTGCCGGTGGTTTTGTATTGCCACTGGAAGTAGCCGATCCAGAGAACGAGCTGGGCGATGGCGACGGCATTGGCGGAGAGTTCGAGACCGAGGAATTGCTCGGGGCGGACTTTGTATTCGTTCATCTCGAAGGTGGCATCGCCGCCGAGGGCGGTGACGAGCTCGAGGACCTCGGCTTCGAGGCGTTTCATGTGTTCGAGCGTGACGTAGAGGAAATTCGCGGTGCCGCAGGCGGGGTCGAGGATTTTCAGCGAGCAGAGATGGCGGTGGAAGGCGGTGACGAGCTGGAGCGCCTGGGCGTCGATTTTTTTCGCATCGGCGAGGATTTTGGTGCGTTCGGCACCGATTGCCTGGGCTTCCTTGGTGACGCCGAGGGTGGCGATTTTTTCTTGCAAGGAATCGGCACGGGCTTCGAGCGATTCGGCATCGGAATGGAGCTTGGCAGCGGCGATGCGGGTGGCTTCCCATTCATCGCGGAGAGGATCGAGGATGGTGGGGCGGATGAGGCGTTCGACGTAAGAGCGCGGCGTGTATTCGGCACCGAGCTTGTGGCGTTCGCGGGAATCCAGCGCGCGGGTGAGCAGAGTGCCGAAGATGGAGGGCTCCACGCCGGACCAATCCGTGGCGGCGGCATCGGCGAGCATCGTGAGCTCTGCGGCATCGAGCGGGAGGGCGCTGGTGTTTTCAAAGAGGCCGCCATCGAAGTGGGCGATTTCCTGGAAGAGGAGGGCGGAGTATTGTGTGCCCGTCGCCATTTCCTTCCACAGGCCGGAGACGAGGACGGGGAAACCGTGGGGATTGGCGCGGGTTTTTTCGATGAGATTGCGGAAGCCGTCTTCGGGGAGCAGGCCGATGTCCTCGGCGAACATGGTGAAAAGGCAGCGCTGGAGGAATCCGGCGATGACCTGGGGATTGTGGCCTTTGCTTTCGAGGGACTTGGCGAGCTTGGCGAGGCGCGTGGCGATATCGCGCGTGACCTCGGCAGCTTTTTTGGAGGGATCGAGCGAATGAGGATCGGTGAAGACTAGTTGCAGGCGTTCGCGGATTTCTGGTCGGCGGAGATCGGTGAGCAGGATGCGGTGGTGCTTCGGATCGGGGAAGCGTTCGTAGCGTCCGCCGGTGCAGGTGAACTCGGCATAGAGGTCGAGCGAGTGGCCGACATCGCAGACGATGAGGAATGGCGGGCGTCCGTGGGCGGTGGGGAGATGGGTGATGTAATCGCGGCCTTGGTGGTAGGCGCGTTCGAGGGCTTTATCGAACGCGACGCTGCCGCGCTTGCCGTGACCGATTTTCTGGGTGGTGGGTTCCTCGGCAGAGACGCCTTGTTTCGTTTCGAGGACGAAATGGCCGGCTTTGTACCAATCGATGTAATTCGTGACCGAGCTGCCATCCGGGTTCACGCGGGTGATGGCGCGATCGAAGACGTGGAGATTTTTTTCCGGGTCGGGCGATGTGGGATCCGGGCGCGGGACATCGAGCAAAGTGCAGAGCTCCGAGAGGAACATTTGGTAGTTCGCGCGTTCGGCGGCGCCGGAGTTTTGCCAGCGGGAAATGAAAGTTTCAATGGAGTCGATCTCTGCCACGTCGACATGATAGAGTGATGTCCCATGGGTGCAATGAGAAAAGGTAAGAAAATCTTTACTATTAGAAAATTACGATTAAATCGTAAAATTATGATATTTGATTCATGGCCTAAAGATTCAGCAAAAAATGCTCGCGCCTTTTCCCGTTAGGATCCGGTAGCCGTTGACATTTCTGGGGTCAGATTCAGCGATGACATCAAGCGTTTTTTGCATTTTAAAGATATGCAGGATCGAGGGTTTTTTGGTGATGGGGAGACGCGTAAATGATGTGGAGGCATGACGAAGAGACGGACCGAGGCAGGGGTTCGAGCAGCTTTTGTCAGTTGTCCTGTCGTGCGAGGCTCAGGGAGGCATGATGATCATCCAGTGGGATGGCTGTAATTTTTGTTCACCATTCCTTGCCAGATCGCGGTCAATCGTAGAAAGTCGCGTCGCGCTGAAATCAATGGCTCGCATCATCTCGCCTATCATTGACATACGTGCCATGGCTGAGATCGCGCTGCGCTGGTGCTCATCAACTCCCAATGCTTTTTTGAATGACGCAGTCAACTCATGCATCCACGAAGACCACCATCAAAGGGGGGAAGAAGGAAAAGATCCTCGGGACGGTCGCAGGCTATCTGATTCATTTGTTGTGCTACACCCTCAGAGTGGAATTTCGCAACCCTGAACACTTTCAGAAAATCAACGGGCCGATCATACTGATTTTCTGGCACGGACAAATCATCCCCGCCATCGCCGCATGGTTTCGTAAATGTCCCCGTCCGCACACGCTGGCCGCGCTCACCAGTGCCAGTAAAGACGGTGCCATCATCGAGCATACCCTGCGGACTTACGGCATTAGTGCGGTGCGTGGTTCTTCCTCGCGGCGAGCTACGGCTGCTTTGATCGAATTGAAAAAAACGCTGGATGCCGGCATGGACATCTGCATCACGCCCGATGGCCCGCGCGGTCCGGGTCGAACCATGCAGGCCGGCCCGCTCAAGCTCGCGCAACTCACGGGCTGTGCCCTGCTTCCCCTGCGCGTCGTTTGCACTTCTTCCTGGAAACTCAAGACATGGGACAACTTTGAGATCCCCAAGCCGTTCTCGAAAATTTTCCTCTGCATCGATGAACCGCGCTTCGTGCCGCGACAGATTACGGCGGAGGAACTGGAAACCATGCGCGCCACCATGGAAAAAGAACTTTCCCATTCGCAACCTATCAACTAAACCATGACCATGCAACTGATTGACGGAAAAGCCGTAGCCGCCGCTGTCTTAGCGGAATGCAAAGAGGAAATCCACGCCCTACGGCAACAAGGCATCCAGCCGGGGCTTGCCGTTGTCCTCGTCGGCGAAGACCCGGCGTCCCAAGTCTATGTAGGATCGAAGGTCAAGACCTGCGCGGAGCTCGGCATGCATTCGAAAAAAATCGTCCTGCCTGCCGCCACGACGCAGGAGGAATTGCTCGCGGTCGTTCAAGAACTCAATCAGGACCCGACCATCCACGGCATTCTGGTGCAAAGCCCACCACCTGCTCACATCCACGAGGAAGAGATCATTCGCGCGATTGATCCGCGCAAGGATGTCGATGGCTTTCATCCAGAAAACGTCGCCAAGCTCGTTCTCGAAGATCCTAGCGGCTTCGTCCCCTGCACGCCCTCTGGGTCCATGCGTTTGCTTGCCGCCGCGGGCATCGATACTCAGGGTGCCAAGGTGGTGGTGCTGGGTCGCAGTATGATCGTCGGCAAACCGATGGCGCTCCTGTTGATGGCGAAAAACGCCAATGCCACCGTCACCGTCGCTCACTCGCGTTCGCGCGATCTCCCCGCGCTCTGCCGCGATGCCGATATCCTCATTGCCGCCGTTGGTCGGCCGGAAATGGTCAAGGCAGATTGGGTGAAAGACGGCGCGGTGGTCATCGATGTGGGCATCAACCGCGTGCCTGATGCTAGTAAAAAATCCGGCTTCCGCCTCACGGGTGATGTGGCGTTCGACGAAGTGGCTCCCAAGTGCCAAGCCATCACGCCCGTGCCCGGTGGTGTGGGCCCCATGACCATTGCTATGCTCATGAAAAACACCCTGCAAGCTGCCAGGCAACAAAACGGCATAACGTAAATGTTTTTTCTGTTAGAAAGTATCTAGCAGGTTCATCACTTCCATCAGCGCAGGCGACCTCTCGTGTAAAAAATTTGCCCCATGTCTGAGCCCACTCCTCCCACTTTGGAAGATGATTTTTTCCGGTATCTCGCTACCGAGCGCACGGCATCGGCCCTGACGCTGCGCAATTACCGCGCGGCCCTGCAGGGGTTTCGTGATCATCAGGGTGCGGCTTTTGTGAATTGGCACGATGCCAGCACCGATGACTTCCGCGGCTGGTTGTTTTCCATGATGAAAACCAATGCCGCGCGAGCTACGATCCGCTTGCGTTTCGCGGCCGTTCGTTCCTTTTACAAGTATCTCGTGCACCGCCGCGGTTATGCCAAAAGTCCGGTCGCGGATCTGCAACTGCCCAAAGCCGAGCGCAAACTCCCGGTGGTTCTCAACGTGAGCCAGATGGAAGAACTGCTCTCGCTGCCGCAAAAACTCCAAGGTGAAAAACCGAAAATCTCCTGGCTCGCCGCGCGCGATACCGCCATCCTTGAGTTGTTCTATTCTTGCGGCCTGAGGATCTCCGAACTGCGCATGCTCGATGTGAAGGACATTGATTTTCTGAGCGAATCCCTGCGCGTCATGGGCAAGGGTTCGAAGGAGCGCATGATCCCCATCGGCGGTCCCGCACTCGCTGCACTCCAACGCTATCGACAAGCGGCCGCGATCACGCAGGGCGTGCTGTTTCTCAGTTCCCGCCGCACGCGCATCACACAGCAGGCCATCGATCTATTGCTCAAAAAATACCTGCAACAATCGTCGATTCCTTTCGCCATTTCCCCGCACAAGCTGCGTCACTCCTTTGCCACCCACCTGCTCGATGCCGGAGCGGATCTGCGCAGCGTGCAGTCCCTGCTTGGCCACGCTTCGCTCTCCACCACGCAGATCTACACCCACGTCACCCGCGAGCGCCTGCGCCATGCCTACGATGCCGCTCACCCGCGCGCCAAAGATTCGCCACCATGAGAAGTATCGTTTTATTCTTCGCATCACTCTGCCTGCTGCATGCCGATGACGCCGCACTGATCAAGCAGCTTCTCGCTGAAAAACTCGATCATCGCACCTTTGCTTTTGCGGATGTCGTCAAGGCCTCTGCGGGGAAATCCGTCATCGCGCTCGACGAAACGAACCCCGCTCACCAACGCATCACTGCCGCTGTGCGCAAGGCACTGGAGAGCACTCTCGCCACGCTCTCCCGACCCGATTCGCCCGTGCGCCAACTGCGCCGCATCAACGAAGCCTCGCGCTACTTCGAGGATTTATTGATCGAAAAACTCAATCAATCGCCCGGCCTGCGCTGCCAAATCCCGCCCACCAAAAGCGGTGAGCTGCAGCGCTCCGGCTATCCCGACCTGAAAATCACCGATACTGCCACAGGGCTGGTCGCCTATCTTGATCCGAAGCTGGTCGAAGCAACCTCGCTGCGATCGACCCTGCGCACTTTTTACTACGAACCGAAAGACACCACCGTCAAAATCAATGACGACGCCATCCACTTGCTCTGCGGCATCGAGCACGATGGGAAGCAGGGAGAATGGACCTTCACCCGATTTCACTTGGTGGATTTGTCGGCATTGCGCGTCCGTCTGAAAGCCGAATTTCAAGCTTCCAATGCGGACCTCTATAGTAAACCCTAGTGGCCCTGCCATGGAAAACTGCATCACCACCACGGCCACCATTCTCGGGCCCTACTCCGATGTTTTCGAGGCCGCTTTGCCTAACGGAAAAAAGACACTTGCGCATTTTTCGCGAGCGACGCTGCACCTGCGTGATCAGATCGCACCGGGAGTGATCGTCTCCGTTGAAATGACGCCTTACGATTTCGATGTGGCGCGCATTGTCGCCATAGTGTCGCATCCCGGCTAAGGTGAAATTTTCCCTACGGAGCCACCCGCTTGGAAATCCGGCATCAGCAGCAAGCTGCCGTGATCGCCAATCTGTCCGTCCACCAGCCATTCCAAATGTCGCACGACCTTGCGCGCAAACGCGCTAGGCTCGATGTGATAGGTAGATACTTTGGGCACGATAAAGGCAAAAAACGGTTCCTCCGCGAGAGAGATGAGGCTGAAATGCTTGGGAACCGGCCGGCCACAGGCACCAAGCCAACTCATGAGGCTCAATACCTGACGTGGTCGAAGTGCGATGAAGGCAGTCGGCGCATGGCTTTTCGCCACAGCTTGTTCGACCGCGCTCAGTAGACCATCGGTGGTTCCGTTTTCCCAAATCTCTGTCAACCTCACACTCTCTTCCTCAAACGAGCGTGCGCCTTCGAGTGCGGCGAGGTTACCGCGCAGTCTATCCTCCGGTAAAAGGATGCCGATCCGTCTGTGCCCCTTGCGCCAGAGTTCTCCCATCGCGTGCCGAGCGATCGCTTTCCAATCATAATCAAGGTGTGGTAGATCGATCCCCGCATGCGGGTGACCGCGCAGGAGGCAGGGCGTGCGGGTCTTTTGGAAATACTGTTGCACTTGCCCACTAGACCGATGAAGAATCCATGCATCACAGGGATTTTCTTCTAACAACAATTGCAAGCGGCGCTGCGGATTCGGGCTTTCGTACCACGCGGGCACATGCAGATCGAGCGATCCGCCGCGCTGCGCAAGTAGTCCGCGCACGTGATCGACCTCGCTCAGCATCGTTTGTGACATTTTCTCCAAGTCAAATGGAGAGAGCATGCCGATGCGCCAGAGGGCTGATTTTTTTTTGCGTGGTGCCTGTTTTTTCACGAGGACTTCCCTGCGTCTACCGCTCGCCGCCGCCGAAATCCAGCCCTCGGTGGTCAGTTCTGCCAGTGTGAGGCGTATCGTGTCACGCCCGACCTGAAGTTGCTCTGCTAGGATTCGTTCTCCCGGCAAAAATGGCCCCCAGTCCCCGCGTTGCAAACGAAGGCGCATCACTCGCAGGCATTCCTGCAAGAGTGAACGACGTGAGGGAAGCAGAGCAATGGGAACTGACACAACTTGCTTTCTATCCGATGCGATTCTCGTGTCAAGAGTCGATAGGTCACGACAATGCATCAAGTTTTTTTATGGGAAATAAACGAGTCATCTTATCATACGTATCAATCGGAACTGGTCATGGCACGATACTCGTACGAGCCATGCGGTCTGATGATCGGCAAGGTGATTTTTTCCTCGTGCCGACGATTACGTTTCATGGCAGAAAGTGTATGGTCATTTGTTCTCGCCATCCATCGCCAGACTTGGCTACGGTCGCCGCAATCAGCGAACCAATCTTTTCGACACCTGACCATGCCACCTACCACTGCTGTTATCGCCGCCGCACGTCAACTTTGGGACTACCATCGATTGCGAGAACCTCTCGCACCCGCGGAAGGCATTCTCGTGTTCGGTAGCAACGACAATCGTGTGGCTGAATACGCTGCAGATTTGTATCATCGTGGTCTTGCACCCTGGTTATTGTTCTCGGGTGGGCGGGGGCGTATGACCGAACAATGGGAGGAGAGCGAAGCCGTATCTTTTGCCCGACGCGCGCGCGACTGTGGGGTGCCATCAGACGCGATTTTCTGTGAGACAGAAGCCGTTCATACCGGTGAAAACATCGCTTTCAGCCGACGATTGTTGGATGCGATGGCTCTGTCCCCTCAGCATGTTCTCGTTCTCCAAAAACCCTACATGGAGCGACGCACGCGGGCGGCATTGGAAGTGCAATGGACGGAATTATCTTTCCGCATGAGCTCTCCACCGATCGAGTTTTCGGACTATCCGAATGAAACCATTTCACTCGATGATTTGATCCATGCATTGGTGGGTGATTTTTATCGAGTGATCGACTACCCCAGCAAGGGGCTGGCCAGTGAGCAGTCGATTCCGCAAGAAGTCCTCGGGGCCTATCACCTGCTGCTGGAGGCGGGCTACACCAAACAGCTGCCGCCGTCAGCTCTCTGAGGTCACAGGTTTAGCTCACGCGCGATGTTTCGGCACATCCAGAGTGCTCTTGGGTGATGAAAAAACGATTTCCATAACGAGCCTTTCAAGGTGCTACTCACCGAGCCATCGCGCAGCAAATAGCCATACCACTCACCGTGTTCCGCATCGGCGAAATGGGAGAAGCTCCAGTCTTTCAGTTGGTGGTGCCAGTGCAGGTATTTTTCCTGCCCAGTAAGCTGATAGGCCATGAGTGTCGCGATCAGGGCCTCATCATGCGGCCACCAGAATTTCATGTGGTGCCAATATTCCTGCATCGGCCGGTCAAAGACATCTCGGAAATAAAATAATCCACCAAACTCCTTATCCCAGCCGCGCTCCCACATCCAGTCGAGCATCTTGCATCCCAGATCTAACAACTCTTTCGAATTCCTGCGGCGCGATTCTTCGAGGATGAACCAAGCACCCTCGATGGCATGTCCCGGATTGAGTAAACGGCCATCAAAGTGATCGGAAATTTCTCCTTCGATGGTGACTGTCTCCATCACCACGCGGTGTTCTTCTTTGACAAAAAACCGCTGGATTTCATCGATGCAGCGGTCGATCCATGCAGTGAGATACTCTTGTTTTCCCAGACGTAATTCCAGTTCCTGCGCCGTCACCAAGGTGATCATGCGCGGCCCCAGTCCCATCATCGGGCGCACGTCGGTATGCTTTGCTGGCATCAAGCCGGGGGTGAAATTCCACGTGGTGAATTTCTCGAACCAATGCAGCGCCTGCGTTGCCGAGGCATCCGAGTCCGTAGCAGCGGCATGCGCGCCATACGCGATGGCGGCAAAGGATTCGCTATACGCATAGCGGCGTTTGCGAATCGGTTCGCCATCGCGCTGGACATGAAAGAACATGCGCCCGTCCGCTGGGTCGATGCAACGGGTTTCGAGAAACGAAAGGCCGCTCTCCGCCCACGCCAACCATTCGGGGCGGCGCTCATCATCGAGATAGAGACTCAAGAGCATCCAGCTCATGCGCCCCTGCGCCCACACAGACTTATCGGAATCAACCAAGCTGCCATCATGATCAAAACAATGCAGAAACCCGCCATGCTGATGGTCGATCGCACGCGGAAACCAAAAGGGCATGCAGTCATGGTATAGCTGCGAATGATAGAAATCGGCCAGTGTCATGAATGCTCAGGGCAAGAAATAGTCCATGCGAAAAAATCAAGCGACTCCAGTTGAGCGCGCAAGCGCTGCAGTGATTCTGCCGATGGATTTCCTAATGGCAAACGGGCTGGTCCTACGGGCACACCCAGCCAACCCATCACGGCTTTTGCCGCACCGAGGTAGCCGATGGCATCTAGTGCGTCGATGATGGCAATCATATTCGATTGCAAGTGGCGTGCTTTTTCCCAGTCGCCCGCATCAAACGCGGCGATGATGGCATGCGCGAGTGGCGCCATGAAATTATACGTGGATCCCACACCGCCACGCGCACCTGTAGCCAATGCACCTAAGAGAATTTCATCTACGCCCCAAGGCAGGTCAATGGCTCCGTCGTTGATTGTCAAGCAGCGTCGGTAAGCGATGAGATCGGGATCGGTGAACTTGATGCCGCGGAATGTGGGGATTTGAGAAGCGGCACGCGCGACAAAATCTGCCATAGGAAAGCGCACCCCGGTGAGTGTAGGGATTTGATAGTAGTAAAACGGTAGGGTCGGAGCTGCGCTCGCGATCTTGGCACAGCAGTGTACCAGGCTCTCGATGCTTGCCGGCTTGAAATAGCTGGGAGCGAGGGCGGAGATGGCATCGAATTCGAGTTCCTGTGCTAATTCTGCCAATGCGCAAGCATCAGCGAGCGCATTGGCCCCGACATGAGCGATGACACGGAGCCCGTGTGCATCGGCGACCTGCGCCCAAGAGCGATAGACGAGCATCCGCTCTGATAACGAGAGCGAGCTCGATTCACCTGTGGTGCCGGTAATGAATACCGCGCGCACGTTTTGTGTGGCGAGATGGGATGCCTGTAACGAGATGATTTCTGGTGCGACCGAGCCATCATCATGAAAAGGAGTGTGGGGAGCGGCGACAAGACCGTGAAACGGAGGTGAAGTAACGTGACTCATGTGTGAGAGCATTGATAACAAGCTTTGTGTTGTGAGACAACGCGAGAATGGAATCGTGCGCTGGTATTTTCATCCAACCAGTAAGCTGGCTTGTCAGACGGGCGAGGAGAGTGCATGGTCGATGTATCAAAAAGAGTCTCATCATGTTGTTGTTGCTGCTTCGCTTGCATGGGTTAGAAGTGGCTCGTCCTTTTGGCAGTCACATGGTTCTGCCGCACGACGTGATTTTACCTGTGCACGGCAAGGCCGCGCCGGGTGACCTCGTTTCGATACATATTGGGATCAATCATTATCAAACGCGTTGTCAGCAAGATGCCGTCTGGCGGATCGAACTGCCCGCCATGGTTGCCTCTGCGAAGCCTTTTGCGATGATCATTCGCAGTGGTGAAAAGTCGATCGTTCTCGAAGATATCGTCATCGGCGAGGTCTGGCTATGCTCAGGCCAGTCGAACATGGACTTTCCGCTTCAACGGGCTACGCATGGTGCCGTGGAATTGACGCGCGGAAATCTGGCGGGACTGCGTTTTTTCTCGCTCACGGGCATCCCCACCACGGCACAACCGTTTCGCGAATCGGATCGCGCGCGGATGCAGGCAACCAGTTTTTTTCAGGGTTCATGGCAAGTGCCATCAGGCAAGGAGCTCGGTGCGGTTTCGGCGATCGCATGGTGGTTTGCTTGTCAGCGCCTACAGGACAGCGGACGGCCGATCGGAATCGTGGAGAATGCTGTCGGCGGCTCTGGCACAGAGGCGTGGATGGCTCCGCAAGTGCTTCGGTCCCGTCCACAGTATGAGGCGCTGACTACACCTGCCTGGCTCGATCACGCAAAAGTTTCCTCATGGGCACGACAGCGCGCGCGGCAGCAAATCGGGCAGTTGACTGACATGCCGCATCCGTTCCAGCCTGGATTTCTCTATGAGTCAGGCATTGCTTGGTGGCGTGATTTTCCTTTCAAGGGAGTCCTCTGGTATCAGGGAGAGACCAATGCGGAGATCGACGACGTGTCATGGAATGCTCTTTTGTTAGAAGATCTGATGAGCGGTTGGCGTCGGGGCTTACGACAAGAGCGGTTGCCGTTTTTTCTGGTGGAGCTGCCCCGAATTGGTGGCAACGATCCTCTACGCCGCTTCTGGCCGCAGTATCGCGAAGCCCAGCAACAAGCGGTGAGTCGCACACCACGGGCCTATCGGATTGAAACCAAGGACCTTGGCTGGGATAGCGCGGATGTTCACCAACCGGATAAGAAACCCATCGCTCGACGCATGGCCGACGAAGTGAAACGACAGTGTCCGCCGTGATCAACGCGGGCCCTTCGGTGTGACTGTTGCAGGCTGGTCGAAGATCAGCTTGGTTTGCGAATGCACTCGGCTGTTGGATGGATTCATCGTGCTGACATTCATTTGTTTGAGCGTGTATGTTTCCTGGCCATGGGCATTTTTGCCGATGTTCATGACATCCGTCACCTCGAAGCGCTTGAGGATTTGTCCTTGGCGATTGAAGCCCTCGATCTTCATGAAGGCGCCATACTTTTGGTGTACCCACACATACATCACTTGGTAGGCTCCCCCTTGGCCGGGATTATTGAGACGGATTTTCCAGCAGTTGTGCACACCCACGCGCTCAGAGCCGAGCAGAACTGGCTTTTTCCAATAAAAAAAACGCAATGCTAAGTCCTCGTAGGAGAGATCCGTGCCAGCTATGGGCGAAGCCAAGCGGTTGAGCGGGAATTTCGTCTGTTTATTGTTGATCATTTCATAGAGATCACAGACGTCATCTTTCATGCGCAGGTGAAACTTCTGCCAAATTTGCTTTTCGTAATACTGAAACTGAATGTCGTTGTTGCGCAGAAATAATGCGACCGGCACTTTATCACGACCACGTGTCATGTTCCCCTGTAGGTCGACTTGTTGCAATGCCGCCGCCATTTTCGCGCTGCCGATGATTTGTTCCGCATTGGGTGCTTCGTCGGCCATGACGAAGGAAGAAAGAAAGAAGCAGCAAGCAAGAATCGCGGTTTTCATAAAAAGAATGGGCGCATTGTAATCGCCGACTCACATAAGACAAGAATGCAATCGAAAAGATTCCATTCGTCGTGTTGCCTCATGCAGGAACTGTTCGGTGTGCTCGAATGATGAGGCAATAGTGAAGAGAAAGGGCGATGACATTGTCCGGGATCGCTATCGTGCGGGTTCTGCCGATTCGCTTTCCGGTTTGAGCGAATACAGCACGGACATGCGCACGGCGATGCCGTTTTCGACTTGCTGGTTGATCAGGGAGAGCGGGTAGTCCATGACGGCATCGCAGAGCTCCACGCCGCGATTGACGGGGCCGGGGTGCATGATGTGGATGCCGGCATCGGCGAGGCGTTTCAGCCGATCCTCAGTGACTCCATAGACGCGATGATACTCGCGCAGGCTGGGAAAATACTGCACGTCCTGACGTTCCATTTGCACGCGCAAAAGGTAGAGCGCGCAGGGGTTCCAGCGCATCGCGGTTTCGTAGTCGGTAAAGCAGGTGACGCCTGCGGGTGGGAAACCTGGTAGCAGCGAACCGGGCGCGAGCCAGGCGACTTGGGCGCCGAGGAGGAGGAAAATTTCGGTGGTCGATCGCGCCACGCGGCTGTGAAGGATATCGCCGACTAGGAGGATTTTTTTTCCTGTGAGATCCGGGTGAATTTCGCGCAGCGTGAAGGCATCGAGCAAGGCCTGCGTCGGGTGAGCATGGGCGCCATCACCGGCATTGATGACGCAGGCATTGGTCATCTTCGCGATGGCGGCGGGCAGGCCGGACCTTCCGTGGCGCACGATGATGTAGTCGGTGCGCATCGCTTGTAGCGTTTCGATGGTTTCGCGCACGGACTCGCCTTTGGTGATCGAGGAGGAGGGAACATCGAAATTGGTCACATCGGCGGAGAGGCGCTTTGCCGCGACTTCGAAAGAGGAATGCGTGCGCGTGGAGGGTTCGTAGAAAAGCATCAATACCGATTTGCCTTTGAGGGCGGGGACCTTTTTCACCGAGCGGGTGAAGATTTCCTTAAACGGCGTGGCTTGATCCAGAAGAGCGTGGATGTCTTCCGTGGTCAACGAATGGATGTCTAACAAGTCCTTACGGAGCATAGGGATTTTTAAGGGTGAGTAGGATGACGAAACCGAGAATGAGGCAGGAAATGCCGCAGAGAAAAGCGGCGTGGTGGCGGGCGCGCGGTTTTTTCAGATAGAGCCCTAGGCTGACCAAAAGCAGGAATGAACAACCGCCTGCGGGGCTGTAGAAGCGCTGCGTGCCTTCGGGACTCCAGTAGCGCACGGTGAGGTAAATGACAAGGCAGGTGATGGCGTAGAGAATTCCGGCGACGATGGGGTGGAGCGCCATTTGCACAATGCTTTGCACTGGTGGGCGGGTTTGCATCAGACCATGATGGCGGAGTTGCTGGATCTCCGAGCCATCGTGCTTGCGCTGCGGCAGGGGCGCTAGGGTGCCGCGCTGACCTTGAGATATGTCCGCAGCGGCCTCGGGGAGGAGCCCCTCGAAGGCGTGCAGCGTGCCGTGTTTTTCCGGTGGTCCGCGTCGGGTCAATCGTATGGCCTCAGGCTCCGGTTGGACGCTGTCCTGTGTCTGCTCCTCGTCTGAGGAGTTGCTGAGCGGATGACCATCCACACCGGGTTGCCAACGATGATGATCAGGGGATTCGTCAGGGGGAGATGCGGGCGAGGGAGCGGCTTGGGAAAATTCCTGTGAGCGAAGAGCGGCCAACTCTTCTGGCGTTTTTTTTCGCTGTGGTATGGAACTCATGCCCGCGGAGTGACGAGGACCTTGTCTTCTCCATCAGTGCCCTCGAGAGATACCACTACATGATCCAGGCGCTCGGTGGCGAGAGAAATCCCCACAAAATCCGCTTGGATCGGCATTTCGCGGTGTCCACGATCGATGAGCACGGCCAATTCCACTTTGTTCGGGCGGCCGTAATCGGAGAGCGCATCGAGGGCCGCACGGATCGTGCGCCCGGTGAAAAGCACGTCATCAACGAGAATCACCAAGGCACCATCGATCGAGCAATCGATGTCGCTGCCCTGCAGTTTCGGGTTTTCCCGTAAGTGCTCGAAGTCATCGCGGTAGAGGGAAATGTCCAAGGTGCCGAAATTCAGCTCGCGGTCATCCGTGGCGAGGAGTGTGCACAGTCGCTCGGCGACTTCATCCCCACGACTGCGGATGCCGATGATGGTCAGCGCCTCGTCCGGGTGACGTTCACGGATGCTGGAGGCCAGCGATTCGATGGCTAGGGCAATGTCTTCGGCGTTGAGTGGTGTGGACATGTAAAATTACGGTTAGAAGTGCAGAATGCCAATGTCGGAGCGGCGCTGGGCGCCCGTGAAATCGATTTTTGCCGCCTCGCGATGAGCCATTGACGCCGCGGCCTCGCGCGTTTCCGCGGTCGCGACCACGGCCAGCACGCGACCGCCGTGCGTGACCCACATGCCATCCTTGTGTTGCTTAGTACCGGCGTGATAGACGCGTGCGGCGCTTACTTGATCAATGCCTGTGATTTCATCGCCATTGCGCGTAATTTCCGGATATCCTGCCGATGCCAAAATCACCGCCACGCTCCAGCCATCGGAAAATTCCATGAGCTCGGGCCGCATCACACCGCGCGCGCCATCGAGGCAAAATTGCGCCAAATCTCCACGCACCAGCGGCATCACGGCCTGGCACTCGGGATCGCCGAAACGGCAATTGTATTCAATCACCTTGGGACCATCCGGTGTGAGCATCAGGCCGAAGTAGAGAAATCCCCGATACGGTAAGTCCTCGCCGCGCAGCCCGCGCACGGTGGGCTCGACGATTTGTTGTTTGATCGTTTCTAACAACTCCGCGCTGATGAGCTGTCGGCTCGCCACCGCACCCATGCCGCCCGTGTTTGGCCCCTGATCCTGATCGAATGCGCGTTTGTAATCGCGGGCGGGGGTGAAGATCAGATACTGCTCATCCACGATAGCCGCAAAAATCGAAACCTCTGGCCCAGTCAGGCAATCTTCTACCAACAAGCGCCCTTCGCCAAAGCGGCGCTGCACCAGCACCTCTTGCAAAAAGGCTTGTGCGCTCGCTTCATCAGGACAGACCGCCACACCTTTTCCGGCAGCGAGACCATCGAATTTCAATACAGTCGGGTATTGATCCCCGATCGCAGCCAAGGCCTGCTCGCGGGTATCGACCACGGTTGCCTTCGCCGTTGGGATGCCATGACGTAGCAAAAAGGCTTTCGAAAATTCCTTGCTTGCTTCGAGCTGTGCCGACTCCTTGTGTGGCCCCCAGCAGGGAATGCCGGCCTTTTCACAGAGGTTTGCCAGGCCCTCGTCTTTCACGAGATAGCTCTCTTCGCCAGCCACGCAGAGATCGATCTGATTCTCCACCATCCAAACGATCAATTGCGGCAAGGTTTTCACCGGCACGGGTGCTGCGATGGCGAAAATGGCATCGCTGCCCGGGAAACAAAACAGTTCCGGCTGTGACGGTGATTCCGCCAGCGCGCGCACCAAGGCGTGTTCGCGACCGCCTTTTCCTACCACAAGTACTTTCATAGTTCGCGGAGCTTATCAACCAAATCGACTTCCGACACAATCACAATTTGCATCAGCACGAGAGAACGCGCGCCTTTTTCGTTAGATTTTTTCTGTTGTGCTATGACGAAAATTCACGCAAGATATCCCTGATATGGAATTACTCGTTGCAACCCTATGTGATACTGCCGTCGAAAATCAAGGCAAACTGAATGTTCTAGGAGCTTTTGATGCGATCGTCGCCCAAAGTTTCCCCGCACGCTTTGCCTGCAATCTGGCACTGCGTTTCAGCTTCACCGCTGCCGATCATGGCAGTCACAAGTTTTCGATCTTGTTGGTCGATGACGCCGAAGCTCCTGCGGAAAGCACCCAGGAAGAGTCCGACATGCAGGTGAATATGCCGGAAGGAACTCCTGGTTTCTCCACACAAAACCTCATCACTCCTTTGCAAGGGACGGTGGCAAAAGCCGGTGTATACCACTTTGACATTCGTTTCGATGGCAAAGTATTGGTGCGTGTGCCGCTGCGCGTGATCAGCCAAGCTGACATCGCTCAACCTGCGTAATATTCATTTGGAGAACACTCACCCGGCCCCGTCCTCGTTCGCGAGCGACGGGGCTTTTTTGTGTGCTATCTCAAATCCTTGCTCCAATCCGCCATCGCCTGCAGAAAGGCTTGCGGCTGCTCCCACGGCAGGCGGTGACCGGAACCGGTTATGATGTGGTGCCGGGCCTGGGGCATGAGCGGGCAGGCGCGCGTGGCGATGGCGCTGAATTTTTCATCCTTTTCCCCGGTGAGCCATAGCACGGGAATGGTGATTTGCGGAAGCAGCGGCCAGAGGTTTTCTTGCGCCCCGAGCGACCAGTCGAGAAAACTCCGGGCAATCTCTTTGCGACGCAGGCGCAGTGGGGTGCGATCGCTGAGGGCGCTTCCTTGCAGAATTCCCTGCTCCTGCCACTCGCCGAGAAATGTTTCCCACTCACCGTGAAGACATTTTACCGACCAGTCGGCATCTTTTTTCCTGCGCTCGCTTTTTTCTTCTTCCGTCTCCAATCCTGGATGAGCGGAAATGATCACGGCGGCATCCCAGGGAGAGTTTTCAGCCAGCAGGGCGTGAAGGGCGATACGACCACCCATCGAGTACCCGACCAGAAGGTTTTTTTTGCTCTTGCCCGTGGTTTCGGCGTTCAGTGCTGTGGCGGTAGCGGCCAGCGAGCGGGGACAGCAATCGAGAAAACGCCATAGATCGACGGCGCGGAGCTCGTGTCCAGCTTGTTCCCATGCGCCGCGAAAGGTCGTCCAATCCGCAGCGGCACCGACCGCGCCGTGCAGGCACCAGAGAGTGGAGGGGCTTGCAGACATTAGCGGAAATGGTCCCAGAGTTGCCAAAATTCCGCTGTTTGCTGGGCATCGGGTCGGACTTCCAGCACCACCATGCGTTCACCGGGCTCGAAGGCATCCAGATCATCGAGTGTCTTGGCGAGAACGTAGTCCAAGCCCCACTGCGCCGCCCAGTGGGAGAAATCGTGCGAGTGGGGATTCACCATCAGCTCCCGCGCGTGTTCCTGCATTTGCTGGAGGCGAGGCAGACGTTCAAAAATACGACCTCCACCGTTGTTGAGAATGACCAGCACCCGACCGCGTTGCTCGCAGGATGGGAGCAAAAATGGCGCGGCGAGATCATAGAGAGCGGTGAGGTCGCCGACGATGGCCCAGGCATTTTCCTCGCTGGCACTGGCACCGAGCCAGGTGCTGAGTTGGCCGTCGATGCCATTCGCCCCACGGTTCGCACGCACCAGGGTGACGGGGCGCTGATGCTGGGCGAACCAGTTCCACTCCCGAATGGGCAGGCTGTTGCCGAGGAAAATCGAGTGAGCGAGGGTGGCATACTGGGACAGCGTGCGCACCCATCCCGGTTCGCTCTCCGGCAGGGATTCGAGGGTCTCGTCGATGAGTGCTCCCCGGCGCGCGGTTCGCTCAAAAAACTCCAGCGGATCACCGATGCGTTCCTGGTGACCTAGCGACTTGATCACGCGGTGGGCGGGGCCGACCACTACGCCGCTCTCGCGAGCTAGGCCGGAGAAGCCTGTGCGGGTGATGGACCAGACTTGCGTGTCTGTTAGTGTCTCTAAATCGCGCCAGAACCGACCAGTCGGCACGTCTCCTATGCGCAAGATTTTTCTGGGAGGCGTATCGCGCAGCAGTCGATCGCCATCCGGCAAACCGAGGTGGCCGAGAGCCTCGCGCAGTCCGCTGGTGGCATCGGCCAGCACTGGGACGCGCAAGGCATCGAGAAAGTGCCAGACTTCTTCTTGTTCCTCCGTCTCCAGACCACCGAGCAGGACGACGAGTGCATCATCCAGGTCCTCGCGCAGCCAGCGCGCTAGTGGTCCGACGGCCACTGGTGAGTTGGGGGAATCGGGCGAGGGGTCGTGGCTGGGAAAATCACAGGGTGATACGGTGAATTCCTCTTCCAGTGAGACATTGCACTGCCAGGGACCGCGTCGTGGCCAAGCGGAGATGTCTCCGCAGGGAGCGTAGGGTTGAAATAAATCGACCTGCTCGATGGCCTGGGGCGCGCCGGTGCCGCGGAAGGCGGCGGGGCGATCGGCGGTGATGGCGAGCAGCGGGCGTTGTTGGTAATGGGCCTCGATGAGGGCGGGCAGCAGTTCGGCGGCGGCGGTGCCACTGGTCGTAACCACGGCGCAGGGTTGATGTGTCTGCATGCAGCGCCCGAGGGCGAAAAATCCAGCGCTGCGTTCCTCAAAATGTCGCCAGACCTTGACCAAGCCAGACTGTTCCGCCTGAGCGATGACTTCGACGAGGGCGGCGTTGCGCGCCCCAGCGCAAACCACAAATTCCCGCACGCCCGCCCGCCGGGCGTCGCGAATGATTTCCTGGGCGATAGAAAAAGAATCCACAGACCTGATCTACACGCGATGAAAGGATCTGGCAAGAAACATGACGAAAGACCATCGCATCAGTCCCATTAGAGTTTTATGAGAAGAGGGTTGACACAGAACATGCTGTTTACTATTCCAAACTACAACCCAACGGAATATTTCCTCATCATGCCGAATCGTCATTTTTCCTTACCTTCCCCCATTTCTGCCAAGCGGGATGTGCCTGCGGGCATTGTGGTATTTCTCGTGGCGCTGCCTTTGTGTCTGGGGATTGCCCTAGCCTCCGGGGCCCCGTTGTTTGCGGGGGTGATTTCGGGGGTGGTCGGTGGCATGATTGTCAGCTTGTTTTCCGGTTCCGAACTGAGTGTCAGTGGTCCGGCGGCGGGTTTGGCGGTGATTGTGGCTTCGGCGATCACGAACTTGGGCGGATTGGATTTTTTCCAGGTGTTCACCTTGGCGGTGTTTCTCTCTGGCCTGATTCAATTGCTCTTTGGATTTCTGCGTGCGGGGGTGATCGGCGATTATGTGCCGAACAGTGTGATCAAGGGCATGCTCGCGGCGATTGGCATCGTGATTATTTTGAAGCAGATTCCGCATGCACTTGGGGATGATAAGGATTTCATTGGTGATGAGGCGTTTCTGCAGACGCAGACAGATGACATGAATACCTTTACGGAAATGATGTCCTCGTTTGTCTCGCCCAGTGCGGGAGCGATGATCATCACGGCGGTGGCCTTGTTCTTGCTGATGCTATGGGAGCGACCCTTCATGAAGAAGCGGGCGTGGACGGGACTGGTGCCTGCGCCCTTGTTAGTCGTGTTCTTGGGAACCTTACTCAATGAGGCTTTCGGGTGGTGGTATCCCGCATGGCAGCTCACGGCACGCGAACATTTGGTGAATTTGCCGGTGTCGACTTCTCCTGCGGATTTTTTGGGAAATTTCCGTCTACCGGATTTTAGTGCCTTGCTCAATGGAAAGGTCTGGATGGTGGCGGTGACGATTGCTTTGGTCGGTAGCATTGAGACTCTGTTGTGCATCGAGGCGACGGATAAGATCGATCCCGAAAAGCGGATTTCCGACACGAATCGCGAGTTGCGCGCGCAGGGTTTGGGTAATGCGGTGTCTGGCTTGCTCGGTGGTTTGCCCATCACCTCAGTGATCGTTCGTAGTTCCGCGAATGTGTATGCGGGTGGTCGCACGCGTTTGGCATCCTTTGTTCACGGGGTGGTGATGCTGGTGGCAGTGGCCTTACTTGCCTCGATTCTCAATCGCGTTCCTTTGGCGGCATTAGCCTCGATCTTGCTAGTCGTCGGCTACAAGCTCTCCTCGCGCAAAATCATCAGGGAAATGTGGGCGAAGGGCTGGATGCAGTTCATTCCTTTCCTCGTCACCGTGCTCGCCATTGTCTTCACGGATCTGCTTAAGGGCATCGGCATCGGCCTACTGACAAGCGTGTTTTTCGTCATTCGCTCGAATCATCATGCCGCAATTACGCTGGTAAATGATGGGAAGAGTTGGCTGTTGCGATTCAATAAGGACATGTCTTTCGTGAACAAGGCGGAACTGAAGCGACGACTGCGCAACATCCCTGATCGCACGCACTTGATCATTGATGGCAAAAAATCTCTCTACGTGGATGAGGACATCTACGAGACCATCAAGGAATTCGAAACCGGTGCCGCCTATCGCGGAATTGAGGTCGAGTATCACAACTTTTTTGACAAACAACTACGACCCACAACCTAACTGAACACAATTTTATGGAAAGCTACGAACGACTCCTTCTCAACAACAAGGCTTGGGTGGAGGATAAACTGAGCCTGCGCCCGAATTTTTTCTCCAGCACCTCTGGCACGCAGAAGCCTGAATTTCTCTGGATTGGTTGCTCGGACAGCCGTGTGCCTGCCGAGGAGGTCACGGGTGTGGAGCCCGGAGAGCTCTTTGTGCATCGAAATATCGCTAACCTCGTGGTGCATACGGATTTCAACATGCTGAGCGTCGTGCAGTATGCGGTGGAGGTTCTGAAGGTGAAACACATCATCGTCTGCGGTCACTATGGGTGCGGCGGGGTGAAGGCGGCGATGTCACCACAGCATTTGGGGCTAATCAATAAATGGCTGCGTCACATCAAGGATATCTATCGTCTTCACGCCACTGAGCTCGATGCGATTCCGAATGAAGAAAAACGCTACGAGCGATTGATTGAACTGAATGTCTTCGAGCAAGTGCATCACCTGGCCGAACTGTCCTTTGTGCAACTCGCATGGAAGCGTGAGCAGCGACCCACTCTGCACGGGTGGATCTATGACATGAATAGCGGCCTACTGAATCAAATCGCCAAGGTCGATCCGGGCAACCTCCCGCACAACATCTTTACTTACGAGTTTCCTGATGAGCCAGGCGCGATAGTCTAGTCGCGCCCGCTCCGTCTGCGGGCGGCGCGGTGCTGCCGATAGATCACAGAACTGCGCAAGCGGATTCGAAGTAGGAACGGATTGTTTTCCCATGAGGTGTCATTTGCGGATGACGCCTGTTTCCTTGGGGAGACGTGATGAAGAATCATCTGTTTCACGACCATAAAGTCGGAAAAAGGGAACAAATGCTTGAGTAGCAAGATTTTTTTCTTGAAATCTCGATTTGTATGACACAACTTGAAATCCGTCTTAAGAAAACGATCCGCCTAAGGCGCTTATGGCAATGGCAAAAACCTTTTCCTACTAAAACACCCAAATCCGACAATTATGAAACCCAAATACAGCCTCGTGCGCGTGCGCGCATCCCGTCGTCTTTTTGTTCCCACCATTTTCGCTAGTGCGTTCGTCTTTGCGCTAGCAGGTATGAAAGCAGTGCAGGGACAGACGACTCGATACTGGGACAGCAACGGCACGACGGCAGGCTTTGGCACGGCTGGTGGAACTTGGACTGCGCCTACCGTATCGCGGTGGTCGACCACCGCTGCTGGAACAGGAACACCCGGAGCCAGCGTTACGACTGCTGTCAATGACCCACTTTTTTTTGGCACGAACACCACGGGTCAAGGCCTTGCTGGTGGAACGATTACGGTGACGGGTACTGTCAATGCAGGGTCCCTAACGTTTGGCTCGCAGAGCACAACAGCCATCACCTTGTCGGGCGGTACCATCAATATGCAGGCAGCGGGAACGGTCACCGTTGGTGCGAGTATCACACACGTGATCTCCAGCGTGATCTCTGGCGCGGCAACAAGCTTTACCAAAGCTGGTACGGGCAACCTTCGTCTCAATGGCGTGAACAGCTTGACGGGACAAGTCATCGTCTCCGGTGGCATTCTTCAAATCGGCAGCTACACAGGGCTCAGCTCGGCAAGCGCACTCACCGTTTCTGGCGGAGCGGCGAATCTTCAACTCGTGCAGGTCGGCACCGGCGCCACCACGAACACGATCGATAGAGCCCTCAGCTTGCATGGCACGCTCAGCATAGCAGGTGGCAGTGCCGCCGCAGGTCAAACTGCCGCCAATACGCTCAACCAGACCATGAGCGGTAACATCACGCTTGCTGGCAACAGCACGATTAGCAATAACGGTAATAGCCGTTTTACCATCGATGGACAGATCAATCTCGGCGGGAATACCCTGACGTATCAGGCGGATGGCACAGGCAGCCGGATCAACAGCGGCATCATAGGATCCGGTGGATCACTCACCAAGACCAGCGCTCAGGATCTCTCTTTATTTGGCAGCAATTCCTACACGGGTGCCACGACCGTGACGGGCGGTGCGTTGTCAGTGGTGAACGCAGCGCCATTCGGCACCGTCGCGGGTGCGGATGGAACCAGTGGCATTGCCATCGGTGCGGGCGCCACGCTTTCCTCCGCCACGACCGGAAGCAATCCGTCCACGACCATCGTCGCTCCCATCACCCTGAGTGGCACGGGAAATACCAACTTGCGCATCGGGCAAGGAGCGGCATCGAATACCCACAGTTTCAACATCAATGGCGCCATCGGTGGAAGCACCGGCAATCTGGTCTTCACGACGGCTACTGCTGGTTTTGGCAACGGAACTTCGGCCTTCGTTTTGGGAGCCCCTAGCACCTATACAGGTAATACATTGATCACCACGGGCAATGGCGGAAACAACCCGGTGACGGTGCGGGCGGGAACCGGTGTCACCAATGCGTTGCCAGCGACGACGATCCTATCCTTTACTGGCGGTACCGGAGGGGGCTCAGGTCGCTTATTGCAATATGACATGAACGGCAATGACCAGACTCTGGCAGGTCTGACAAACACTGTTGCGAGTCTCAGAAACCAGCGTTTTGTCAACAATGGAGCTCTTGCCACACTGACCATCAATAACTCCACCGACATGAGCTTCGGGGGTTCCGATCTCACATCGGGATCTACCACACGCGCCCAAATCAACGGTGCGATCAATCTCACGAAATCAGGCGCGGGAATCTTTACCTTGGGCGGTACACTCGACGGTGGTGCCACTGCGGGTGGGCATACTCATACGGGGGCGACAAAGGTCCTGGGAGGCATTTTAGTGCTGGGGGAGACCCTCGCTCTGCAGAACAGCGCCCTTGACACATCGGGCAGTATCGTCGGTGACCTTACCAACGGTCTCCGCGCGACACCTACCACTCTTCGACTGGGGGGACTCACCGGAAACAAAAATCTTGCGGATGTTTTTACGACGGACCAGGGTGGCTACAATACCCTTACGGATCTCACATTGAACCCCGGTAGTGGTGTCACGAATACCTATGCTGCCAATATGGGTAACGGGGCGGGCAATTTAACCCTCACCAAAATCGGCGCGGGAACTCAGGTCCTAACGGGCACGAATACCTACAGCGGGATCACTACCATCAACGCGGGCACTCTTGCATTAGAAGGGGGAACCGCGATTTCTGATTCCGGGGCTGTCGCCTTAGCCAATGCCGCTGGGGCAACCCTGCAGCTGAATAGCAACGAGACCATCGGGGCTATCAGCGGTGGTGGCATCACTGGTGGTAAGGTCAATCTTCAAGCCAATACGCTCACCGCTGGTGATGCGTCCAACACAACGTTCGATGGAGTGCTGGAAGGTGCTGGCGGCGGACTAATCAAACAGGGCTCTGGTGTTCTCACGCTCACAAACACTCACACCTACAGCGGCGCTACGACCATCAACGCAGGAAAACTGATCGTCAATGGCAACATCGGCACCAGCTCCACGAGCCTGAATGCCGGCATCCTCACGGGCAACGGTACGGTAGGCAGCGTGACTGTGGCCAATTCCGTGAATGCCATCATTTCTAACAACGATGGCGTCCCTGGATTGGCGCTGACAACGGGTGCATTGAACTTCAGCGGGGCTGCTACGATCAATTCTGCGAGCGCTAGCACGGCTGCCACCATCGTGGTCTCCAGCTTGTCCACCAACGCAGCTGGGACTGTCACTATCAACCCGTCTGGTATCTGGACATCCGGAGCCACCCATGAGCTGATCTCCTATGGCGGGGGCAGCATTGGAGGAGCCGGTTTCGGGCAGTTTGTTCTGGGCACGGTGAGCGGTCTAACAGCGCGTCAATCAGTCTCTGCCTTAGCGGATAGTGGTTCGGCGATCACGTTGAACGTGATCGGAGACACCCCGGTCTGGACCGGAGCTGGATCCGCAACATGGTCGACGGCAACGGTGAATGATGATACGGGTCCGAATGATTGGGTGCGTAAGACTGCCAAAACAGGCACGAATTTCTGGGCAACGGATGGTGTGGAGTTCAACGATAGTTATGACCTTGGGGCTGGTGCGGTGGCGGCAACTAACACCACCGTGACCATCAGCGGCGGTGTGGCACCATCGGCCACGACGTTTAACAATTCATTGGTCAATTACACGATTGGCAGCAACGATGCTACCGGAATCACGTCTGGTAGCCTGATTAAAAATGGCACGGGCACGGTGACGATCAATAACGAGAATACCTATACCGGCGTCACGGCAATCAACGCGGGCACAGTCCAGATCGGCAATGTTGGTGCTCTGGGTGCTGTTGGCGTGATTGCTTTTGGCGGTGGCACGTTGCAATACGGCACCGGTATCACCACCGATCTTTCGGCGCGGTTCAGCAACAACGCTTCGCAGAGTTACAAGGTCGATACGAACGGCAATGATGTCAGTTTTGCCACTGCTCTGAGCAGCAGTGGTGGCTCATTGAGCAAGGAAGGGCTCGGTGTTCTTACGCTTACGACTACAAACACCTATACCGGTAGCACCGCCATCAATGGGGGTGTCCTGCAACTGGGCAATGGCGGCACCACAGGGGCGCTTACCGGGACGACAGGTATCACCTCCAGCGGAACTGGCACGCTTCTCATCAATCGCAGTAACGCCTTCAGTCAGCTTACGGATTTGAACGATCAGGTGATCTCGGGAGCGGGACTTTCCGTTACCAAGGCCGGCACTGGTACCGCGACACTGAGCGGTGCCAATACCTACGACGGTACGACGGTCGTCAATGAAGGCACGCTTGCCATTACCAGCAACAGTGCTCTGGGTAGTTTGGTCGGAGCCACTACCATCAATGGGGGCAATGGTGCTAACTCTGTCAACCTCAGCCTGAACACTGCCACATCAGATCTGACCATTGCGGAGAACCTCAATCTTTTCGGCAGTGTGGCGGGTCGTGCGCAAGTGACGAACAGCAGCGCTCTGAACCATACGTTTACGGGAGCGATTGACGTCAGCAGTGACACGAATTTGGCCCAGTTTACCTCCTCCGGCGCCGGATCGATCACTATCAGCGGTGACATCAGCGGAAGTTTGTCGAATGGTGCGGTATTGTTCCTGCGCGGCACTTCGACCAGCGGTCTCAATCGTATCACGGGCAGCATCAACTTGACCGGAGGCAATCTCGCCAAGACCGATGCGGGCACATGGCTCTTAGGAGCCACTGGCAAGACCTACAACTGGGTCGATACGGTGGTAGCGAATGGCAGAGTGAACCTAGGTGCCGCCAATGTATTGCCTGCGGCCACGCAGGTTCTCATGGGTGAAAATGCCGCAAGAACACCGATTCTCGATCTGAATGGATTCAGCCAGACAGTTGGTGGAATCGCCTACAGCGGCCTGAGCGGAACGGCGACGGGGCTCCGAACGATTACCAACAGCGATATAACGAACGCTGCTGTTTTCACGATTAACAATGCCACAGACAATAACTCTGGACTAGCCGCTGCGAACAGCGTGGTCCTGACGGGCAATCTGTCATTAGTGAAACAAGGTGAGGGCAAGCTCACCTTGCGTGCGACTAACACCTACACGGGAGACACAACGGTAGGAGCGGGTACTCTGGAGATTGCGTCCAATCTCATCGCGAACTCTCCGAATATTGTGATCGGGGATGGCGCCACTCTGAACTGCACGGGCGGGTTCTCAGCGGCGGCAGGACAGGACATCAGTGGTACTGGGGCTACGGGATTTTTTAGCACGTCCAGCACCGGCTTGATCACCGCCGGTGGAACAAGCATCAGCTCGACCGGTTCACTCACTTTCTCGCGTCTTGATTTCAGAGGGGAGGACAACGTCATCAGCGGTGGCAGCATCCAGTCCGGCAGCGGCGGTAACCTCATGCGTGGATTGCTCGTGGGCAATAGCACCAGCGGCACCCTTACGATCAGTGGGGGAACGCTGACAACGAGTGGTGGTGCCACGAATTCCGATCTGATCGCCAATACCTCCGGTGCGGGAGCGCCTGTTGCGTCTTTGATCATCAACGGAGGTTCCTACATCAATACGGCCAACAGCGGCAAAACGCAGTTGGGCAATGGTGGAACAGCAGCTGGCACCGCGAACCTGACCCTAACCGCAGGTTCGGCAACGATCCACAATCTGGACTACAACCTGGGCACCTTTGTCGGCAATACCGGCACTGTGAATCTTGACGGTGGCACGCTGACCGTTTCCTCGCTTACTTCGAGCGGTGGCACCAACCGGATTTTCAATTTCAATGGCGGTCAGTTCGTCGCGGGCGGATCAGCTTTCAGCATCGGTTCTGGACTGACGTTGAATGTGAAGGATGGTGGTGCGAAGATTGACACGAATGGAAATTCGTTTGCGATCAACGATGCCTTGTTGAATGCTGGCACGGGCGGTTTGACGAAGACGGGGCTCGGCACCTTGACGCTTTCCGGGCTCAATACCTATGTTGGTGGAACGACGGTAAACGCGGGAGCGCTTCGTTTTTCATCGGCCGTATCTGCTGCCACGAACGTTACTGTTGCCGATGGTGCGAAAGCCGGAGCACTGGTAGCAGCGACTGACGGTCAGTGGGTGAACGCTGGCAATTTGACATTGCAAAATAACGGAACAGTGCTCGCAGACTACGGAAGCACGTTACCTAGCACCACGGTCGCGCCCATTAGCGTCACCAATTTTGACATCGGAACGACACCGGGTGTGGAATTGGCAGGAGCCTCGGTTCCCTCGATGCTGGTGAATCAAACGTATCCGCTGATCACATGGTCGGGCACCGGACCGGTGAATGCCTCCGCCTTCACTTTACGCACCCACCGTCTGGCTGGAACGTTCAGCATATCCTCCAATACCTTGTTCCTCACTGTGACGAACAATGCCTCGGGAGCGCCGATTTCTTGGAATACGGGAAATGGTGCGTGGGACACTTCCACTCCGAACTGGGTAGACTCGACCCTAGCCCCCACTGCCTATGTCGACACCTTGGATACGGTGCTGTTGGGTGATGCGGCCGGTGCTACCGGAAATCCTCAAATCACTCTTGCCAGCGCTGTTTCGCCGGTGGCGGTAACCATGAACACATCGGGGCGCAACTACACCATCTCGGGCGCAGGTGCGATTGGTGGCAGCGGTGGCTTGAATCTTCTTTCGACGAATTTGGGCACTTTGACGCTCGCAACGGCCAATCATTCTTTCTCGGGTGGCACTCTCATCAATGGGGGCACGCTCGCGCTTGGCGACACTAGCAACACCCTTCCCGACAGCGGAGCTGTTACCGTGGATGGTGCTACCGCAGTGCTGAGTCTCGGTGCGAATAGCGATACCGTGGGCGTCGTGACGCTGAAAAATGACGCGGCGATCACTGGCAGTGCCGGTATTCTCACAGGATCTTCCTACAACCTAGAGAGTGGAAGCATTTCCGCGGGTCTGGGTGGTAGCGGAAGTGTCACAAAAACGACGGCAGGGACTGTGATTTTGTCGGGCGCTAACACCTACACAGGGGAAACGAATCTCAACGGCGGAACTTTGGTAGCGGCGAATGCGAATGCCTTGAGCAGTTCCAGCCTTGTGCTGATTTCCACGGCTGCGGGTTCGGGCACGCTTCAGTTGGCAACTGATACTTCGGTAGCACCCTTCGTGCTGAGTGCTAGCTCCAGTTTCCCCGGCAAGATTGTTTCGGATCGGGCTACTCCCGGGGCGGGGATCACCCATGAACTTGGGGCAGCGAATCTGGCTAACAATACCTGGACGATCGAATCCGGCACTTCTGTCACCAGTGGCACGGCCGCCGTTTCCTTGGCATCGATCAACTTGACAGCGGGTTCGACTGGCTCGTGCATACTTAATCCGACCACCGCGACTCTGCTCATCCCCGGGGCGGTTAACATCGGTAGCAATAATCACGCAAAAACTCTGGAATTAAGTGGACAGAGCACCGGCAACGCGATCTCTGGCGACATTACTAACGGACTCAATACCCTATCTGTCAGCAAGACGGGAACCAGTACGTGGAGCTTATCCGGCCTGAATGCGTATACTGGGGCAACCACCATCGATCAGGGTACATTGCTCTTTGCTACCAACGATCAAATCCTTGCGGGTGGACTTACCTTTGGTGCGTCTATGGGAAGCGCGAATGTAGGCACGCTCGATCTGAGTTCTGTCAGTGCCAACTTCAACGGCGCTCTCACCGTGCAAACCAATTCGGCATCCGCGAGTAACATCCTGATCGGTGCTGCGGAGACTTTGACCATCAACGGGGGCTTGACCATGTCTAACACGGCGGATGCGGCACAAACTCGCTTGACGATGACGGGTGGTGGCGCCTTGGTGGTGAATGGTGCTACAATCACGGTGGGAGCCAATGCGAGCGGCACGAGTATTTCCGGTGAGGCTCACCTCGATCTCTCGGCTCTCAGTTCCTTTACTGCGGCCGTTACTACCAATTTCGTAATCCAAGCCTCAGGTGACAATAGCGCTACCGACTCGTCGTCCTTAACTCTCAGCAATGGGGCTAACTCCATCACCTCACCGGCGATTCGGGTAGGCAATAGCTCCACGGGATCGACACAACGTCTCTGGCTGGGCGCTGGCACGAATGCGATTCAGACAGACCTAATCAATCTCGGTGCCGGCTCCCGCGATGACGGTGTCATAGATTTCGCTGGAACTGGTGGCACTGTTAGCCTACGCGATCAATTAGGAACAGCCCGCGTTGCCAGCGTCAATATGGGTGTGCAAAGCGCCCAATCTACCGGCTACACGACGGCGAACGTCATTGACTTCACGGGAAATACCGCGGATGTCGCGATCGGTACTTTTGCCACATCGCTGGGAGCCAAAACGGCAGGCAACACGAACGACTTGCGCTTCGATAGCGGCATCCTCGATATCCGCTCGATCAACATGGCTTTCGCCAAAGGCACGGGTAATTCCACGAACCGTATCACCATCGGTGGCGGCACGGTCAATCTCGGTGGATCCACGGCATTTTCCGATGCTGGCACGGGCACACTCACCCTTGCTACCGCGGGTGCCGGCAGTTTGACAATTACTGGTGGCACTGTCACCTCCACTGCGGACTTGATAAAAGGAGTTGGCGGCACGGGCACTGCTACCGTGACTTTGAGCGGAGGCACGCTCGACATGGGTGGGAAAAGCATCGGCACTGTCTTAGACACAGTGGCTCTAGTCATCCAGTCCGGCACTCTCTCGAACCTCGGTGAAGTCAACGGCGGTGGTGCTCTGACAAAATCGGGCACGGGAACTTTGATCCTCTCCGGCACGAACACCTACACGGGAGCGGCTACTACCAACGGTGGCACACTCTCGATCACGGGGACGCTCAATCCGCTCAGCTCACTCGTCAGTGGAAATAGCACAATCACTTACAGCGGCGCGGCACCGCAATCGGTCAGCGGCCTCACGATCAATTCAGGGCTCTCCACCATCACGAACACCAACGCAGGAGCAACGAATGTGCTCAACGTCGGTGCCATCACGCGCAATGCGGGTGGTATCGTGAATTTCGCCAACGCCACGGCGACCGACAATGTGATCCAGACCACCACGGCAAACACCAACGGCATCCTTGGGACCTGGGCGTTTGTGGGCACGGATTTCGCCATGAATGACGGCAGTGGAAATATCGTCGCTTACTCGGGCTATGCCGATGTCACCCGTCTCAATCCTGGCATCATCGCGGATGTGGCCTCGTCGAACGTCCGTATCATCGAGGGATCCGGCTCTCCCGGCAACATCACCCTCGGCGCGCCGATTACGACGATCAACACGCTCACGCAAAGCGACTCCGGCGGCACCAGCGCTGCCACGATTGACACGAGCGCGGGCACTCTCAGAACGGATGCCATCGTCATGACAACTGCGGCCGGCTCGCTCACCGTGGGCACGGCACCAGATTCCGGCATCCTCACGCCTGCTACCGCAGGTGGGGACTTGGTGCTCACGAATAACAGCGTCGGCAATCCGCTGACCATGAACTCGGGCATCGTCGACAACACCACCGCTTCCGCCTTGCTTAAGAGAGGAGACGGCACGGTCATTCTCGGTGGCACAAACACCTACACGGGCACGACGACGGTAAACGGCGGCACCCTGCGTTTGGCAGGCAGCTTGGCATCTCCCTCAGCGCTTGTCGTGAATGGAACCTTGCAGACCGCCGGCAATCTGCCTGCCACCACCGCTGTGACCGTGAGCGGCACCAGCACGCTTGATTTGTTCGGCGCGAGCCAGACCGTGGCCAGCCTTGCGAATGTGGAGGGCAACACACTCACGAACTCCAGCACGGGCACCCACGCTTCCACGGCTACGGCTCCGGGCTCTCCGGCGTTGACGGATGCTCTGACTATCACAGCGCCCATCACGGCGAACTCGCTGCCACTGCTTGTGACTGATGGTCCCACTCGCAAGACGCAGGTTGTGATGAACAATGCCAATGGTAACGCTACTGCTACCCTCACCAACAACGCCAATACCTTCTCCGGCGGTGTCGTCCTCGCTCACAATGCAACGAACGGAACGCGTCTCTTGCTGAACGGCACGAACGGCGGCGTGGTCGGCACCGGCCCCGTCATCATTGGCCAGGCAAACACGGACAGGGCAGGCGTCTATTTCAGTGCCGCCACCGCTTTCGCAAACGATCTCGTCTTCAACACTGCAATCGGCACCGATCGTGTCGGCGTTCGAGTGGATGCGGCGGTCACGCTGAGCGGGAAAATCACCGCCAATCTGGCACCCGCGACGTTTACCTCGAACTCCGGCATTGCGGGTCAGGTTACGATCACAGGCCAGGTCACGGGTGCAAGTGGATTGGTGTTAGACATCACTTCGCTCGCTGCGGCGGCCACCAACTTCACTGTCACATTGAACAATGCGGGCACGCCAAACGACTATGCGGGCGATACGGTCATTAACCTCAATGCGGCCTCCGGCAAGAGCGCGACGCTGAACCTCGGCGCTGCGGAGCAAATCCCTCACGGTGCTGCTACCGGCAATGTAGTGATTAGCTCAAACGGCACTGGTGTGGGCACACTGAACCTTGCTGGTTTCAACGAAACCATCAACGGCCTGAGCGGTAGTGGAGTTGTCGATAGCGGCACGGGTGCCCCTACTCTGACACTTGGTGCCAACAACGGGAGCGCGGTCTTCACGGGAGTCATCAGTAACAGTGATGGGACGCTTGCTCTGGTGAAAACGGGCACAGGCACACAGACTCTATCGGGTGCGAATACCTACACCGGTAGCACCTCTGTGAGTCAAGGCACGCTGGCTCTCGTGGGTGGCAGCCAAGCCTCGCCGATCACGGTGAGTGCTGGGGCCTCGCTGAGTTTCGAGATCGGCTCGCCTACCACATCGTCGAGCAGTTTCGACCTGACTACGGGCACGATCAAGATCAGCGGCACGCCCAGCGCCGCGAGCCATACCTTGATCACCTCATCCACAGGCATCACCGGCACGCCAACCCTCGATGCGCCGGTTCCAGGCTACGAATTGAAAGTCGTGGGTAACAGCTTGGTGTTGCAGCAAGCGGGTTACGGCTCATGGGCGGCACTCAACGGTGCGGGTGCCAACTTGAATGAAGATCACGATAGCGACGGCGTAGCAAACGGTGTCGAGTATTTCCTCGGCGGTCCCAATGGGAATACCACGGGCTTTACGGTGCTACCCGGAGTGACAAACACTGCTGGAGCACTGAGCGTGACCTGGGTCATGGGCACTGGCTACGCCGGCGTGTATGGAACGGACTTCTCAGTGGAAACCTCCGAGACCCTCACGGGCATCTGGAACACGGAAACCTCGGGCGTGAATGTTGTCGTTTCCGGCAGCAACGTGACCTACACGTTCCCAGCGCCACTGGGCACGAAGAAATTCGCCCGCCTCAAGGTGACCGCTCCGTAACGACAGCGGCGGCATGTTGCCTCGAGCATTCTGTCATCGACACACAGCCTGGATTCGCAAGAGTCCGGGCTGTTCTCATTTGCGAAAAACGGCATCTGTGGGGCGTTCATTATTTTTTCAAATGACATATTTTTTCCTTGCGGAATCGGGCGAATAGCAGAACATTGAGAATATTAGTAAATCTCCTTTGGAAGTTACTAAAAAGACTCACCCAACCCTACAACAATCAAACCCTTATGAAACCCAAGTACAGCCTTGTGCGCGTGCGCGCTTCTCGTCGTCGTCTTATCCCTGGAATCCTCGCTGCGGCATTGGCCATGGCATTGTGCATCAAGCCCTCGCAGGCGCAGAGTGGCACGTGGACTGGCGCAGCGGGCACGGGAATCTGGGGAGGAAC
>CAMDAD010000005.1 GCA_945888515.1 Akkermansia muciniphila | reverse complement strand
ACTATTCCGAGGAAGTTTACGACAAGATTGTCGAGGACTACCGAGCCATGGCGTCGCGCCTCGGAAACATCGTCGATATTACCTTCATACCGATCTCTGCGCTCAATGGCGATAACGTCGTCGATAAATCGCAACACATGCCGTGGTATCAAGGTCCCGCATTGCTGTATCATTTGGAACACGTGTATATTGGAGGCGAGGAAAATCACGTGGATGCTCGCTTCCCTGTGCAGTGGGTGATCCGTCCGATGAGCGATGAATGGCATGACTTCCGCGGATACGCCGGTCGGGTGGCGGGTGGCGTATTCAAGCCTGGAGACAGTGTCACCGTGTTACCATCTGGATTTTCCACACGGGTCAAGGCCATTCATTCTCCCGATGGAGAGAAGGACGAAGCCTATGCTCCGCAGTCTGTGTGCATTACGTTGGAGGATGAAATTGATATCTCGCGCGGCGACATGCTCGTCAAAGACAACAACCCGCCGGAAGTCACGCAAGACATCGAGGCGATGATTTGCTGGTTCTCCAGCAAACCCATGCCACACCGTGCAAAACTCATCCTGCGCCACACCACCCGCGAAACCAAAGCCGTGGTGCAAGAGGTGAAATACCATGTCGATATCAATACCTTGCATAAAGTCGAGGGACTGGAAACCTTCGCCATGAACGACATCGGTCGCATTTCCCTGCGCACTGCCGTGCCGCTGATTCACGATAGCTACAGCCGTAACCGACAAACGGGCAGTTTCATCCTCATCGACCCCGGCACGAACGAAACCGTAGGGGCTGGCATGATTGTCTGATCTGCGGAGAGTGCTTTCTGGCTCGTAGCCACAAGCCCGTTTAACCGCTCACAAACAGAATGTTCTCCGGCGATGGCAGACTATGGATGTCACGCGTTGATCCGTTTGTGCTGTTACGCGTTTGCTGATGCGACTTGCTTGCTTGATCAACTTTGTTACAGTCATCGGGCCATGTGGGACATCATCGATCTTCCGTTTTTTCAAAGAGCTCTAGCGGCGGCGGCTTTGGTCGGCTTCACCAACGGGTTTTTTAGCGGCTTTGTGATTTTGCGGCGCACGGCATTATCGGTCAGCGCTCTCTCGCATACCATGCTACCGGGTATCGCGGTAGCGATCATGATCACCGGTGCCTTGACGCAACTAAACGCGTTTCTGGGCGCCCTGATTGCGGCCCTGATTGTCGGCCTAGGCTCAGTGGCGGTATCGCGCGGGAATCGTGTGGCACAGGGCACGGCCCTCGCAGTTCTCTATACTTCCGCATTTGCAGGTGGTGTCGCCTTGCTGCCACGCTTGGGCGTCAGACAGGAGCTGGAGCATTGGCTCTTTGGCGATATCAATGCGGTGTCGAACGGAGATTTGTGGACAGTATTCTGGATTGGTGTGTTGACCCTCATTCTGGCAAATCTCTTGATGCGACCGATTCTAGTCGCGCTCTTCGAGCCAAACGTAGCGGCGGCGCAAGGAGTGCCCGTGCGTTTCGTCCAGTATCTACTTTTTGCGATGATGGTGATGTCCTTGGTGGCATCGCTGCAAGCGGTGGGCTGCGTGCTTTCGGTGGGCTTGCTGGTGACACCCGCAGCGACGATTTCTCTGTTTACGGATCGCACAGCGGCCTTGTTTTGGGGCGGTGGCATTCTTGGGGCAGTGGGAGCGGTGCTAGCGGTATGGATTTCCGTGCCGCTGCAACTGACTTCTGGCCCCGCCATCGTGATGATGCTGGGAATGCTCTTTCTCTTAGGGTGGCTCTTCAGCCCGAAGTATGGCGTGCTCTTTCGTCGCCGCGTCGCCTGAGTAAAAAACGCACCATTCTCGCATCTGCGGCATGAAACATGTCGCTAGACAATGAGGCCCCCTTCGGCTCTCACCGTAAAACAAAACGACTTCCTGTTGCCAGGAAGTCGTTTGCAAAAAACATTGAAAAACAAAAACAAATCATCTGAAAACCTGAGTGAGTGGCGGAGCGGACGGGACTTGAACCCGCGGCCTCCAACGTGACAGGCTGGCGCTCTAACCAACTGAGCTACCGCTCCCCGTTCACTCGGGCGCGCGGAAACTAGGTAGATTCGCGACGTTTGGCAATAAGAAAATGAGAAAAAAGTGAAAATATCTCATTCGTGACGATTTAGCCTTTATTTTCCAAGGCTTCCTCTAGCCCCGCAAGATCTTCGATGCTGATGATTTGCGCTTCTTTATCGATTTTCGAGACCAATCCCGCGATGATTTTTCCTGGACCGAATTCAATAAATTTCTTGTGACCCATAGCGCACAGTTGCTGGATGGACTCTGTCCAGCGCACGGACCCAGTCACTTGTTTTTCTAGCATCTCGCGAATTTGCGACGGTTCGCTGACAGCGCAGGCACCGAAGTTACACACTACTGGCACACGCGGAGACCGCATGGGCACATCTTTCATGTCTATGGCCAACTGATCTTGTGCCGATTGCATCAACCGAGAATGATAGGCCCCGGCCACATTTAAGGGAATCGCGCGTCGCACCCCGAAATCTTTGGCTTTTTCGACCACTGCCTCGATACCAACAACCGATCCCGAAAGTACAATCTGTCCCGGCGCATTGAAGTTGGCCACATCCACATCGCATTCCGCAGCGAGTGCACGAATTTTTTCTTCCTCACCGCCGAGCAAGGCCGCCATCGAACCCCGCGTGTTCTGGCAGGCTTCTTCCATCAGCGCCCCGCGCCGCGCCACCAAACGCAGCCCATCGGCAAACGAAAAAGTACCTGCTGCCGAGTGGGCAGTAAATTCTCCGAGGGAGAGACCGGCCGCGGCATCGATGTCGAACCCAGCAACGCGCTCGGCGTACAATGCCATCGCAACCAAGCCGTGGAGATAAAGCGCCGGTTGACAGCGTGATGTGCGGGTGAGTTCATCCTCAGGGCCCTCGAACATGATTTGCGTGAGAGAGTATCCCAACACTTGATCCGCCTCATCCATCATCGCACGCGCAGTGGCCGACGATTCGTAAAAATCCTTGCCCATGCCCACTTTTTGGGCGCCTTGTCCGGAAAATAGTGCGACGATACTCATGTCGCAACCACTGTAGACCGCGCCTCATTCCCACGGCAATGCAAAAAACGTGGCGTATGGAGCGCAGGGAAAATACAAGGATTTGCCCTTGCCGCCACGTATCCGGAAGAGCATGCTCTGCGCCGTGGCGGAGGAAATGGAACTGGAGGATCTGGATAAGCTGCGGTTGGCGATTGATGCACGCGACGCCTCTGCCTTGCTTTCCGTTGCCGGAGAAATTCACTACGCCGACCTCGCCCATGCCTATGAGAACTTCGATGACGAAGACAGGGATTTTTTGCTCAAGACCATAGGCCCCGAGCTAGCCACCGATCTGATTGGTGAATTGCCCTGGACATTGATCGAGGATGCTCTCTCGCATTTCAAGCCCGCTCAGCTTCGCATCATTCTTGGCAATCTATCGGATGACGACCGAGTAGACATTTTCCAGATCGTCTCACCGGAAAACCAACGTCGCTTTTTTTCCCTACTGGGACCGGCGGATGAGCAACTGACACGCAATCTGCTGCAATACGAGGAAGATACGGCTGGCGGACGAATGACGACTTCCATCGGTCGGATCACTGCCGATATGACGGTGAAACAGGCCATCACCGTGCTGCGCCGTCATCAGGATTCCGCAGAGACTCTCTCACGTATTTTTGTAGTAGATGAAGAAGGTTGCCTCGTGGGAAAAGTCCGTTTGCGCGACCTCGCTTTTCATCCGTGGGCGACTCCCATTCACGACATCATGGAGGATGCCGATGAGCGCGTGCTTGCCACCATCGACCAAGAGGCAGCGGCACGCATGCTCTCGAAGTATGACTTAATCGTGCTTCCTGTTGTCGATGAGTTTGATCATTTGTTAGGCGTTATCACCTACGACGATGCGATGGAAATTCTCCAAGAGGAGTCGACCGAAGACATTGAGAAACTCGCGGCGATCGGTGGTGAGCAATCGGAGTTAAGCTACCTAAATACCTCTGCTCAGAATCATTTTCGCCGCCGTGTGATTTGGTTGGTAGCGCTGGCTTTTGTGTCCATTTTTTCCGGCTACGTAATGTATCGTTTCAGTGCGGTATTGAATCAGGCTTTTATCTTGAGTTTGTTTTTGCCAATGGTGGTGGCGGCCGGCGGCAATTCTGGCGGGCAAGCCGCGACGATGGTAATCCGCGCCATGTCCCTGGGGGAAGTGAGTCCCGGCACGGCTCTGCGTATCGCTTGGAAGGAAATGCAAACCGGTCTGTTGTTAGGCGCCACATTGGGCATCGCGATGGGCGCGTTCATTTATTTTTTACTACCGCTGATTCAGGCACAGAACGACATCACCTATGCCAGACTCGCCCTCACAGTGAGTGGTGCCTTATTGATTCAGGTATTTTCCTCGACATTACTTGGTGCACTCCTACCACTAGGCGCGCGTGCCATTCGCCTTGATCCTGCCGTTGTCTCCTCGCCGTCGCTTGCCTCCACCGTCGACGTTACTGGCATGCTGATCTATTTCACCGCCGCTCGTTTGCTGATTTCAATCTAACAAATCATTATCATGCGCAATCTCAAAGACGGCATCCGCGCCCATGTTCGCATCGATTGGAACGGTCTAGTACACAAAAAATTCCGAGGTACGGATGCAGACAAACGCTATGCGAACGAAGTAGCAGTCTTGAAAATCTTGGACGAGCGGGGTTGCCCCTACACTCCGCATCTGAAGCAAGAGTATCCGGACGAATTGTATTTCATAAGCACGAATTGCGGGAGTCCCGTGCCGGATTTGTCACGCGAACGCGCAGCGGAATTGTTTGCGGAATTGGAGCGCGATTATGGAGTCCGTCACGGTGATGCGGAACCGCGCAACATTACCTACTCTCCCCAATTGGGCCGATTCTGCATCATTGATTTTGAAATCGCAGAAATCCTACCAGAGCCAGCGAAGGAGAAATGAATAGGATCTAGCACGCGACCATCGCTAGATCCTGTCGCCACCACTCCATGATACACTCTGAAATCAGTAAAAAATTTCGTATCTACCGTTAGATCAAATCATGGCCTGCACGGTGGGCAAAGAAATTCTCACCGACTTGGTTGATCATTGTTGACCTCCATTGTCCCATTCTTCCTCTACTCAATCAATGGTTGTACTCCGATTATCATTTTTATCCCAGAGCTAGAGCTCCTTCCTGACAGTATTCTTTGTTGCCGAAAGTGGGAATATGATGACCGAAGGCATGCGCGATGGAGAGCCAAAGTCGATTGTGTGGAACCTTGCCGAATTGCATCGATTGCCCTGTCTTGAACCCGAGACCACCACCCAACAAAACAAACGGGATGTCGTCGAGAGTGTGGCTGTTGCCCTTGCCTAGTTCATTGGTCCATATGATCGTGGTGTGGTCGAGCATAGTGCCTTGACCACCTGGTTCTGGCATACTCTGTAATTTACGAGCCAAGTATGCCACCTGCTCAGCCAGCCAGCCATTGATCTTCACCAGTTTTTCCTGCGCATCGCGATTGCTGTCAGGTTCATGAGAAAGATGATGATGGTCGTCATGAATATCCAGCCATCGCATGCGGGCTTGTCCCACGCTATTGGTATATTGTAGTGTCGCCACACGCGCCATGTCATTGGCAAAAGCATTCACCAGAAGATCGGCCTGCATGTGGCTGATTTTAGGAATCCCATCATTGTCAAGCGCCACTCCCTGTTCGAGCGAGGGCGGAGGGAACAAGAGGTTCTGCGTGCCCGCACTTTGCAAATCTTTTTCCATTTCTCTCACAAAACTAGCGTGCTGATCTAAGAGCGCACGCTCGGCAGGATCGACATTTTTTCCGATCGTTCGCAAGTCATGGCAGACCTCATCGAGTACGCTACCCAGGTTTTCACGGTCCTTGACCTGCCCGTAAAGCTTTTCAAACAGAGCATACGGATCGCTGTTAGGCGCCACAGGTTGATTGGAGCCGGCATAGTTGACGCGTGTCCAGGGATCCGCCCGATTGGGCACGCCGACACCGATTTCGAGCGAACCAAAACGAGTGGCTGTTGCCTCTCGCGCTTGAAGAAAATGAGCAATTTCCTGGTCGATCGAAATGCTCCGAGCCCAGCCCGCTGGTTTTGCGCTGCCGCCTTGAATATTGCCCGGCAACAATTCATCGCCCGTCAACAAACAACTCATCCCTCGCATGTGGCTATCGCCATCGCCGCGCACTTTGTTACAGATACCCTTCAAAGTGATCATTCGATTTTTGAACTCTGCGAGTGGGGTGAGAATGCGTTTTAGTTCGAAATCCGTGCCCACTTGATCTGGCCAAAAATCTGACGGCACCGTGCCGTTAGGCGTAAATAAAATGATGAGACGCTGCAGGGGAGCAGCATGCCGCTTTTGCGCCGACCACGACGGCAAAGCGGGGAGAAAAGGCAGGGCGGCAGCCGAAAGACCGAGCTGACGTAGAAATTGACGGCGTGAGAAAGCATTCATGGCGATGTAAGGTTGATCGAGTGAAGAGCTGTACGAAGCACGATTTCAAGGAAAAGATTCCTTATGTGGTATTGTTGCGCGACAAAATTCTCATCCAGTTTGTGCAAGAAATCGCTCCCATACACGGCAGGATTTTGTTTGATCACAGATTGTAGCAATTGCCGAATAAAGCCGCGCCGCGCACTGGCTGATCGCACGGCTAATTGCGCCACATCCTGCGGACCTTTGAGCTGGAGCAGCTCACCTTCCAGCGTATTGAATTCAGATTCCGTTAGAATGGGGCGATCGTTTTCTCTTATTCGATAGCGCCCGGTTGCATCGAAATTTTCTAACGTAAAGCCCAGCGGATTGATCGTTTCGTGGCAGCTCATGCATTGGCTGCTGCGTGTCATTTCCGAAATTTTCTCGCGCATGGTCATCTTGGGATCGAATTTGTGATTTTCAAACGCAATCGCTTCCGGTGGTGGTTTGAGAATGCCACCCAAAACATTGCGTGTGAGAAACACGCCACGATGGATCGGCGAAGTCGTATCGGGATGCGCCAAACGAGCCAGCAAATAAGGATGCGTGATGACACCGCTGCGTTGGTTCTGACTGACCGAAACGGCTTTGAACGCATCGCCTACGACATCCGGAACCTGGTAAAATGTGGCCAATCGCTGATTGAGCCAGAGTGTGTCGGCCAGCATCAGTTGGCGATAGTCGGAAGTCTCGCTCCACACCACTTGCTCCACAAACAATTCGAGTGAGCGCTGCAAATCGGCCATCATCATGGCATCAAAGCCAGGAAACAGTTCACCGTTTTTTCGCATGTCTGACTCCACATCCAGTTTGAGCCAGTTATGGAAAAAGACCTTCATCTTTTGTTTGGCTCGGGGATCACGGAGCATCCTCTCCGCTTGCGAGCGAAGCACATCGGGGCGGCGCAGTTGCCCTTCTCTCGCGGCCGCCATTAATGCGTCATCGGGCACGGAATCCCAAAAGCCCAGGGCGAGACGGGAAGCAATGGTAAAGTCATCCCTCGCCGAACGGATTTCGGGATAGAGAAAGCGCGGCGATTTCAAGATAAGGATCACCGACCGCTTGACCGATTGCTCCAGCGGTATGCCCTCGGCAAAGGTGCTATCAACGTAAAGGCGACACATCTCTTGATCCAGTGGATGGCGAAAGGCACGCTCCGCAAAACGTCTCAAAAAATCGCGGCATTTGCTCACCCGCTGCGGATCGGTATCTTTGATGCCGCTGAGAAGATTTATTTTTGCCACCACCTGATTGGCGGCTTCAATCGCTGCTGCGGTAGTGGACTCATGCCACTCCTTTGACACTCCGGTGCCTCGCTCATATCCTTCACTGGCATCGTCTGCGGGAAAGCCCGTGTGGATCACCGCGACATGCGTCGCCCGTGCAGGCGAGACATACGGCGCAGCGAGCACCTGCCATTCCCCCATTGGCCGCTTCCACTCCAAGCGGACCATCCCTCGTTTTTCTTTATACTTAAAATAATCCATTCGAAGCGGATAACTACGACCTCCTAACAAAAAAATTCTCGCGCTTACCTGACGCACCTCATCGCCCGAGCTGACCCACGAATCAATGAATGCCGGTTGGCGTTTGCCGCCGCTATCGTCACGATGATTGCCATCACCATCTTGAGAGATACCGTTCAGATACAAGCGAACGCCATTCGGTGTCGAAACCCGGAATTCATACCACCCCGTAACGGGCGCTAGTAAGGAACCATCCCAAGCGATGCTGAACTGCTCGGGATGGATGCCCGCCACGGGGGCCGACGCGCCGAAATCGAATGTCAACCGCTCATCCGCGCGCGAAAGCACCTTCCGGGCTTTTTTATTCATGCCATTCGATTGATAATATTCGGCCTGCAGCCCCGTCCCTTCGCCCGGAGGATTCTGTGGGCTAAAGCTGCCTAACAAATCTGCTACGGACTCGCGAAACTGTCGATTAGTCAATCGAGCAAACGCCATCTTAGGCGATGGCCTCTTCGCCCGTGCCTCTGCCGAGTAAAACGCCCCCATGATGTATTCCGCCACCTGGCGCGCGTCATCACCTACAACAAGGTGCTCTTCACCCTCGGGCATATTGCGATCAATATACCGGGTCAACGAGCTCAGACTGCGTTCGCCCTGCAGGGGATCATCGCACTTGTCTTCCACGCCTTCTCCATTGTTTCCGTGACAAGAAGCGCAGTGCTTGCTGTAGATCGCCTGTCCTGGGTGCGAGGGCTCCTGTCCTCGCAATGCAGTAGCGAAAACAACACAGAAAACCCAAGCACAGCACCAGCGAATGGCCACGCTTTCACTACGCCATACTAGCGCGGCATTTTTCACTCAGTCGGCACCTCATATAGCGACTCGATCATGGTATTGATTCTGAACTACCATGTCATTTCGGCATTAGATCGATGCCGAATTTCCGTAGCACGATAACAGTGAGCCAGAACAGCGCGATGGTCATGGCGCAGTTCGTGAGCAATGCAGGCCAGAAGCTCCAGCCCTGGCGGAGCAACCAGGGAAAGACAATGAACATCGGCAGGGTCGGCAGGACAAACCAGAACGTGCCCTCGGCATGGTTCGCAATCCGAGTGGTGGTTTGTTTTTCCTGATGCATCCAGATCATCGCGATCAGCGAGGTGAAGGGCAGGGCGATGAGCAGCGCGGAGAGGCGGTCGTTGACGAGCTGGATCTTGTTCACCAGCACAATGATGAGCGCAGTGATCAGGATTTTCACCACATCGAGCGCGGTGAAGCTGAGGAGCTGAGACCAAGGGAGTTTCATGGAGGAACCATACGAAAACTTTGACCTGAGACTATCACTCACACTTGCCCATCCCCGAAAATTTCACCAGCACCGTTCATGAAAGTCAAAAAGTCTAAGAACCTCACTCGCTACGACATCCTCTCGCAGTTGACTATGCAACAAAGGCTCTTCGATGAAATTCGTGATAGCACGGACATTCTCACGAATGCCGTCACCCGCAATCAGGAGCAACAAATCACCGCGACGCAGGCTTCGCGAGACGGCATCAATCAATGGAAATTCATCCGGTTCGGCATGTTGTTCGCAAAGCACATCAAAGAAAGACTGTGCCGCTCCTTGATCACGACGTCTGGCTGAACCGATAGCGGCAGCGAGCTATTTACGGTTCTTTCGGTTCATCGGGAACATCCATTTCCACCCACTCGTTCGCGGTTTTCTCGTGATAGTGTGCGAGTGCTAATACGATAACGATACCGAGCACGCCGAAGCTGATTTCCAAAATGATGGGCGTGGTGAGAATGTGAAACACTCGCGCGCACAATTCGCCGGTCTTGCCTGGGAGGAAACGCCCCGCCCACAAACCGACGAGCGTGCCGATGATTGCTCCAATGATCAGCAACGAGTTCCAGAGTTGGCGGGCGCGTGACATCGAATCTTGTTAGTAGCTGCGACCCCAAATGGCAAAGCGTGTGGTGCTTTTTCCGGTGAGAAGACAGTCGGCATCGGTTGGTTTTTGCGGCAAGGGCACATCCGCCAAGGGCAGACAGCGGATCGTGATTTTGTGTTGTTTGGCGATGGTCTCTTCCTGCTCCGCGCTGCCCTCCCAGGGGGTCAGCAGCCAACCGGGATTTTCCTTGCTCCAGTGAGCGTGGAAGGCATCGAGATCATCGCAATAATGGATGTTTTCGTCGCGTAATGTGGTAGCGCGCGCGAGCAACGTCTGATGAATCGATGCAAGAATTTCAACGGCATTGCTGAGGAATTCTTCTTTATCAAGGAATGATTTTTCGCTCGAGGCTTCATCGCGACGACAGAGCGCCACTTTGCGCGACTCTAGATCACGAGGACCAATCTCGATGCGAATAGGCACACCTTTTTTCACCCAGTCCCATTTTTTTACGCCACCGCCCACGTCGCGGGTGTCAACATGTACGCGCAAAGAGTCACCATGATAAGATTGATTGCGCAGCGTGCTGGCTAGGGCTTGGCAGGCATCGATCACCGCTTGTTTGCTATCCTCTTTGGGAGTGACGGGAATGATGACGATTTGTTGCGTGGCCGCACGCGGCGGCAGTATGAGACCGTCGTCATCCGAATGCGCCATGATCAGAGTGCCGATCATGCGGGTGGAGACACCCCAAGAAGTCGTATGAACATGCTGAATCGAACCATCACGTCCAGTGAATTTGATGTCCTGAGCTTTGGAGAAATTTTGGCCGAGGTAATGCGAGGTGCCAGCCTGAATCGCCTTGAGGTCCTGCACCATGGCCTCCACCGTGAGTGTCATCTCGGCACCGGGGAATCGCTCGTTTTCGGTTTTTTCACCGGGGATTACAGGGATGGCGAGGTGATCGCGTAGGAAAGCCTCGTATTCACGATGCATGAGGCGCGTTTCCTCGATCGCTTCGTCGCGTGTCTCATGCGCGGTGTGCCCTTCCTGCCAAAGGAATTCCGCCGTGCGCAGGAACATACGCGGACGCATTTCCCAGCGCATGACGTTCGCCCACTGATTGATGAGCAGCGGCAGGTCGCGATAGGAATTCACCCAGCGCGCAAAGGCCGCGCCGATGATCGTCTCCGACGTAGGGCGAATCACGTAGGGTTCATCCAATTTCCCTGTGGGAATCATGCGCGTTTTACCTGTCTCTGGATCCTTATGTGCTTCCAAGCGATGATGCGTGACGACAGCACATTCCGTGGCGAAGCCCTCGGCGTGATCGGCTTCCTTTTCGAGATACGAGAGCGGAATGAGAAGCGGAAAGTATGCGTTCTGGTGACCGGTTGCCTTGAACCGCCGATCCAGTTGTTGCTGGATCAACTCCCAAATCCCGTAGCCCCATGGTTTGATGACCATGCAGCCGCGCGTTTCGGAATTTTCCGCAAGGTCGGCTCCACGAATGACTTGCTGATACCATTCAGGAAAATTTTCGCGGCGGGTCGGGGTGATGGCAGTTGGGGCGTTCGACATGATGCGGGGCCGCACGGTATCACTCGTCTCGACAAAAATCACGGCTTTTTTTGCACCACCGATCTCTTACCTGATCTGCTCAAAGCTCCACCCTTGTGATGTGTGGCGGACATTTACGCAAAAAGCGCTTCGCCAGCACTTCAAATTGATCCGACAGGTCGGTCAGGGCAATGGAAAGAGTGCCCGCTCTTTCCGGTTCCGCCAGCATTGCACGCCGCATCAGTTCGTGCTGCAAGTGCAGGGCGCAAGTGCTGGCGGAATCGACAATACGAACGCGGTCGCCGATCATTTCTTGTAAAATCGGAACCAGCAGCGGGTAGTGCGTACAAGCTAACAAAAGCGTATCAATTTGCTTCTCTAACAGGGGCTGCAAATAGGTATCCAAGACCTGCCGCGTGGCCGGATGCTCAATCCAATTCTCCTCGATCAGAGGTACGAGTAAGGGCGTAGCCTGCTCCACGATCACCATACCTGTGCGGCGTTGTGCGAGTGCGTGCTGATACGCATGCGAAGCGATTGTTCCGCGAGTGGCGATGATGCCCACACGCTGCGCCTCAGGATCAGCTAACACCGCCTCTACCCCCGCCTCGATCACCCCGACGATGGGAATCTGATAGCGCTCCTGCAACATCGGCAGCGCATGGGCCGTGGCGGTATTGCACGCCACCACGATGGCCTTCACCTGCTGCGTGAGAAGGTAGCGCACATCCTCATCGGAAAATCGGCGAATCGTCTCCGGCGACTTCGAGCCATAGGGCACCCGCGCGGTATCGCCGAGATACACGATGTTTTCCGCAGGCAGAAGTTCTTGCACGGCACGCACGACCGTCAATCCCCCCACCCCCGAATCAAAAATGCCCAAGGCGCTATTGTTCACGCACCCTGCTTATACGAGATGCTCCTCACCGCCAAGCGGGAAAACGAAGAAGAGCAACCACGGCGCTCAAACGAAAGAAAAGTGAGCACACACAATCCCATCGCATCCCACTCCAAAGGGCCCGGATTTTTTCCCGTGCCATGGAGCATTAGAAATCGATGAGGGGAAATTTCTGGCTTGGTGAGTAGAGTGAGGATAAATCGTTTTTGTAGTGGCATCCTCCGTGGCAGCGTTTTTTTTGATTTTCGAAGGTGAGATAAAAAAGAAAGGGATGGCAAATCCCTTCTCCTGATTCGGTCAGATTGTGCCGGAAGTTACTTCGCCTTCGGGCCGACGAACTCCTCGCGGCTCAGCTTGCCGTCACTGTTTTTGTCAAAGTTCTTGAAACGGGCTTCGAGAGTTGCGCCGCCGTTTTGTCCGGCTTTGTATTCATCGAGCGTGAGGACGCCGTCTTTGCTGGTATCCCAGCGATTGAAGGGAATATTGCGGTCTTTGGTGGGTGTTGCCGTTTCCGAGAGCTTTTCCGGCCCGCCTTCCTGTGGTTTTGCCACACAGCTTGGATCTGCCTTGGTGGGCAGTGTCGCTTTCCAATCGAGCGCCAGCTTGGTCAGGCGCGCGACGACTTCGGGATGATCCTTTGACTGATCTTTGGCGACGTCTTCGGCGCGGTTCGATTTCAAGTTGTGCAGTTCTACCTTCTGGCCGTCGAAGGTCGTCACCAGTTTCCAATCCCCGTCTCGCACCGCCAAATCAGGCCAGAAGTTAGGGTCCTTTTTGTTGCCGTTGATCCGCCAGAAAATCGGTCGGGTGCGCAGGACGGATTCGCCCTTGAGAGCCGGGAGCAAATTTTCTCCGTCGCCATGAGCATCCGGCGGCGGGGTGACTCCGGCAGCGGCGCAGAACGTCGGGAGCAAATCCACCGCCGTTAGGACCGTGGCGTCATTTTTCAAGCCGGCCGGAGCCTGGTCCGGCCACCGCACGATGAACGGCACGCGCACGCCACCTTCGAAGAGACTGGTCTTTTGTCCCCGCAAGCCGCCGGTTTCACCGATGTTGTAGTGGCTGCGATACTTGCCGAGTTCGCCTTTGTCGCCCTCCTTGAGTTTTGCCGGGCCGTTATCGCTGGAAAAAACCACCAGGGTGTTCTGCGCGATTCCGCAGCGCTCCAGCGCATCGAGGATCATGCCGACCTTGTTGTCGCCGTCGCTGATGACCGCCGCATAGACCTGTTGCCGAGGGTCGAGATGTTTCCATTTCTCCATGGATTCAGCCGAGGGAGTGTGGGCCAGATGGCTCTCATGCAGCCACACGTTCACGTAGAACGGACGGTCTTTGTTTGCCTCGATGAACTTCACCGCCTGATTGGGAATATCGTTCCCTGAGGGTCCGACTTTCGGCCCCGGCCCGTGATAGACCGCCGACTCGTCAATGCCGTAGTCCGCCATGGTCGGCGTCCCCTCCCCCAGATGCCATTTGCCGAAGTGGCCGATCCGATAGCCCGCTGCCTTAAGTAGGCGGGGTATCATGGGCGCGCTAGGGTCTAACCAGTCTGGCATCTCTGGTGGCTTGCTGACACCGAAGACCGTATTGATTCCCAAGCGACCTGGAAAACGCCCCGTCATGGCCGCCGCACGACTGGGCGAGCAGACCGGACTGAGCACATTGAACTGCTGAAAATCAATGCCCTCACTGGCCAGTTTATCGAGGCGTGGGGTTTTCAGCCACGTGTTGCCGTGACAGGACAGATCGCCCCAGCCCCAGTCGTCGGCGTAGATGAAGACGATGTTGGGCTTGGTAGCATCGGCGGCGTGCAGCGCGGCCAGTGGCGCGAGCAGCAGGGCGGTGAGGAGTGTGAGGGTGTGTTGCATGGTCAGAAGTTCCAGCGGCGTGGTTTGCCTTGGGGCGGGGTGAGGACGATGTCGTCGAGTTCAACGGTCGCGGATCCCGAGGGGAGATAGAGTCTCAGGATGCCGGCCTTTTCCTTGACGGGCAGCTCGAGGGTCACGGTCTCCCACTCAGATTCGCCCGCCACCTTGTAAGGCATGGAGAGCGTCTCGGTGGTGCCCGCCTCGTTGAGCAGAGTGACTTTTCCTTCACCAGCCTGCGGCGCGCGGACGCGGAATGAGAAGCGGGCGGTGCCGTTGCTCAGTCCGGCGGCGATGCCGAGGAAGGAGTTGCCCCCCTTCGATTGGACGCTGAGGAAGCCGTCGCGGACGGTGGCCGCCCCGGCCCGGTTCCTCCATCCGCCGGGGAGCTCGTCCGGCGCGGCCGATTTCTTCTTGGGGGCAGCTTTGATGTTCGTTGCGGCCTTGCCGAAGTTGGGATTGAGCTTCGGGATGACCGCCGCGTTGTCCACTAGGTGGCGCTGCAGCAGATCGTTGAGCTTGGAGGCGACCTCGGGCTTCTCTTTGGCGAGGTTGTGGCGTTCGCCGGGGTCCTTGGAGAGGTCGTAGAGTTCGAGTTCGTCGGAGCCGTCGTCGGCCCGCGCGAAGAAGCGGATGAGCTTGAGGTCGCCCTCGCGGATGTAGGAACCGGCGTAGAAGCCGTCCATGACGGCGTCGCGCGGGGCGTCGCCGTGCGGGAAGTGGCAGAAGACGTGCGTCCGCGGGGACTGTCCGCCCTTGAGCGCAGGCAACTGGTCGAAGCCGTCGGTCTTCTGGCCGGCCTTGGGCGCCACGCCGCACGCCGCGAGGATGGTCGGGTAGAGGTCGGTGGACTGCATGAGGAAATCGGCGGTGGTGCCGGGCTTCGCCTTGCCGGGCCAGACGACGATGCCGGGTTCGCGCGTGCCGCCTTCGTAGATCGACGCCTTGCCGCTGCGGAAGGGCAGGTTGCTGGTGGCGGGAATCTCGGCGTAGCCCTCGGGGTCGGTCGTCTTGGGCGGGTAGGCGTAACCGCCGTTGTCGGACCAGAAGATGATGAGGGTGTTTTCGGCTTCGCCCGACTCATCGAGGTGGCGCAGGAGGCGCCCCACGCTGTCGTCCATGCTCTTGACCATGGCGGCGTAGAGCGGGTTCTTCTGCGGATTGGCGGGGTCGGTCTTCTTCTTGAAGTGCTCGATGTAGTCCGTGCGTGCGTTCCAGGGCGAGTGGACAGAGAACAGCCAGAAGTTGATGAAGAACGGTCGGCCCTTACTGGCGAGGATGAACTTGCCCGCCTCGTCGGCCATGCGCTCGTCAACGTGGCGGCCGGCCTCGTCCTTGATCGCGGGGTCGGTGATGAACTTGCTCCACGGCGCGAAATAGCCTCCGCCGGGACCCGCAGCCCGCGGGACGTGCGGCCAGTCCACGTCGAAGCCTTGATCCTTGGGTTCGTAGGCGTCGCCGGGAGCCATGTTGTGCCCGAGGTGCCACTTTCCAAAATGACCGGTGGCGTAGCCCGCGCCCTTCAGTGCCTTGGCGAGGGTATAGTAGTCGGGCTTCAGACGAGTGACCGAGTTCGCGACGTTTACGCGCGCGTGACCCGACAAGAGCTGCTTTTTGAGGGTCACTTTCGGGAGGTGGCAGCCCGGGGCGGTGATGCCGGTGCGCGCGGGGTTCTGCCCGACCATGATGCTCGAGCGCGTAGGCGAGCAGAGCGGACTGGCGGCGTAGGCGTTGGTCAAGCGCACGCCACGCGAGGCGAGGCGGTCGATGTTCGGCGTTTCGTAATAGGTGCTGCCAAAGCACCCCAAGTCGCGGGCGCCGAGGTCATCGGCGAGAATCAGCACGATGTTGGGTCGGTCCGCGGCGAGGGCCGCCAGCGGCACGAGCAGGATAGAGGTGATGAGGGTGAGGGTGTGTTTCATGGCGCTAGCTTTCCTTGATTGTTTCGTTAAATTGTTAAATTGTTAAATCCCCTCTTAAGGAGCTCATTTTATATCAGACTTCTTCCACTCGATCTCGCCGACCTCGTTCTCGATATCCAAGCACACCTTGGCGTGGGCAAATTCCCGGGTGTAGATGTATCCGTCTCGGACAGCGGGGCCTTTTGGCTCCCCTAGCGGTCGCTCCAACTCCGGCGGGCGCTTCATCCAAACTTTGCTTTGTTCCGCGCCGTATCCATCATGAGCGAGAAAGTAACTGTGTTTCTCCGCGCAGGTGAGAAATAGTGCGAGCAAATACTCGAACCGCTTGCTGTGATTGCCATCTCCACTCAGCCCTTTGCGGATTTCGTCCGTGCGCTGTGGATTTAGCTCACCCTCCTCTGCATTTAATTCGGAAAGCCCGGCGGTGAATGCAATCATGAATCCATCGCGGGCCGCTTTTTGAAATGCCTCGATCCCTTTGGCCACGTTATCCTTCTTCTGCTCCTGAGTCGCAGCGAGTTCAAAGCCTTCGATATACGAGCCGTCGAATCTCTTGATCGCCTCCAATCCGTCATCCTTGCTTTGGCCGACCCGCAGGACATTGGCCAGCATGATCTTGTCCGGCCCCAAGGCCTTCCTAGCCTCACCCATCATGGTCTCGTATCCAGCGAGTTGGGCGGCTTTTTTCTCATCTCCGATGTCACGCTTCAAGTATGCGGGCGAGAGAACCTTGATGTTTCCATCGAAAAACAGGCCATCGATTGCGGGATCGGCGCACATTTGCTTGGCATGGTCGACCCACCAGTCCCGCACCTTAGGGTTGCTCAGGTCGTAGGCCTCGCAAACATTGCGAACCAGCTTGGTTTTTCCATCGCGACCAACGAGGAAGGCTCCCGGCATCTTCTCGATTTCTGCATTCGCCTTGTAGGTGCCATAGTGCACGATCACATTGCGATAGTATAAAATTTTCGTCGAGGGATTTACCGCCTTCACGGCCTTGGCGGCAGCGAGTGAGCCATCCTCGGTGCTATTGAAATCCTTATGTCCTGTCGTTTTCTCGAAGGTCAATAAGGGAAACGACGCCAGGTATTTGATCTCATCATCCGTGAACTTCCGGGCTTTGCGGATATGCATATACTGCGGCACTTTTTCCCAGGAAAATGCGGGCAACTTGTCCGTGCTGGTGGCAGATTCAGCAGCGGAGAGCGATGCCAGCGGCGCGAGAAGAAGAGCGGTAAAGAGTGTGAATGTGTGTTTCATGATGGTAACAATGAGTTGGTCTATTTCGCTGATCGTTCGGCCTCCAAAAAGCGCAGCAGGGTTGCTTCATCGATCGCGCTCGCCGCGCCGTGACCTTCGCCCAGGACCTTGAAGTGAACGATGGAGCCATCGAGGTAACTGAAGATTTCAAGCTTGCCGGTGGTGCTGCTCGGCTTTTCCTGTTTTGCACCCCGGTATCCCATCGCTTTGGCCCACTGGAAAACAGACTCCTCCGCAGCGACGAAGCCGAGCTTTCCGTTCTTTCCCGGTATCACCAAGGAAGATCCGCCGTGATACGGAATCAGGTGATCTTCCGTTCCCGAAATGTTCATGATTCGTAGGCCGGTCCGGGGTGTTACAACGGTCTGGTAGCTGCTGTCGTTGCCCTTGGCCTTGAAGTTCCGCCCGTCGTGTTGCAGCACATTGAGCGGGCTGACGGCGGTCACGTAGTTGCGGATGTTCGGCAAGCGACTCTCGATGGCCAGTTGATTCGCCAACGCCGCGCCATTCGAGTGGCCCATGACGGTGAACTGGTCCAGCTGGATGTGATCGCAAGCGGCGACTTTTTCGATGATCGCTTCGATGAATTGTCGATCATCCGCCTTCGACCGCTCGCCGCAGATGTTCCAGCTTTTCAGATAGCCCTCCGGAAACACCGTCACATAGCGCGTCGCTATCGTGGGGTGCTGTTTCAGGAATCCGCCCATCGCACTCCGGGCGTTGCCGCCATTGCCGTGCAGAAAGATCAAGACGGGCAACTTCCGGTTGTCTGGATTCGCGGGCATGTTGAGGAGGTAAGGGCGCGGAAAATCCTGCTCCTGCGACCACGTTTGCTTGATGAAATACTCGCCGGAGGAAAGCTTGTCCTTGGCTTTTTCGGCGGCAAGCAACGCGGCAAGCGGCGCGAGCAGCAGGGCGACGAAGAGTGTGAATGTGCGTTTCATCAACGGCAAGGAAGTGGTGTGACAACAAGGCGGCACCCAGAAAAAGAGCAGGCTGACTGAGAACGTCCGTGGCCTGTGCTTGCGAAGATTTTCTTCGCGACTTTCCCCTGCACATCGGTGAGGCCAAAGTCGCGACCTTGGGCGCGGAAGATGACGCTGGAGTTTTCTGAAGGGGCTTTGGATGGGGCGGACATGCGGTGGAAAGAGTGAAATACGGGGAGAGTCGTGCGTTCTGTCGCCGTCATTTTCGGATCATCATTCGTTTCACGTAGCAGGACCGGGAAAGGCGAGGAAAAACGACGATAAAAATCATTATTTTAATGCCAATCAGTCGTTTTTCTAGTGGTATATAAAAAAGGGGAGAAAAAAGAAAGGGATTTGCAATCCCTTCTCCTTATGGGGGCAGCAAGATGCGGAAGGTGCTGCCGCCGCTGGCGGGGCAATCGAGTTCGATGCGGCCGTGGTGTTGTTCGACGAAGAGTTTGGCGAGGGCGAGGCCCAGGCCGGTGCCGCCATCGGCGCGGGAGCGGGCTTTGTCGATGCGGTGGAAACGATCGAAGATTTTTTGCCGGTGCTCTTCGGGGATGCCGGGGCCTTGGTCGATGATTTCCATGGAAACATCGCCGCCGCGCTTGCCGGTGACCACGCGGATTAGGGAATCGGCAGGGCTGTAGCGGATGGCATTGTGGAGGAGGTTGGTGACGGCCTGGCGCAACAACACGGGATCGGCGTTGAGAAAAATCCCGGGCGCGCTGGTGATCTCGATGCGTTGATTTTTTTCCGAGGCCAGCACTTCCAGTCGCTCGCAGACATCGGTGACCAGTGCCTCAAGGGAAAAAGTTTCGCGCTGCAGAGGCATGCGCCCGCTGCCGGCGCGGGCGAGCAGCAACAAGGTATCGGCGAGGTCGTGGAGGCGCTGCGCTTCTTCTAACATGCTGCCGATGGTTTCGCGCAGTTCTTCGGGGGATCTGGCTTCGCGCAACGCGGCTTCACCCACGCTACGCAGCGCGGTGAGTGGAGTGCGAAGTTCGTGAGATGCATCAGCAGTGAAGCGCTTCAAGGCATCGAACGAAGACTCCAGTCGATGAAGTGTATCGTTCAAAACCGTGGCAAGTTGGCCAAGTTCATCATGCGGGTTCGGGTTCGGCAATCGACTTTCTAACGAATCGGAAGTAATGCGTCGGGCGGCCGCGGCCATCTCACCCACGGGGCGCAATGCTCGCCCTGCCATGGCGTGACCAGCCTACGCCGCGAGCAATACTGCGATGGGCATTCCCATGCTGAGACCGAGGACGATACGTCGCAGAGTGGCTCGATGCGCGGATTCGTCACGAAAGACGCGCAGCAAAGTGGGTTGAGCGTCGATGACAGCATGCATTTGATAAGTTCTCGCAGGTCGTCCATCGCTCAGCGATACGGAAACGAAGTGCCCCTGATCAGCGATGGGAGGCGGAGGCAGCAAAGCCCCAGCAGCATGCTCTGGCCAGTGCTTCAACAACGATCGCTCGCGATCCCAAACATCAAACCAGCTGTTTGCGTATCCCGGGCTCTGTGGTGTGGCAGGACTGCTTTTGCGCCATTGGATTCCACCGTTTCCATCGCTCTCCAAGTGAGCCTCGATCAAGGCCCAATCAATGCGCAGTTGCCCGTCGATATCAGACGTCATTTGCCTGCGAATGAGCGAATAGACAAATGGTAGCAGCGTAAGAAGGATGAGGGTCGTGACAAGGGAGAATGAAACCGCAAAACGCAGTCGCAAACTTTGCCGGTTCCACCACGAGTTGAGCGTCGATGTGGAAAAATCTAACGTAATGGTTTTTTCCTTACTCATGACGGCACGGCGGGAGTAGATTCACCGCAATAAAATCCAACTCCGCGCACGGTGTGGATGAGTCGTGTGGCATGACCGCTATCTACCTTGCGACGCAAGCGCGTGACGTGCACATCGATGACGTTGTCGAGCGGAGTTGATCGGTTGGTTTCGCGCCAGACGTCCTGAGCGATCATGCTGCGTGAAACGATTTCTCCCGCATGTCGCAAAAGGAACGCCAGTAAATCGAACTCGCGCGGCGTGAGTATGATTTCAGCCTTCGCACGACTGACCACGCGCGTGTTGAGATCGAGAGTAAGGTCGGCGGTTTGTAACTGGAGGTGTGGTATCGCTGGGGTGCGTCGCGTCAGCGCGCGAAGCCTGGCAAGTAACTCGGCAAAAGCGAAGGGCTTGACGAGATAATCATCCGCACCACTATCCAGTCCGGTCACTCGATCTTCCACGGAGTCCTTTGCGGTGAGCAATAGTACCGGCGGCTTCGCCCCACGATGGCGAAGCCATTCGAGCACTCCGATGCCATCGCAGCCCGGCAACATCCAATCGAGAATGACGGCGTCATATTTCTGCTCCGTGAGGAACTCGATACCCGCATCTCCTGTGTGTGCCACATCGGCCTGATAGGATGCCGAAACAAGACAATCACGTATCGCAGTTGCGATTTTGATTTCGTCTTCAATGATCAGAATTTTCATCAGTGCGGGAACGAAGGAACTTCGCACCGGCAGTATGCATCGTGATCACGCGCGGGTGAATCAAAAAATCGATGCGAATCATGAAGACAACAACGGCGAATGGTCGAGTTTTTTACCGCGATTCAACCGAAGCTGCCAGTGATGTATTGCTCGGTTTGCCTCTCTTTAGGACTGGTGAAAATTTTGCTTGTATCGTCAAACTCTATTAATTTTCCTAGATACATAAATGCCGTTTTGTCTGAGCAGCGACTGGCCTGTGCCATGTTGTGAGTAACGATCACAATCGTATACTGGTGCTTCAGATCCTGAATCAGTTCCTCAATTTTGAGCGTGGCGAGAGGGTCGAGAGCCGCGCAGGGTTCGTCCATCAAAAGGATTTCTGGTTGGTTGGCGATGGCGCGCGCGATGCAAAGCCTTTGCTGCTGGCCGCCAGACAAGCCGAAGGCGCTTTCATGCAACCGATCCTTCACTTCATCCCAAAGGGCGGCAGCTCGAAGGCTGGTTTCCACCACTTCGTTCAAAAAAGCGCGCTGATTTCTCCCCGCAACCCGCAAGCTAAAGATGACGTTTTCGTAGATCGATTTGGCAAAGGGATTGTATTTTTGGAACACCATCCCCACGCGCTTGCGCAAGGAAATGACATTCACCTTCGGATCGTAAAGACTGTTGCCATTTAGGATGATGTCACCTTGGTGGCGAGTTCCCTCAATGAGGTCATTGAGCCGGTTCATGTTGCGCAACAGAGTCGATTTGCCGCAACCGGAGGGCCCGATCAGGGCGGTGACCTCGTGCTCGGGAATACGCATGTCGATCTCGAAGAGAGCTTGTTTCTCGCCGTAGAAAAAACTGAAGTTTTCCACCGAGATGAAGTTATCTTTTTTGTTAGTGAGTGACATCAGTGAGACCTTAGAATGTGTTCGAAGCGAATTTCTTACGGATGCGATTGCGCAGGGTAATCGCCGCAAGATTCATGACGATGACGATGAGAATGAGAAGCAAGGTCGTAGCATAGACCATGGGCTTGGCGGCCTCGGCATCCGGTGACTGGAAGCCGAGGTCGTAGATATGGAAGCCGAGATGCATGAATTTTCTTTCCGGATGAATGAAGGGGGAAATGTCATCCAGCGGCAGCGAGGGTGCGAGTTTTACCACGCCGACCAGCATCAGCGGCGCGACCTCACCCGCACCGCGCGCCATGGCAAGAATGATCCCAGTGAGAATACCGGGAATGGATGCGGGGAGAACCACTCGCTGAATCATCTGCCACTTCGAAGCACCGCAAGCAAGAGCAGCCTCACGCACACCGCGGGGAACTGCGGCAATGGCTTCTTCAGTCGCCACGATCACAACTGGCAAGGTTAGGAGTGCTAGGGTCAGCGAGGCCCAGAAAATCCCGCCCGTGCCGTATGTGGGAGTGGGAAGTTTGTCGGAAAAGAAAAACGCATCAATCTCGCTACCAATGAAATAGATGAAAAAAGCCACACCGAACACTCCGAAAACAATCGAGGGCACACCTGCCAAATTGTTGACAGAAATGCGGACAGCCCTCACAAGAAATCCTTGCTTGGCATACTCACGCAGATAAATGGCGGCGATCACTCCCAGTGGAGTGACAAACAAGCTCATGAGCAAGGTCATGATCACCGTGCCGAAAATTGCCGGAAACACCCCACCTTCGGTGTTTGCTTCACGAGGCTCCTCGCTGATGAAGTTCCAAATGCGGTGCAAGGCCTCGGATAATTTGGAAAAAAATCCGCCCTGGTTTGGTGCATAAAAATGCAATAACTGTGCGAGCGGGATTCGGAGCTCTTGATCATCCACGGTGCGCAGTTGCAGACTTTCTTTTTCGATCTCCTCACGCACTGCGCGCGCCTCTTGAGCTAAGGCATCGTATTGCTGTTGCCATTGGGCGCGTTCAATATCCGCAGACTCCGCAGTCATTCGCTTAGCTTTTACCGCGATGGCGAGCTCTTCCAGCTTGCGATTGACCTTACCAATTTTTTTACGCTCGATTTCCAGAAGAAGTTTTCGTTTACCCGCCGCATGCTGGATCCTCTCACGCAGGTGTTTTTCGAAACTGGCATCGTTGACACCTATGGGCGATCCATCGGCATTGATGTATTGCACTGGTTCGCCGATCGCGTTGCCATACTCCAAGCGTTCTACCAACCAATAGGTGGAGGGATTTTCCGAAGTGACGATGTTTTTTTCCTCGATAAAAAGGAACGCCTCGCCATTGAGATCCTTGTTCCCTCGATAAATCTGCCACTCACTCAATTCCGTATCGGAAGATGTTTTGCGCATTCGCTGATCTACCACGATGCCAGCCAGCTTGCTGGAGGTCCCGTCGCTTTGCAGGCTGAATACCTCGATGGAATTGGGCCAAAATGAAGAGAGCCCCTGGTAGAGCAGGAACAGCAACAGTGCAATGGTCATCACCAAGCCCGTCGTCAAACCAGCTGCAGTGAGCCATACAAAAGGCTCTCCCTTACGACAGCGGGCATCGGTGGTGAATGAGGATTTGATAGCGGGCATGAGATAAAAGCGTTAGGCCAGCTTGTAGCGTTTGCGCAAGTGATCGCGGAAAACCTCAGCGATGGTGTTGAGCGTGAAAGTAAAAAGGAAGAGCAGAAGGGCACCAAGAAAAAGCGTGCGATAATGAGTGGACCCCATCGCCGCTTCGGGCAGCTCGACCGCGATATTGGCGGACAGCGGGCGCATGCCATTGAAGATGTTCCACTCGGTGAGGGGCGTATTGCCACTGGCCATGACTACGATCATCGTCTCGCCAACTGCGCGTCCCAGACCGATCATGACAGCAGAGAAGATCCCAGGAGATGCAATGGGAATGATGATCGTGCGCACAACCTGCCAACGACTGGCCCCGAGCGCAGCTGAGGCAGCGGTCAGAGATTTTGGCACATTGCTGAGAGAGTCTTCCGCGATAGTGAAAATGATGGGAATCACGGCAAAGCCCATCATAAAGCCGACGACCATCGAGTTGCGCTGATCAAAGGGCAGTCCGGTAAATTCCGGCCACCAGAGACGGAAGTCCGCGATGCGCTCGCCGGAACTGGGATCTTGATAGACGAAACAAAGGCGCTCCCAGACCGGGCCCAGTTGCCAAGCGACAGCAAATGCCACAACGAGGAAAGGCAAGAGCACCAGCCATTCCCTGCCCCCTTCGATATGATTGCGCAAGGTCCGCGGAAGTCGCGAAGAAATCGTGCCGCAGATCACTGCCGTGAAAGGAATCGCGAGACAAACTAACAGAATCGAAGGAATCTTGGTTTCGATGAGCGGCGCAAGCCAGAGGCCCGCGAGAAAACCCAGCACTACAGACGGCAACGAAGCCATGATTTCCATCGTAGGCTTGAGCACACGTTTCATCGACGCCGGCAAAAAGTTCGCTGAGAAAACGGCCGCAAGCAAGGCAATGGGCAAGGAGAAGAGCAATGCGTAAAACGTGCCTTTGAGTGATCCGATGATAAGCGGAATCTGCGACAGCTTGGGCTCAAATTCATCCGACCCACCTGTCGATTGCCAGGTGAATTCCGGTTTACTAGATCCTTCATACCAGACCTTGCCGAAAAACGCCTGCCATCCCGCCTCCGGATGCGGATCATGGAGATCGAGCATGAGCAAGCGCCCTTCGCGATTGGCAAGAAACACGTGCTCTGATTTGCCATCGTAGCTGGCCGCCGCAGGCACGAAGGGTAGCGTGCCCTCCCAGCGGATTTTTTCCGTGGTGCTGTAGCGCAACGATGCACTATTGTTGCTGATGGTGAAAAATCCTTTGTTTCGTTGACTGGCGGCGAAAGTCATCTCACCCGCGGGCATCGCGGGGAACGATTTCGTCTTCGCAAACAACCGATTGCTCTCGCCATCGGGTCGCAACAAGCTCCACACTTCCTGTTGTCCAGTGGCTGAGGTGATGACTATGGAAACGCCGCCGAAGAGGAAATCCAGCTCAGCGATCTTTTGCGCGCCGAAGGGCTGAAAGCTCTGGCGCTTTTCTGGCTTATCGCGACCCTCGGTGAAGAAGTAGTCGATGCTGCCATCATCCCCTGCGATCAGTGCCATGGTGCCGTTGGGTGAGGAGCGAACCAGCAGCGGCTTGGCAGTCAGCTCTGCTGTGACATCAAAACTGCCTGTGACCTCAAGCTTTCCTTTGCCCATCAGAGTTTTTTTCTGCGCCATTTTATCAATGGTCACACGAGCCTGTCCGTTTGCAATCCGTTCACTGATGATCGTTCGCTCACTACTACTATCACCATAGGAGACAGAAACCACTTCTCCCGCCGCGGCTGGCGGCTCGATCCACGCCTCAAACGAAGCTTTCGGACGAAGAACGCGCTGATCATTTTCATCGAACTTCACCTCATACGCGATGACAAACGAGCCAACGCGTCCATCGCTAGCACCCACGGCCACACGTTGATTGATGGCATCGTAACTGGCACTACGCACGTTCACATCACCAAGCTCGGCAATTTTAACGACGGTTTGTTCTTCCTTGCCTTTTGCATAAAACAAGACCTGATCGCCACCGAGATAAACAAAAGGCATTTCGCCCCACTCATCGGAGCCCACGACAACAACGGCATCTTGCTGTGTTTCTTTTGCCTCACTGAGATGCCACTCCTGTGCTTGATCTACATTGGCATTGCGGAATAGAGGGAGAATTTCAATGAAGATGAAAAGAAAGATACTGAAGACGGCGAGGATCACACCCAGGCCGCCAATACGAATCAACCAGGTCATGCCGCGATCCAGCCACAAAGTGCCACGAGACACATCAAAACGATGGGGATCGGGAATGCGGCTGTTAGGATCTTTCATGCAGAGAGTCAGTGGAAATAATCAATCAGAGATCAGAAATGGATGTGATCCCCATAAATCGAGGTAAAAAACGAGAGTAGCCGCTTATTTCGTCAAGCTTTCCACGACTTCTGCCGCGAGCTCGGCAGGCATGGGGAAATAGCCATCTTTCTCCACAATCATCTGGCCTTCTTTCGATAGCACAAAGGTGAGAAATTCCTTGGTGAGATTGTCCATGGGTTTGCCGGGCTTTTTGTTGACGTAGATGACGAGAAAGCGCGCCAATGGATACTCTCCCGTGAGGCAGTTCTCGTAATTCGCATCAAAAAATTCTCCGTCTTTTGCACCGATGGGTAGCGCACGAACGGCCGAAGTTTTGTAGCCGATGCCGGAGTAGCCGAGCGCGTATTGGTCCGCTCCAACGCCCTGGACCACAGCGGAAGAGCCTGGCTGCTCCTTGACCGTGTTGCGGAAATCACCTTTGTCGAGTGCTTGCTCCTTGAACAATCCATAGGTGCCCGACGCCGAATTCCTACCGTAAAGGGAAATCTTGCGGTTTTTCCATGCATCCAAGCCGAGTTGGCCCCACTCGACAATGTCATCCGCACCACGCTTGCGGGTCACCGAAAAAATGCCGTCCACTTGCGCCATGGTGACGCCTTTGATCGGGTTGTCCTTGTGTGCGAAAACTGCGAGCGCATCGATCGCGACACGAACTTCCATGGGCTTGTAGCCAAACTTTTTCTCAAAAGCATCGATTTCCTCGCCCTTCATGAGTCGGCTCATCGGCCCCAGTTGGGCAGTGCCTTCGATCAAGGCCGGCGGTGCTGTCGAACTGCCTTTGCCTTCGATCTGGATATTGACGTTCGGGTAAGCTTTTTTGAAACCTTCCGCCCACAAGGTCATCAGATTGTTCAGAGTGTCCGAACCGATCGAGTTGAGATTGCCGGAGACACCACTGACGGCTGCGTAGGCTGGCAGCTTCGCGTCGATATAGGATTGCTGACCGGATGCCGCCAGAGGAGTCAATAAGCTGGCAACGATGAAGTTTTTGACGATGTGTTGTATTTTCATGTATCTGTGTGCAATGGAACATTCAGTCAACCTCCGCTACTCCTAGAGACTAGGCGCAGCGCAGGAAAGAGACCGTTTGTAACGGGTTTGTCACAAAAGGTCAAGAATCGCTGGAATGAGAAAAATAGCGGAGCAATGATCCATTTGTTGAGGTGCTTTCGAGCATGGTGATTGCACGGGAAATTCCTTCTTTTCTCGCATGAGCTGTGTTCCAACGGGATGAAATGTCAGCGCCAGATCATCACAGCACCCCACTGCCATGACATACGGTTGCCCTTGGCCGAGACACGCAGCACGCGCCCCATGTTTTGCTGCGAATTCATTTGCCAGCGCATGGGAAACCGCTAGACTGCCGCCCCCTCTTACACCGAATTTATGAGCGAAATGAAACATGTAGCGATCGTCGGCGCCACGGGTGCTGTTGGTGAGGAAATGCGTCTGTGTCTGGAGCAGCGGAATTTCCCAATGAGCAAGTTGACCTTGCTGGCTTCCAAACGCTCGGTGGGAAAAACCTTTCCGTTTCGGGGCGATATGATTGCAGTGCAGGAACTCACGCACGATAGCTTCGCCGGGATTGATATCGCCTTGTTCAGCGCAGGTGGCTCGATTTCAAAAGAATTCGGCCCCTCTGCGGCAGCAGCAGGCTGCCTGGTGATCGATAACTCCTCCGCCTTCCGCATGGACGACGGCGTGCCTCTGGTAGTTCCCGAAATCAATCCACAAGCCGCGCTCGATCACCCGAAAAACATCATCGCCAATCCGAACTGCACCACCATCATTTCGCTGATGGCGCTGGCTCCCCTGCATGCGGCTTTCGGCTTGAAGTCCATCATCGCGTCATCCTACCAAGCCGTATCCGGCAGTGGCGCGCAGGGCATCGCCGAACTAGAGCAGCAAGTCCACGCGCTCACGCACGGGCTACCGCTGGAGCAAAAAGTCTATTCGCGACAAATCGCTTTCAATGTCATTCCACAAGTCGATGTCTTCACCGATAACGGCTACACCAAGGAGGAGCTGAAAATGCTCCACGAAGGACGAAAAATTTTGTCACTGCCCGAGCTGAAAGTTTCCTGCACCTGCGTGCGCGTGCCGGTCTATCGCTCGCATTCGGTCTCGATCACTGCCGTTTTTGAAAAACCGATCACTGCCGATGCCGCGCGTGCGGTCTATGCCGGCCGAGCGGGTGTGCAACTGCGCGATGACCCCGCCAACGGCGTATTCCCCGTGCCGCTCGACACCACCGGCAAGGACGATTGCCTGGTCGGCCGCATTCGCAAAAATCTCGTTCTCGATAACGCGCTCGACCTCTGGGTCGTGGGGGATCAGGTGCGCAAAGGAGCCGCACTCAATGCCGTGCAGATCGCCGAACTTCTCTAACTGATTTTTATGGCCAACCCAGCATTTGCCCAATACCTCAGCGATACCGCCAAGCGCGTGGACAAGGCGCTGGATGGATTTTTGCCCAAAGAAAAAGTCGCCCCGCAGACGATCCACAAGGCGATGCGCTACTCGGTCTTCGCCGGTGGCAAACGCCTGCGCCCCATCCTCTGCCTCGCCGCTGCCGAGGCCTGCGGCGGGGATCCGCAAAAAGCGATGCCCGCCGCCTGCGCGGTGGAGGTGCTACACACGTATTCGTTAGTCCACGATGACCTGCCCTGCATGGATGACGATGACCTGCGCCGCGGCCGCCCCACCTGCCACAAGGTCTTCGGTGATGGCATGGCGGTCTTGTGCGGCGATGCTCTGCTGACGGAGGCCTTTCTCATCCTCGCCCATACCCCCGGCACGCCCCGCTACAAGGCGGATGCCTTCATCAAGGAACTCGCCCTGACCAGTGGCAGCCGTCACCTCATCGGCGGGCAAGTGATGGACCTCGAAGGCGAAGGAAAATCCCTCACCAAAGCGCAGTTGATCCTCATCCACAAAGCCAAAACCGCTGCGCTTCTCACCACCTCGCTGCGCCTCGGCGCGATGGCCGTCAATGCCACGCCCGCGAAGCTCGCGGCACTCACCACTTTCGGCGAATGCCTCGGACTGGCGTTTCAGATCATCGATGACATCCTCGACGTCACCCAAAGCACCGAAGTCCTAGGCAAGACCGCCGGCAAGGATGCCAACGTCTCCAAGGCCACCTACCCCTCGATCGTCGGCCTGGAAAAATCCCGCAAGGAAGCCGCCGCGCTCACGAAAAAAGCGATGGCCGCTCTCGATGTCTTCGGCAAAAAAGCCGACCACCTCCATCAGATTGCCGATTTTTTGGTGGTGCGGGAGTATTGATGGAACGCGGACGTTCCATCAATGCAGCTCGATCTCCTCGATTTTAATCGTTGCTATTTTAGCGATTATGCCTTATATCTGCCTTTGTGGACAAAATAGCAACTTTTACGCAGCGGAATCCTGTCAGTATCGCGCGGGACATTGGGCACCGAATGCGGAAATTTCGGTTGGCCAAGGGCTGGACGCAGGAGGAACTCGCCGACCGCGCGGGGATCGCGCTTTCCACACTGAAATTGCTCGAATCGAAGGGGCAAATTTCCTTTCTCCGCCTAGTGCGCGTGGCCGTCATCCTCGACGTGGATGGCGAGTTGCGCGAGTTGTTCTCGCGCCCGCTCGTGATGGAATCGATCGACGCCATCAAACGCAGCGAACGCCAACGCGCGCCACGCAAAAAAGCGAGCAAGAGCCCATCGAAAAATCTCTAACACATGGAACTGGAAATTCAATGGGCGGGAATAGAGCCGTCACGCATTGGCCGACTGTTTCAGGATGGAATCAGCAAAAGCAATGCCGCTGCTGTGCAGGCCTTGCATCGGCTCGAATCACCGCGTTAGACTCTCGCGTTGAGAAGCCCGGCAACTTGATGAAGCGACATACATTTTCCACCCCATGATTGAATTCCCTGACCCTTCAGAAGCGGACGAAGAAGGACTGTTGGCCGTTGGTGGGAATCTGAGACCAGAAACCATACTCGCAGCCTATATCAATGGCATTTTCCCGTGGTCAGAAAAACCCCTCACCTGGTGGTCGCCTGATCCGCGGGGGATTTTTGAGCTCGATCAGTTCTCTGCCTCGCGGCGCTTATTACGGAAAATGCGGCAGGGCAAATTCACGTTCACGCACGATCAGGCATTCAAGGAAGTGATCCAAGCCAGCGCGAAACCTCGCTCGAAAGACGATGGTGTATGGCTGGGCCCGAGGATGATCAATGCCTATGTGCGATTGCATTCGTTAGGTCACGCGCATAGCGTCGAGTGCTGGTGCGAGGGCGAATTGGTCGGTGGTATTTATGGCGTCACACTTGGCGCTCTATTCGCGGGAGAATCGATGTTTTCACGCGTCAGCGATGGCTCGAAAATGGCCCTCACACACCTCATCGATCACTTGCGCGCGCGCGGTTTTTTATTGTTCGATGTGCAGATGATCAACCAGCACACCGAGTCGCTGGGAGCGGTGGAAATTTCACGTACGGAGTATTTGCGCCGATTGAACGAGGCCATTGCCAAAAGATGCACGTTCTAAAAAAAACGCTCCCGGCCAGCGGAAGCGTTTTGTTCGGAGAAAATCACTCTGTGAGGTTTATTCCTCTTCGATGTATTTTTTATGACCTTCTTTTTTGAGGGCTTTGGCGGCATCGGCGAGCTTCGCGACTTCCTCCATCTTACCCTCGAGAAAGGCCGTCTCGATTTTGCAGAACACTACAAATGCTTCACCCATGAGGCGGCGATAATCCGCGATCGCTTTTTCTTTGTCCTTAGCATCAGGAACCATGTCGGTAATGAAATCCGGAACAATCGAAATTCCTTTCAAACTCGCTTCCTGAGCTTTGCGAGCAAGAGCCGCGCCTTTGGCAGGATCCGTTTCCTTATTCAGTGCTTTGAAGGAATCGTTCAGAGATTCCATTTCCTTACCCAGCGGGGTTTCCTCATCTGCCTGCATCGGCATCATAGTTCCCACCATCATCAACAATACTGTCCAAATCTTGAGCAATTTCATAGCACCGAGATTACTGGCGTAGGGGCAGACATCTGTCAACTCCAGAGGATGTTTTCACAGAGTTTTCAACGATCAGCGCAAGAGCCGCTTCGGGCCCTCGGAGGGTTTCGGGATTTGACGCAGTTGATCGAAGTCGCCCTCCTCGCAGCAGCGCACGAAACCCTCGGCATAGCTTTTCAGTTTGTCCCACGAATCACGAATCTCGGAAGCTTCTTTGGTGGTGATCGAGTTATCGAGTGCCGCCGCGGAAATCATGCTCAGCATCTGCGAGAACTGGCTGATGATTTCATGGGTGGCGGGCAGCACTTCAAAGCCCTTTTTGCACGAGCTATCGGGATTACGCAGGAAACATCCGCCCGCGCGCTGACACAGCCATTCGACAATCGCCTCATCCTGGCTCAGTTCCATCAAAGTCACGAGGCGATCGAGAGGATTGCGGCTGCCCGTGCCATCGGCATTTGGTTTCTCCGCCCACTTGTAGACAAGCGATAGAGAAATCCCCATCTCTGCGGCGATGGCCTTGGGGCTGACTTTTTCAAACACCTTGCGCAGCACTTCGTGACTTTCCATGACGCAGACACGCTGCCAGCACTCGCACTCAGGCACAAGTTTTTTTCCGTGATCGGCATCGCTTTCGTTAGGAATTGACTCACTCTCACATATCGCTTTTGCATGAAATAACGTCGCACTTTTCCCCTACAAAATTCTCATACATCAGCGGCCTTCGCACACATTGATGCGTTTTCAGTGCGAAAAAATCACGCAATCCCATACACTCGCGCCGCCGTGCCGCCCATGATGGCAGCTTGCTCATCGGCGCTAAGCGAGGCGATCCACGAGGTGACTGTCTCGACCCACTGACGGTGGCTGCTGCGCATCAAACACACCGGCCAGTCCGAGCCAAACATCAGACGCTGTGGACCGAAGGCCTCCAGCACAGTATCGAAATACGGACGCAGCATTTGCGCATCCCATAGGCCGCCGCGCACTTCCGTCACCAAGCCCGAGAGCTTACACGACACATGTTCCCGCTCGGCGAGTCGGCGGATGTTTTTCGCCCATGCAACGGAAAATTCATCGGCGCGGATCTGCGGCTTGGCGACGTGGTCTAGCACCATGCGGACTTGCGGATGTTGATCGACGAAGGCAATCGTCTGCGGCAAATGTTTCTCGAAAATCAACACATCGTAACACAGTGGGTAGCGTCCTAGCTCGCGAATGCCGGCTTGGAAGTCCGGGCGGAGAATGAAGTCATCGTCCAGCTCATCCTGAATCACATGGCGGAAGCCGACGATTTTCGGATGAGAGGCATACTGATCCAAGTAGCGGCTCACGTCCGGCGAGCACAGCGGAATCCAGCCGACCACGCCCAGCACGCGTGGATGTTTTTCCGCTAGGCTAAGCAAGAAATCCGTCTCCTCGGGTATCTGCCGCGCTTGCACCGCGATACTGCCATCCAGTCCGGAATCGTCCAGTAGCGGAGCAAGGTCATCGGGCAAAAGATCACGACGACAGCAGGCGAGCTCATCGCTCATCCACGGATACTCACTGGCGCTGTATTTCCAGAAATGCTGATGGCTATCGATCTTCATGAAGTTGCACGAGATGATGGGCTGATTCGTTGGGAAAAGTCAATGCGCGCGCCTACATTCCCACCGATGCCGGCTTGCCAGCACTGCTTGTCGTGATAGACTCCGGCCGTGCTGCCTTGGTTTACATCCGGAAATTTCCCTCTCTATCTCGCACCGATGGCGGGAGTGACGGACGTAGTGTTCCGCCAGCTCTGCAAGGAGCTGGGAGCCGACGTGATGGTCACCGAGTTCGTTTCCGCCGAGGGCATCATGCAGCGAGATGACTACACGCGGAAATACACCGAGTTCACCGATGAGCAGCGCCCCGTGGGCATCCAGCTTTTCGGGGCCGATGGCGAACGCATGGGTGAGGCGGCGAAAAAAATCATCGACTGGAAGCAACCCGACTTCATCGACATCAACTTCGGCTGTCCGGTCAACAAGGTCGTCTCGAAAAACGGCGGCTCTTCTTTGCTGAAAGACTGCCCGGTGCTGGCCTCTGTCGCCTCGGGCGTCGTCAAGGCACTCGCCGGCACGAGCGTGCCCGTCACCGCAAAAATCCGCGTTGGCTGGGATCAGCAAAGCATCAATGCGGTGGAAGTGTGCCACATCCTCGAAGACAGCGGCATCCAGGCGATCGCAGTGCATGGTCGCACCCGCGCGCAGGGCTACTCGGGTCTGGCAAATTGGGACATCATCGATCAATGCGCCCGGGCGGTCGAAATTCCTGTCATTGGGAATGGCGATATTCACACGGCCGAGGATGTCATCGCCCGCCGCGCACAAACAGCCATCTCCGGCGTAATGATTGGCCGCGCTGCGATGCAGCATCCATGGATCTTTCGCGAAACAAGGGCACAACTGCAAGGTCTAGGAAAAGTGCCGTCTGTCAGCCCCGAAGAGCGCTGGGCACTGATCCTGCGCCATTGCCGCCTCGCAGTTCAAAGCACCCGCTACGGTCATGAACGCCACGCTATGATGGCGATGCGTGGCCGCTTGCTCGCCTACTGCAAGGGCTTTGCGGGCGCCAAGGAATTGCGGCAACTGCTCGCCAAAGTCGAATCCCTTTCCCACGTGGAAGACATCGCCGCCCTTGGCCTCGCGCGCGAGCTGGCTGGCGAAACAAATGACGAAAACTCTAGCTTACTACCCACCCACTAATCATGCGCATTTTTTTTGCATTGATCTGTTTTTTTCTACTGACCAATTGCTACTTGGCTGCGCCGTCCCGTGCACGGGCCGATCGACGTCCCCCCAGCGTCGAATCTTTGCACTTTGCGCAAAAGCGTATGAGTGCGGTGATCGTCACTAAGCAAGCCGACATCAGTCAGTGGGTGAGGCGGGGGTTTCCGAAATCGCAAACACCAACCGACACCGATGGCGGCACGGCATGTCCGATTAGCCCGGATGGCTATTTTCTCACTGCCGATCACGTGCTCAAGAATGCGGGCTTCAGCAATGTGCATGTCCTTTACGGCCGCGGCAGTGGCTTGCAAATGGCACGGGCTCGCATCGTCTGGCGTGATCCCGGAAATGATATCGCGATTTTTCATGCACCGCTTGTCACGCCTGCCTACTACACATTCACTCCGCCCACGCTCTCCCTACCCGAGGGCACCACGGTTTTTCATGGCGGTCTCACCACAGGACTCAAGCCACTTTACGGAGCCCTCAACACCACCATTCCGAAACAATCCATCTTCACGGGGCCCAAACGATTTCGCATCGATATCCCGTTGCAGCCCGGCGACAGCGGCGGGCCCATCCTTGATGCACGCGCGCAACTCATCGGCGTTAATTCCTCCGTCGAATTCCTCGTCCCCATGGAGACTCCCATTTTCACCGAATCATGCGGCGTCCGACCGAACGTGAACAAGGTGATGAAAATCATCGCCAAAGATCGCCGTAGATAAAACGACCATGCTCCGCAGTTCCTCGATTCTCCTCCTGTTTTGTGCCATTCCTCTGACCCAGTGTGCGCCCTACCGGGCGGCATGGAATTCGGGATGGACGGAAAAAGAGGCGAACAATAGCATCATGCTCGTCATGGATACTCCACCCACGCTCGGCTGGCAGCGATTGCAAAATTACTCAACGCTGCACCCGGAATTTCAAGGGTTTCTTGAGCCACTTGGCACACCTGACTGCATCGCGGAGTCCACCCAAGATCACCGACATTATCTGATCCTCTACTATCTGAAGAAACGTGAGGCCTACTCGATTCGCAACGACACCCGCACGAGGAGCAAGCCACTGGAAGTGTCCGGTCCCTATCCGATCACCGAGAAAGAATATCGCCTGCTGGGTGATTTCCAGAAAAAGGCACTTCAATCACTGGAAACCCCTAGCTAACAAAAAAAGCCGCCGAGATGGCGGCTTTTCTCTTGAGGATTTCCCCCTCTTACTTCCAGTTCGAAATATTATCCTGGGCTAGCGGATCCCTGCTATTGGGAACAATGCTCCCACAAGCACCATCGGGACCGAAGGACCAAAGGTCGAAATCAGGATTGATGCAATTGGCATTCACCACCCCTGTGGCATCGACGCCAGAGCGATAGCGATAATCCAAGCCCCATGGATCCCGTATCGTGTTTTGCGGTGAGGCCACGATGTTGCTGCTCCATCCTTGTTTGGTGCTAGTGGGGTCGAGCTCGGTCAAATAAACGCGCTGGTTCGGATCCGCGCCTATACCCGCACCATTGCTATCGCTATCCCAATAAAGAGCACGATAGAGAACGTTGGATCCCAAATCGCTGGTAGCTCCCGTATCGTTCGCCACTGGGTAGCGGCCGAAGTCGAGCTTGTATTCCTCCAAGCCCGTTCCGAGCATCGCGATTTGCGCCTTGCATTTCTGCACGGCCTGATTGCGCTGCATGAATCCCAGCCCGCCCATGGTGAGGCTGGCAAGGATGACGATGATGGTGATGACCACCAGCAGTTCCATCAATGTGAAACCGGCCTGACGACGTCCACGCGGGTAGGTGGGGAATTTCATATGCTTGGGTTTTTGTGCGATTGGGAAAATCATTACTGCTGCCCCATTTCGTTGATGATCTTGATCAGCGGCAAGAAGAGTGCGAACACCACAGAGCCGACGACCAGTGCCAAAAATACGATCATGATCGGCTCCAAGATACTGGTAAGCGCGGTCACGGCATTGTCAACTTCGTCGTCATACACGTCAGCGACTTTGAGCAACATTTCCGGCAACTGTCCGGTTTCCTCACCCACGTCCACCATGGAAATCACCATGTTCGGGAACACACCGGATGCTTGCAGAGGCGTGACGATGGATTCCCCTTCTTTGACCGCCTCATGCACTTGGGCAATGGCTTGGGAGATCACAACGTTGCCCGCCGTCTCCTTGGTGATGTTGAGAGCTTGCAAAATCGGCACACCCGATGTGACGAGCGTTCCCAATGTCCGAGAGAAACGCGATACCGCGCTCTTGCGCTGGATATCCCCGAAGATAGGCAAGCGCAGTTTCAACGCGTCGACGAAGTTGCGCCCCTTAGGCGTGCGACCCCATGCGGCGAAGCCTAAATAGAAACCGGTAGCGGCGAGCAGAATCCACACAATGTTCGGAATGATCCAGATGGTCGGCTTGATCAGGAAGTCGGAAAACCCGAAGACCGCCTGGGAAATCAAGGGCAATTCCGCATCGCCCATTTCAGAGAACATATCTTTGAAACGCGGCACGATGAAAATCATCAGGAACAAGAGAATGGAGACCGCGATGAACATCACGATGACGGGATAAACCATCGCCGAAACGATTTTGTTTTTAAGCTTGTGGGCCTTTTCTTGGTATTCCGCCAAACGATTGAGGACCACCTCGAGCACACCACCGAGCTCACCAGCCTTCACCATGTTCACGTAGAGCTTATTGAAAATCCGTGGATGCTGCGCCAGCGACTCGGAAAATGTGGAACCACCTTGAACCGAATCACCGAGCGCATCGATCGTGCCGCGCAGCACGGGGTTCGGCTCTTGCTTGCCAAGCACGGTGAGACCGCGCAACAGTGGCAGTCCGGAGTCGATCAGCGTCGCCAATTGGCGGGTGAAAATCATCAGCACCTTGGGCTTGATCCGACCACCCGTTTTTGTTTTCGGTCCGGCCTTGGCACTGGATTTTTTCGCGCTCTTTTTCGCGGATTGTCCCGCCACTGCGATCTGTGTGGGATACAATCCCTTTTGCCGCAACTTGGCGAGAGCATCAGTTTCATTGGAAGCTTCGATTGTGCCGGAGGTTTGCTCCCCCTTGGCATCCATGGCTAGATATTGGAAATTCGGCATGAGTTTGGTATCGGGCTTATTGTTATAATTTTACAGGGCGATTGAAGACAAAAACGGGACGGATGGCGATGAATTTTTTGCGGCAAGTGTGGATTATTTTTCGGGGTCATCCCCGCTTAGGTGTATTTCAGCACTTCCTCGATCGTGGTATTACCGAGGTAAATGTTGCGCAAACCATCTTCGCGCAGGGTCTGCATCCCCAACTCCACGGCTTTTTGTTTGATCACCACAGACGGAGCACGATCAATGATCAGATCGCGCACGGGGTCAGTGATGTCTAGCAATTCGTAAAGACCTTGTCGGCCTCTATAGCCAGACTGACCACAGGAATCACAACCGCGGCCGGTGTAGAAGCTCTTGTCGCCGATTTCGTGAGAGGAAACCCCGAGCTGAGTCAAGATCGCTTCGTTCGGTTCATACGGCGATTTACAGTCCTTGCAAATCGTCCGCACCAGACGCTGAGCCAACACACCTTCGAGCGAGGCTGCGACGAGGAACGGTTCGCAACCCATGTCGATCAAACGCGTGACCGCGCCGGGAGCATCGTTGGTGTGCAGTGTAGATAGCACCAAGTGACCCGTCAGCGCCGCCTGAATCGCGATCTGCGCGGTATCGATATCGCGCATTTCCCCGATCATGATGCGGTCTGGGTCCTGACGGAGAAAGGCGCGCAGGATACGCGGGAAATCGAGACCAATGCCTTCGTGCACAGGAATCTGGATGATGCCATCGATGTCATACTCAACGGGGTCTTCCGCCGTGAGTAATTTCGAGTCGATCGTGTTAATGCGACGCAGCGCCGCGTAGAGAGTGGTGGTTTTTCCGGCACCAGTAGGCCCCGTGACAATGAAAATGCCATTGGGCTTTTCAATGGTCTCGCCGATGTATTCGTAGATGTGCGGCGGCAGGCCCAGATTTTCTAACGAAAGATTGACCGAGGAGCGGTCGAGCACCCGCAATACCACAGACTCGCCATACTGGGTGGGCAGCGAGGAAACACGCATGTCCACTTGTTTTTCACCGAACTGCTTGACGATACGCCCGTCCTGCGGGATGCGGCGCTCCGCGATGTTCATGTTCGACATGACCTTGACGCGGGAAATAATGGGCAAGGCCAAATGCACCGGCGGTGGTGCCATTTCATAAAGCGCGCCATCGATACGATAGCGGATTTTGAACTCTTTTTCAAAAGGCTCAAAGTGAATGTCGGATGCCTTTTCCTTGATCGCCTGATAGAGCACTAGATCGACATAACGGATGATGGGCGCGGAGTTCGCCTCGGCCTCGATATCCATGGCGTTGGAGTCCGAGGGGCCGCCGAATTCGAGCTGCCCGAGAATATCCTCCATCGCCTTGCCATCGCCACCGTAGAGTTCGCTGATGCGATCCTCGATGACGTAGTCTGGGGCGACCAAGACGTGGATTTCACGACCGAGAGCAAAGCGGAGGTCTTCCACGGTCTGCGGATTGAGCGGATCAACCAAGCAAACGAACAAGCCCTCGTTGGTGAAATTAACGGGTAAGGCACCGTGAAGACGCGCCATGCCCGCAGGCACTAATGCAAGAATTTCTTCAGGCGGTGTCCAGTCGCTCAGATCCACCATCTCGGTGGAGAGCTCAGCGGCAACCATGGGCCAAATATCATCGCGGTGCTGAATGACTTGGTAATCCGTGAGAATTTCGCCGATCTCCTTGCCGCTATGATCGATCTCCGCAAGGATGTCGCCAGCGAGAGCCTGGTCGATCATGCCACGATTGATGAAAAGGTCGAGAACCTGTTGGTTGTCCATGATGTGAAGTTTTTTTTGCTTGAAGAAAAATAGTGGAAGGAATCAATCAAAGTCTGCCATGGTCACATGGATGACTTCTTGAGCGGTGGTGAGACCGGCGAGCACCTTGCGGATGCCGTCCTCACGCATCGAGCGCATGCCCATTTCCCGGGCACGCTTGCGCAATTGCGAGGAGCTGAGTTCCGCATTGATCAGGTGGCGCACCTCATCATCGATTTCGAAAATCTCAAAGATGCCCATCCGTCCGCGATAGCCTTTTTTCCGGCACTTATCGCAACCCGCGGGACCAAAGATCGTGGAATCCGCCATGCGCGAGGCATCGAGCCGCAAGGCCCGCAGCTCTTTGTCGGTCATCGGCATCTCCACTTTACAAGCAGGGCACAACTTGCGCACCAGACGCTGTGCCAATACTGCGCGGACCGCCGAAGCGATGAGGAAACGTTTGATGCCGATATCCGCCAGACGCGCGACGGCGGAGGGGGCATCGTTGGTGTGGAGGGTGGAGAATACCAAGTGACCCGTGAGCGACGCATTGATCGCGATATTCGCTGTTTCCGCATCCCGAATCTCACCAATCATAATGATGTTTGGCGCTTGGCGCAGCATGGCGCGAAGCGCATTGGAGAAGGTCATTCCGATGTCAGTCTTCACCATCACTTGGTTGATGCCGGGCATTTCATACTCGACCGGATCTTCGACCGTAATGATTTTTTTGTCTGGGCGGTTGATCACGTTGAGACATCCGTAGAGCGTCGTCGTTTTCCCCGATCCAGTAGGCCCCGTGACCAACAAGATGCCATCGGGCAAGGCCAGAAGACGCTCGAACGTTGTCTGGTCGTCCGAAAAGAATCCCAGCTCCGGAAGACCGAGCACCAGACCGGACTTGTCGAGAATACGCATGACGATGGACTCGCCGTGATTCGAAGGCACCGAGGAAACCCGCAGGTCCACGTCTTTGCCTGCGACCTTGATCTGGATGCGCCCGTCCTGAGGCAAACGCTTTTCCGCGATGCTCATGCTGGTGCTCATCACTTTTAACCGCGCAATGATCGCAGGCAGCAGTTTTTTCGGATGATTTGCGATTTCTACCAACTTGCCGTCCACGCGATAACGCACACGCACGCTGGTCTCTAACGGCTCGATATGAATGTCGGACGCGCGCTGATTAAAAGCCTCGACAAGCATGTTGATGACCAGCTTTATGATGGGAGCATCACCCTCGGTGTTTTCGATGGAATCATCCGCCGCCTGAGCGGTGATCTCGGAGGCACCATAAAAACCGCGCAGGATTTGCTGGATGGCACTAGGTGTAGAAACCACAAAATTCACATCGCGTGCGAGCACGTGCGGCAGCGCATCGAGCGTCTCGAAGTCAAACGGATCGGCAATGGCAACGGTGAGAGAATAGCCGTCGTCATGAACCGGAATCGCCTTGTAACGACGCGCCACTTCATCGGTGATGGAGTTGGCGACCTGTGGCGAAATGGTTGCGTTAGCGAGATCGAAATACTCCAGCGCATTGCTAGAGGCGAGCACTCCCGCAATTTCTTCCTGACTGAGTTGGCCGGACTGGATCAGCTTTTCGATGACGGTGGCATCACCGGTGGATCGTCGCGCGGAATCAATGATCCCCTCGCTGACCAATCCAGCTTCGGTGAGCAATTGCAAAAGATAGTCTTCGTTGGAAAACACGGCAATGGTTTTTTGGTTGATAAGCGGATGGAAGAAACAGCTTCTCCACAGTCCGGACGCAGACTTTGATCTCTATGGCTGAAAATGTCAATCGACGAGAATGCAAGAATCGAAGGAAATTTTCAGCGACTAGCATTTGTAAATACATGGCTCATCAACCTTCGCGTCACTTCCATGTCAAAGCCCTGATGCACAGCTCGATGGATGTCTCGTCTTCCGCACGGGGAATGCGAGCGCTGCGCAACAAAACGATCGCTCGTTCCGACGCATGTTTCGCGATCGAGCGAGAGGTGAATTTCATCAGAGCCACCACCGCATTCACAACCACCGCCGCAGCGATGCAGACTGTCGCGGGGCGACCCACCAGTATGCCGAATACAGCAATCAGAATGCTGAATGGGGCCACGATCTGCGCCCAGGTATCGGCGCGATTGCGGATGCGCACAGGCTGCGGGTGATCCGACTTCAGCAACTCATACGCGGCAGCCAAGGAGATTTCCGCGAGAGCCGACGCCGTGCGACGCCCGACCAACGAGCGCGGAATTTTTCCCGCATAGGAAATTTTTTTCGCGTAGTCCTCCACACTCAACCGGCAGTCCACCGCGCCAATCTGCCGCTGGGATTTTTGATAGAAAAAATAACGCCCTAACCAGTAGGCGACGACAGGCAGGATTCCTAACAGAATGATGATTTTCCAAGGCATTCAGCGGTGGATGTTACGGGCTTTCAGGCAAAAAGCAAGCGCGCCCCGCGCCGCCCATCGCCCCGAGGCGAAACAGCCTTGCATCAGATAGCCGCCGGTGGGCGCCTCCCAGTCGAGCATTTCCCCCGCGACAAATACGTTAGGCGCATGCAGCAGCGATAGATCATCTGCTACCTCACGCCATGCCACACCGCCTGCCGAGGAAATGGCTTCATCGATGGGACGCGGTCGCAATAAAGGAACCCGCAGATTTTTGACAATGCGCGTCAAATCCGTTAGATCGCACGCCCCTTCCCTCTGCGCCCGCCATGCTAACAGCGCATGAGACGCCGTTGAGAGTCGCCAGCGGACCGCCGTTTCCTGCAGATGATTTTTTCTAACGGATTCCATCTTCCGCCGCAACTGTTCCGCGCTTTGATCGGGCTTGAGGTCAATGCACAGCTCTGGGAAGGCCATCGCTCGCAACTCAGGACCCAGTTGATAGATGATACCACCCTCCAGTCCGTAGCGCGTCAACATGAGCTCGCCCGTGGCACCCACAGCGCCGGCACGCGCCGCTGCATTCTTTAACGGCTGCCCCTCGATACGCGGCACCAATTCCTCCGGCCAAGCCACTTCCCATCCGCAATTTGCTGCCTGCCAGGGCTGCACCGACACGCCGATGCTGTCTAACATCTCGGTCCACTTGCCATCGGATCCGGTGATCGCCCACGAGGCCCCTCCCAGCGCCAAAATGATCGCATCCGCCGTCACACGCACCTCACCCGCAGGGGCTTCAAGCACCCACTCCGCAGACGCGCCCGACGGCATCGCCACAAGACGATGCTTCACAAACATCTTCACCTCTAGCGCGCGCAACCGCTCCACCCAGCGCCGCAGCAGTGGCGCCGCCTTCATTTCGCGTGGATAAATTCTGCCCGTGCGCTGCGCGAAGGTCTCGATACCCAACCCTGCGGCCCAATCACGAAGCATTTCTGGGGGAAATTCCGCCAAACAACGCACCCACCAACCCTCCGGCATCTGCACACCCCGATAGCGCGTCACAAACACCTCCGGCGCATCGGCATGGGTTAAGTTGAGCCCGCCACGCCCAGCGACTAACAATTTTCGCCCCACCGAAGCCTTGGCTTCATACAAACTCACCCGCGCCCCCTGCAGCGCCGCGGTCTCCGCCGCATACAAGCCCGCCGGTCCCCCGCCGATCACGACCACGTGCGGTGCCGTCTCAGAAATCATGACCATCCCTAATTCCCTCACCTGCCCCTGTCAATCACACCTCTCCACAAACCCTCTCATTGCACAAAAATGCTTGAAATTTCAATAAATTGTCATTTTTTTGTTCAATCGAACATCTTTTTTGTTGACGAACGCCATGAATAAGGCAAAATCACTCGCGTCAACCACACACATCTTATGGCAGCGAAAACCACTACTGATACCGGGGCCGAAAAATTGGCCGATGCCCGCAAGCGCAATCTCGACGCAGCAATCTCCCACATCCAAAAAGAATTTGGTGAAGCCGCCATCATGCGCATGGGCGACAATACCCGCATGGATGTAGAAGTCATCCCGACAGGGAACTTGCTCATCGACCGAGCCCTCGGCGTGGGCGGTTTCCCCCGCGGTCGTATCGTCGAAATCTTCGGCCCGGAATCCTCGGGTAAAACCACTCTCACTCTCACGCTCATCGCCCAGGCACAAAAACGTGGAGGCTTGGCAGCGTTTATCGACGTGGAACACGCGCTCGACCCCCAATACGCCCGCCGTCTTGGCGTCAATCTCGATGACCTTCTGGTCTCCCAACCCTCCTCTGGCGAAGAGGCTCTGCAAATTTGCGAGGCACTCGTCCGCTCGAACGCGATCGACGTCGTCGTGCTCGATTCCGTCGCCGCCCTTGTCACAAAACAAGAACTTGATGGAGAAATCGGCGATTCTACCGTCGGTGCGCAAGCCCGCCTGATGAGCGCCGCCATGCGCAAGCTCACCAGCTTCATCTCGAAAGCACGCACTGTCTGCGTTTTCACCAATCAAATCCGCGAAAAAATCGGTGTCATGTTTGGGAATCCTGAGACCACTCCCGGCGGTCGTGCTTTGAAATTTTTCTCCTCGGTACGCGTGGACATCCGCCGCATCAGCCAAATCAAAGCGTCCGATGGCACGGTTATGGGCAATCGCACCAAAATCAAATGCGTGAAAAACAAAGTCGCCCCGCCCTTTGCCGAAGCGGAGTTCGACATCATGTTTAACGAAGGCATTTCATCCACAGGCTCGCTTCTGGATCTGGCTCTGGAAATGGAGATCGTGCAAAAGCGCGGCAGCTGGTTCAGCTACAACGGCACTCAACTCGCCCAAGGCCGCGATGCCGCGAAGGATATGCTGAAAAACGACCCAGCCCTCTACGCGGAGTTGGAAGCTGCCGTCCTCGCGAAACTCAACGAGCCAAAGAAATAATTTGCGGCCAAAGCGAGCCCATCCCTGGCAAGGATTTCGGGCAGAAGAAATGGTATTGATGCTTCCGCGTGACACCGCGGAAGCATCCGTCTACCAAACCCATGAGACGGACCATCCGCGTGATCTTTGGATTCTCGTGGCGAAGAGCCTCAGCGATGCAGCGAGGGAAACGATTGAGCATCGTGACTCATGGTTTTTTGCCACTGAGATCACTACGATTGTGTGGCCTAGCAGCCAAAGGTGAGCAATTTTTCCCATTCCTAATTTTGGTTCATTCTGAAAAATTCTGGGTTTGATCGAATCCATTTCCCTCGCTTCATCGCGCTGACCTTGCTCTCTGTATTTACTGCTTTTCATTACCGCAAGTGTTCGCTAGTTTTTAGCTGCACTTCATGAAACGCCTTCTCTCTGCCATCGGAATTGTTTCGACGGTTCTCCTCTACACGACAGTCCTTGAGGCAGCGCCTCCGGGAGACGGTTGGGTGTTGGGTTGGAGCGATGAATTTAGCGGTAGTTCGCTGAATACAACGAATTGGACTGTAGGCACAGGAAACCGTCGCGATGCCGTCAACACCGCAAATGCCCTGAGTCTTCAGGACGGGTATCTACGAATCAAAACCTATACGGAGGGCGGCACTCATTACACAGGATGGATTGGCTCACAGGGCAAGTATGAAAATTGTTTTGGTTACTGGGAGGCCCGTGTCAGATACCATTCCTCAGCAGGGATGTGGTCGGCCTTCTGGTTGCAACCCTATGGCATCAACAACCTAGGGGATCCTGCCGGCAATGGCACGGAAATCGATATTGCCGAGCACCGGAGCCGCGATGCCGCAGGCGCCAATCTGACCAATCAATTGGCCATGAATGTGCATTGGGATGGATACGGGACGAGTCACAAATCCGTGGGGGCCACCGTAGGAAATCCCGGCGCCAATGCATCAAATTTGCAGGGAAATTTTCATACCTATGGCTTGCTTTGGGAATCCGGCCGATACCGTTTTTACATCGACGGCGTTGAGGTTTGGACCACCACGGCGGCCATCTCGCAAGTGAGACAGTGGATTTATCTCACAAGTGAAGTCGATAATGGAGCCTGGGCGGGATCCACACCGACAAGTTACGGGGATCGCGCCACCACCACGACCTACCAAGACATCGATTATGTTCGCTTCTATCAGCGCAGTGAACAGGTCGTAAATCCCCATTTCACCACACGCATGGGACCATGGCGGCAAATCGGGACAGCCAGTTGGTCGGCCACAGCCGGCCGCAGTGCGACGCCTGGTGCTCGGCTCAACCCCTCTAACACTTCCGGTGGACGTGTCGCACAAAAAGTCGCGGGCTTATTGCCCAATTCGCCCTACATCGTCCGAGGTTGGGGCAATGTGGGCAGCCGGAGCTGGCCGGATGTTCGCATCGGCGCACGCGATTACGGTGGCAGTGAAACATACACCTCCCTGTGGAGCAATGGCTTCACGGCGGGCGAAAAGGTTTTTGTCACAGGAGCATCGAACAGCACAGCGGATATTTTCGCTTGGGTGCCCACGCAGTATGGTGATTGTTTTGTCGATGACATCGAGATACGACGCGCGGGGCGTTTCACCAATGGCGGTTTCGAGTCAGGAGACAGCAGTCACTGGGCCCCATACGGAGATGCGCTGGTGCAAAGTTGGGGCGGGGCCTATCGACGCAGTGGCAATGGTGCGCTACGCTTGAACACGAATGCCGCGGCACGCGGTGCGGAACACACGATTTATGGACTCAAACCGTCCACTACCTACACTCTCAGCGCCTGGGTGAAGGGCAATGGTCAACCCGTTCGGCTTGGTGTCAAAAATCACGGGGCCACCGAATCCAACAGCACGGTTACCGCTTCAGGCGGAAACTGGGCCATGGGCAGTCATCGCTTTACTACCGGAGCATCGAACCGTTCGGCTACGATCTATGTTTTCGCAGCCGCCGGCAGCAGTATCGCCGCCGTCGATATCGACGATTTCCTTCTACTGGAATCACTTCCTGCCGCCTGGACCTCGACCAAGATCGGTACGGGTTACCCCGGCGAAGCAGGCGGCTCGGACGGTCGCCTCGTGGTCCGAGGATCCGGCAACAATCTAGGCACGACATCGGACGGCGTGCAATTCATTCATCAGCCGATGGTTGATGATGGCAGGATAACGGTGAAACTCAATAGCTTCGAAGCCTCACATGCTCGGGCAAAAGCGGGCTTGATGCTAAGGGCATCAACCGCGGCCGATGCCCCTTTTGCCATGGTTCACTGGATGCCGGAAGGTCAGTGCGAGTTCATCTGGAGAAAAAGCAAAGCGGGAGTCGCGAGTTACGTATGGCCCACAGGAACCACACCTTGGCCTCCCCTGCTGCGATTGGCCCGCATCGGGAACCTAGTGACTGCGTCTTTTTCCTCCGACGGCATCAACTGGAACCAAATCGGATCGGCGCAGTCGATTGATCTTCCCGCGACCTCTCTGGCGGGATTGGGAGTCACATCTCACGAGACGAACGACAGCGGCGAGGCGGTCTTTAGCAATGTTTCTTTCACAGCAGACCGCGATGGTGACGGCCTGACGGACGAGGAAGAAACCCACACTGGCGTCTATGTCTCATCAACCAACACGGGGACGGATCCGGACAAGGCGGACACGGATGAGGACGGCATCAATGATGGAAAAGAAGTGCAAAACGTAACAAATCCACTGGTAGCGGATACGGAACTCACATGGCAACCCGGCAGTCTCACGGGAGGAGCGGGAACTTGGAATCAGACAGGCGCCTTCTGGCGAGTTGGCAGCGGCACCACTCCATGGTTATCGGGCAAAAAAGCCATCTTCAGCGGCACGGCGGGAACGGTCACGATCGCCAGTGAAGTGAGCGGCATCCGTGGTTTGTTGTTTCAAACATCGGGTTACTCACTTGAAGGAACGGGACCCTTGGCACTTGAGCCAGAAGCCGAGATCGCACTCAATGCCACCACCACCTACCTCTATGCTCCGATCTCTGGCAGCTCCACACTTCGTATCACCGGAGGTGTCAGCGGAAGCCAACTCTTTCTCAGGGGTGCGAATTCTGATTTTTCCGGATCACTAGTCGTCAATGGAAACACTCTGATACGCCCGCATCGGCACGATACCGGAGCTGTGAGTGGAAATGAACTAGGAGGCGCGGCCGCCACCGTTGAGGTCGCGGCAGGCTCGCAGCTGCGCTGGCACAACATCGCCAATAGCACGACGTATCCGAATGATTTTCACCTCCGCGGAGCAGGCATCGGTGACAGCAATCTGGGTGTTCTCCATCTCGACTGCGCCACTGCGCGCACGATTACCCTCTCGGGAGACATGACTCTGGATGCCAACGCAACGATCGGCGCTCAAAACAGCGGCTCTTGGGTAGTCAACGGCTCCATCACCGGAGCTCACACATTACATATGGTCACTGGTTCGGCCAGTTCCACGATCAACGGCCCAACGGATCTAGCAGCCCTGATGAAATCCGGAAGCGGTAGCCTGATCCTAGGCGGCAATGACATACGAGCAGATTCGCTGACAATATCGGGCGGCACCGTTCAAATCGGCAATGGCAACAATGCCGGGACTCTTCTCGGCGATGTCGTCGTTCACTCTGGAGCCAGCTTGTCATTCCATCGCAGCGATGTGTTCACGCACACTGGATCCATTTCCGGCGCTGGTACTGTGGTCAAGGCCGGAACAGGAACATTGATTCTGGCAGCTGCCAATTCCTTCGGAGCTGCAGGAGCGACCTATGCCTTCGGAACTCCCGGAACAGCCAATCTCGGCTGCATTCGGCTGGCGCATCCCCAAGCGCTGGGCCATCATACAAAGATCCGCCTCAACCAATCCCAGGGCGGAGTTTCCACGCTCGAACTTTCCGGCGGTTTTACCTTCCCCTTGAGCATCGATACCGTGGGCCGGAATACCACGGCAGGACAGGTATTTTTGCGCAACGTGTCGGGAGACAATGGCATCACGGGCGATCTCGTCATCGTCGAAACAGGTGGGAGTTATCATGTCGAATGCACGGCAGGCTCGTCGTTGACGATCGGAGGAAAAGTCACGACAAACTTGAATGCGGCGACTGCGCGCGATCTACGTTTCCGTGGCGACGGAATCATTTCGTTGATCGGAAATGTGAGCGACTCATCCACAGCGACACCCACGCGCCTCAGCGTGTCGAAGGATGGAGCGGGAACCTTAATCCTGGCTGGTCAATGCACCGTGCAAAATCCCGTCATGCTGAACGCGGGAAAACTGCTCGTCCGTGGGGTGATTTCCCTAGCCACCGTTCAATCGGCTGCAGGAAGCATTTTGGGCGGAAACGGCACTCTCGCCAGTGCGACGATCGCAGGGCAATTGTCTCCGGGAAATTCGATTGGCACTCTCACCGCCACAGGTGATATCACCATCACCGGCCGTTGGGAGATGGAAGTGGAGGAACAGTCGGCCGACCGATTGGATGTGGAAGGAACGCTGACGCTCACAGGCTCCACTCTTGATCTGAAGACGTCAAATACTGGTCCCCTCTTGTCATCCTACGTGCTTGCCACGTATGGTAGCCTCGTGGGACGACCCACTTCGGTCACAGGAATCCCATCGGGATACGAACTGGACTATCAAAGCCATCAATTGCAACTCGTTCGTTCCGCCAGCCACTTTGCCCTCTGGGCTGAACGTCTGGGATTGGCAGAAAATCATGCTTCTCTCCATGCGGATCCCGATCAAGATGGCATTGTAAATGCCTTGGAATTTCTTCTTGGAGGAGATCCCGAATCCTCGAATGCTGCGATTTTACCCGTAATCGAAAAATCGGGCCCCCACTTCGTCTTCACTTTCACAAGGAACAAAAACGCTCAATCGGAGACAAACGCGGTGATCGAACAATCAGAAGACCCCAGCTCACCGACTTGGACGCCCGTATCCGCGGAATCCATCCATGTCACGGATCAAGGAGAACAAGAAAACGTGAGAGTGACCCTACCCACCGCCAGACCGAAACTTTTCCTCCGCCTTAGAGTGCCCTAGAAAACCATCCGCGAATCACTCCGCTTGGGGATCACGGCTTGTCGATTGCGCCGCCCGCTTGGATTCCTCGTCTTCCGCATTCAACTGATTGATCTTCTGCATCGCCAATTCAATGATGCGGAGCTCATTTTCTTCGTGCGTGTCGTCACCGACACTGAACCGCAATTGCTCGAGCGATTGATTGGCAATTTCTTTTTCTGGATGGTTCATCAACGCTAGGTAAGAGCGCAACTGGATCACGGGGACATCGTTCCGATTCATCATTTCCGCAAGAAAAATTTCCGCTAGCTCGTAAGGGAGGTCGGACGACTGCTCCGCGATATCTGCAAATCGATCGATGGACAAATTCAGACCATGCACAAGTGCCTCGCCACGAGACGACATGCGAATGGAAGAATCTTCCACCAGTCGGCGTAAGCGCCGCGCCGCTTCGTCATCGGTGATCGAGGTATCCGTCAAAATCATGTCAACTTCCGGACTGTCGAAGGCCTCTTTTTCCTGCGGAGGGATTCCATCATTTGAAGGAACTCCTTCTGAACGCTTTCGAGGCAATCTGGGTTCAGAACCAAGCTCCGATCGGGTCGCGCTGCTCATTTGCTTCGCATCCTGCGCAACCACCGACTCATCCTTAACGCGCTTGTCAGGCCACACCAACCAAATGACACAGAGGACGAGAGCTATCCCGAGAAGTGGAAAATACTTTTTCATGTTCTTTTACGAAAAAACCCTACCGTTTCCGGTAGGGTTTTGCAATAATTGTTCTGATTTTATTGGGCTCGGTAGTCCTGTTTGATCCTGTGCGGGACACCAGCAATGGTCACAGTGACCTCGCGAGTGAAAGGGCTAGCATTTTCCGCTAGGGTAATCCGCACTGTCCCGTTGCCATTTCCAGCCAGCGGGGTGGCAGCATCGGCAGCGACAACGATGGCAGTCACCCACGTAGCTGCCGCAGGAATCTGCACCTGCCAAGCACCTGCCGTGCGAACTTGCACGTCATAGACAGTGGCGGCACGGAGCGCATTTTGGCGAACGGGCGATATCATCGTCAGAGCAGGAACTTCTCCGTCATTGGGCGTCACAAAGAAGCTACCGTTACTGAAGGGACTGATATAGTGACCACGAACTACGGCACTACCACGAATGACCGAAGCCAATTGTTGGTGAATCGCAAATCCTGTGGCCTTCGCATTCACCAATCCACGTGTCGCATCACTCAACGTTTGGGTATAAGTCAGCAGGCCCGTCGCGGCATTGAAGGTCGCACTGGCTGTATCGCCCGGAGAAGCAGGAATCACGATGCTGTTGGTCACGCTCCATGTGCCGATCTTGCTGACGCCAGTAAAATCACCGCCATCCAGATTGAACAAGGAGTTGAATTGGCCAGACTCGAAGCCTGACAATGCCACGAAACCACGAGGAGGTGCGAGGTAGCGAGCGCCCGATACCGTGCGGTTTTGAGAGAAACCAGCCTGATACTGAGAACCCAGAACCGCACTCGGTGCGTAGTAGCGCAAGGAGCCTCCAATTTCACGATCCACTGTTGTGTCGTCCATGTCCAGAGTTCCGAGAATGACAGATCCCGTGCCTCTGGTTGTCGAAAGCGCACGCACTGCCACCAGATCGCCATATAGGACTGATCCGGAGTAGGAGGCACGGCCACCGTCTGGAAGATACACCGACAAAGAGACCACACCGGCGGAGCTGACGCTACCGATCGCAACAGCGTCCCCTAGCGGACCAGGATTCTGCTTATCGGTCACTGGAATCGTCATGGTAATACGACCAGGAGTAGGATAAGGATTGCTCCGGCTGTATTTGGTGCGTCGCAATTCGATACCCAAGTTTACGCCAGTATTGGTCAAGGAACGACCGCGGACGATCCATTGACCTGGAGCATCCTCCGTGAGCCAGAGTTCCACCGAGATCATGCCTCCGAGCGTGCCGGGAATGGCACCCAGATAGTAACCTACAGGATTGAATTGTCCGCGGAAGCTGCTGCGCGCATTGCTACCCAGTCCGAGGATCGTGGAAGAGAAGGCACCACGATTGTTAAGACTGAGAGAAATACGGTGCGTGTGACCCGAGGCTGGATCAAACACAAGGCCGTCATACATTCCGGAGAGACCAGTCGCCGCAAAGTTCACGAATGGACCAACTGGAGGCAACACAGGTGCGGTAGGAACGCCAGCGAAAGGATTCGCAGCCGCCGGGTTGGTTCCATTGTTCAATTCAACACCATCGAGAGTGCCGTCACCATCCGTGTCAGAATTCAGCGGGTTGGTTCTTGGATATTCGATAAGGTAACCGCGGGTTTCGAGAACAGGCTTATCTTGGAAAAGCAAATCACTTCGAATAATCAACCCATCAGCGTTGCCCAAGTTGTTCGGCATGCCTGGCGCCCATGGTCGGCTGAGACCACCGGGCAAATTGTAAAAGGCAGACCAGTCCAACGAGCCAGGGAGCAACCACTGATTCGCGGTGAAAGCGGTTCCATCGACCCAGAACCATGAACTTTCATTCACGCTGTCGGTGGCTCCGATCCATCGCGTCGCGAGGTTCACATTTCTGAAACGGAATACCGCTGAGAGGTATTGATCGCGATTGCGGAACACAGCAAGTCTTCCACCGCGCGCAATCGCATCTGCGACAGCTTCTTGCCAAGTAAACTCTCCATCGACTGGGTAATACGGAGTGAATTCGTCGCCGTCACTCAATCCGTCATTGTCAGTGTCTGGGTTAGCGGGGTCGGTTCCATAGATGATTTCAATCGCATCAGGAATTCCATCCAAATCGCGATCGGCGGCAGTGCCCCGTCCAATACGATACTGGCGAATGCGTGAACTACGATCCCCTGTTCTCTCAAACGTCGTCGCAAACCATCCTTCAGTGTCAGGATCGGGCGACAAGGGAGAAGGCAGCGCCACGTAGCGTCCATCAATCGGTGGAGTCAGAGGTGTGACAATCACAAAATTACCCGTACCCTTCTGGAAGTGATTGATGACGGCAAGAGGAACTTGAGCGCCGAGAGTCAGATCGACTGGAGCCTCGGAGTTCATCCAAGCGACTGCTTGAAGTGTATCGACAAACATTGGCTGACCTTGCACGGAATTAGTTAAGCTGCGTGCATTGCCCAGACCATCGATACGTCTTGTGGTCGGATTGATGATACTTGGCAACCACAGAAGACCAGAACTACCCTCTGATTTGATCAACAATGAAGCATCCCATGCGTTGCGAATCGCGGCAGCGTCATCGAGAACTTGATCAGGAAGATTTACCACAGGACCCAAGCGAACGAGGTCAGCATCGACTCGATACAATTTTACCGTGCTTCGCGTTGTCCCAATCGTATAGATATAGGGAATCATTCCAGCGCGGGTGTAAGTGGTAACGGGCAGGAGCTTGTCACCTGGATCGAGATTGAACGTGTTGACGATATTAGTTACACCGTTAGGACGTTGTCTGAAATCTTGAAGTTCGAAGTTCCCCGTCTCGAGGTAAATCGGATTAAGATTCGCGTCGGTTTGAGGAGCAAGCGTGACGATCGGGAACTCGAGGACAGCACGCACGTTCGAGACGTAGCCTACATTCTCGACTTCTGGTTGGAAACGCAAGCTCACACGACGGATGCTCTCGCTGTTCAAGTTAAACGACGCCCAATACGACGCAGGTTCCGCATTAAAGAAGCCGCCATTGGGAAGATCTCGGAAGAAATTTTGTGCGACTAAGCGATTGAAAATGAACGAACCATCAGAACCGCTGGCAATCACGCGAGTGGAGCCCAAATTTGGCGAACCAGGAGCAATATCGACCTGCGTTCCTCCCAGCACCTGCAGCTGTGCATCCCAAGTAATGCGATACATGGTGTAATTGCAAACATCCCAGTAGTTGATGTTTTCGATATCGAAGATAGGCAAACCATCGGCGGTTACACCACTCTGGAAGCGCTGCGTTGACTCTGCAAAGTTATCGTCAAACGCGCGACCTGCTACCAGAGTATATCCAAAGGTAGTAGGCGTGATCGGCGCTGTGTCAACAACCGTGCCATTGATCGTGATCGGGGGTGATGTGGCCAAAGTTCCGTCGGCAGCACGACGGTGAATCAGCACAGTCGATGTGGAGTCACGGGTGTCATAAGTGCCGTCATAACGGTTATTATACATCACACACTCAGTGTTCGAAACATAAAGTGTTCTCGCGAGGCTACTGTTAGGAATTACAGTGGAGACGCCAGTGGAATCTACCCAAATGATGGCACCATTACGATCACGAATCGCCACAGATCCATCGTCGCCTGTCTTATCAGTATCTGGTCGGTTACCGAACGGGGCGTAGCTTTGATCCACAGACACAATCTGCTCGCCAAGGAAAGTTACGGTATTTTGCAATCCACTGCCAGCAATGGTGTTTGCACCCGTCGGGAAACTACTGCCATCAAGCGGATCAGTAGGAGGATTCGCGTTCACTTCATTGAAGTCACTGACAAGGTCGCCATCAGAGTCAATGATGAGCGGATTGGATACAAAGCCGGCAGTGCCATTCACCTCTTTGCCGTCTGTCAGGCCGTCACCATCTGTGTCAACAAGCTTCGGATTCGTTTTGTGAACAAAAATCTCCTGCGTATCGGTCAGGCCGTCGTTATCAGTGTCAGCTAACGTTGGATTCGTTCCATATTCATTCAACTCGATAAGGTCATCGATACCATCAGCATCGGTGTCTTTCGATTTAGGATTGGTAACAGGACGCTCCATGAGGTAGCTCATGGCCGTCGTCGCTTGTGTCGCGCTCCATAGGAATTCCGCACCTGAATTCAGAGAGATCGCCTCTGGCACATTCAAACGGTTTCCTGGAAGCAATCCACCGGACCAACGAGCGTAGGTGTTGGGCGTTGCGGGCGAATACAAACGCATGGCGGGGTCGGCAATCGCTGCCACCGCCGTTGCATCCGTGCCACCCCCCGTAGGAGCAAAAGTAATGGTAGGAGCAGAGATGTAACCAAGACCTGGATTCAGGACTGTTACAGCAGTCACCACACCTGCGTCAACACTAGCTACAGCTGTCGCACCTGTGCCAACACCTGCGATTAGCACATCAGGAGGAGTGGTGTAACCGGATCCACCATTTGTCACAGTGATCGAGATCACACGCGACAACACGGATGGTGGAGTAAGCACGGCACTTGCCGATGCTCCACCGCCGCTGGTTCCCGCAAAGGAAACGGCAGGAGGAGTAGTGTAAGTGCCTGGATTGCTCACAGTCACGGAGGTAAGTCGACCAAGAGCCACCGTGGAGGTCGCCGTAGCACCAGTAGGCGTGAAAGTCACTGTAGGAGCCGTCATGAATCCAAAGCCAGGATTCTGGATAACCACATTTGCCACGCCTTGACTAAGAGTGCCGCCAACGGCTGCACTCAGCTCAAGCGAGCGGTTCACCGTGTTAAGGCTCGAAATGGTCAATGAAGTAGCAAGTCCTGATCCATAGATACGTCGTCCCTGAGTCAACGCGTCAGCATTCACGAGATTAGTGATCGAGGTGCTACCAGGAGTCACATATCCCAACACAGCCGCGCCAATCTCATTGCCGCTCAACTCGCCTGAATTCGTAATCCACTGGAACCGACCATCGGTCAAAGAATCATGACCCGCCAGCCACACACGCTCAGGCAATTCCACAAGAGGGTCGTAGTTATTTGGAATCGGATTCGGAAGAGCGGTGGTAAGCAGTCCCCGTTTGATGCGATAAAACTTCTGCGGGGAATCCATGATGGTAAGACTACCGCCTTTGCTCAGAGCGTCAGCAAGCGCGTCCTCGAAGGCATACAAGCCCTGAACGATACTGAAAGGATAAACTTCTTGACGGTCGCTCAGCCCGTCTCCATCGGTATCACGATCGTAAGGATCTGTACCAATGGCCAGTTCTTCATCGTCGGAAAGACCATCACCGTCGAAATCTCCTGGGCTTGGCGGAGGAAGGTTGCCTGTGATGCTGAAATTTCCGATGCTGCTATAGTCACCATAGCCAGCAGTAGCCCAACTACCTTCACCGGCTCCCTCAACAACAAGGTAATAGCTGCCACCGACTAAATTGGTGGAAACTGCTGTCGACAAGGTTCCTGTATCATTGGAATCTAAAATGGTGCCGCCGCCGCTGTCCGTGATGCGTATGCGGATGTTCAAGTTCTGACCATTGGAAGACCCACCTGGTCCGCCAGGAGTTGCGTTGATCGTGACAACGCCACCACTTGTGTCAAAAGAATAATAATCGACGTCCGTCTGGGTTTCAATGCGGCCATCAACCGTGAAATTGCCTTCTTCATCAGTCAACAAGGCATCAGATGAGAAGGAGTCGTTGCCCACGGCGTCTGGCAAAATGGGCAGGGTGTCAGAGATGATTTCGATATCGTCTTCCGTATTGTTAGCGCTGGGATATTCGCCCTTCGACCAGTGGGTCACTGGGGCGTCAAAAGGAGCACCCATGATCGGTCCCCAAGTGCCGTTGCCTCCGTAATATTCCTCCGCAGGAGTGACTCTGCCATCATGAAGCAGGTCCAGTGTGTGACCTACCTCGTGAGAAGCGGTCAGCGCAGCGACACTTACCCCTTCGTTGAATGTCCAGCATGGATCATCAGATCCGTCATAGAAGCTGCCCAAAAAGGCTACGCCGCCTGCGCCTGGTGCGGCCGTATTCGTAGGGGTGAAAATCACCATCATCCGACTACCAATTGCAGCATCATCGAAGACCTGCCGGTCCGTAGTCACGTTGACGTCAAAACTACGGAAATCTTCCGCAACCGCGTCCCAGATCAGGGCAATCTCTTGCTCGGTATAGGTGGTCGGTTCAGCGGAAATCGTGGGATTGTCAGCGTCATTCCAGCGAGTTCCAGTAACCTCTTCGCCATCAAAATCGAGATAAATCACATTGGCAGAGTCAATGTTGCTGTCCAATTTAGCGACGTTTGTGACTGGTGCATTTTGCGTATTACCTTCTCCGCGCACTGGGATCCCTTGGATGATTTCGCCGCGCTCAATGGACCATTCAGAGCAATAATCATTCACTGCGGCGACTGCCGTGATCAGCGGTTCCTGAATGGTACCAGCGATTCGATACGTCACAGGATGTTTCTTGCGGCTGATGCTTCCTATCAGTCGACCATCTGTCATCTCGATGTAGTGCAAATGAAATCCGGTCTCAGGCACTTCCATGCTGAAAACCTGAGCACCATCTTTGCGGTGAGTGCGAGCCGTGAGCATAGCCTCTGCCGCGGAGTCCACTCCCAATTGAAGTGTTACTTTATCGCCTTTTTTGGCGATCAATGCCTCACGCGCAAGCATGGGCTTTTGCAAGCTAAGACCCTTCCAAAAATCGGCTACCGTGGCATCGGGGAAGCGTTTGGTGATGGCATCGCCGCCCGTTTTTTCAAACGATTGGCGAACCAACTCGGTTTTCGGATGGTTGTGTTTGCAGTGTGCACCGCAATTCTCATGGTCGTCATGAGATTCGGTAGTAGCAAGAGCCGGACGCATTGATTCGCCCTTCAACGAAGCCGTCGAGGAGTCAGAATGCGACTTAAGCAACCAACCACCCGCTGCCAATGCCAGGACAGAGGTTAGGATGATGTAAGGTTTGTTTTTACGAAGCGACATAAAAATAGGTAGTGAGTTTTCGGAAGAAATGGTTAAAAAAATCTAAGTTACGTAAGTTTTTTGAAGTTAGCGCGCGAGGCACATAACAGAAAAAGAGAGTTCTTATGGCGCGGGCAGAACACCCGCCGCCCCATCCACCGCAGTGTTCTCGCTGCCTGGCATGATCAAGCCAGGCTGCATGGAACCGCTGTCAGTCATGCCGTCCACGCGCATAGCGCGCCCCGTGGCATCGATGATTTGTGCCGTAACGAAAATGATCAGATTGCTCTTGATGCGGTTCTCGGCGCGGGTCTGGAACAGACGACCAATCATCGGGATATCACCCAAGATCGGGATTTTGTCTTCCACGTTTTGCACGTCTTCACGCATCAGACCACCGACCGCTACCGTGTGACCGTCGTAGATCGATAGCGCTGTGGATACGCGGCGCACCGAGAACACAGGCATTTCGATGCGGTTCTCCGTGATGGTGACCGTGGTAGGGTTGCCCAAGAAGTCTGAGGAGGGGGACTGAATCGGACTACCGTAGTTGATGAATCCCTCAAACTCGACGATTTCCGGTGCAAAGCGCAGGTCGATCACAGAATCGTTATTGCCGAGAGTCGGCTCGATTTCCAGAGTCACACCTGTGTTGCGCGGTTCGAATGCAGTCGGAGTCGCTGGCGTCACAGGGAATGATTGTGCGCCGCCGCCGCCGATGCCGCCGATGCCGCCGCCACCGCCGAATCCGCCACCCACCTGCTGCGGCAGTTCGGGGGGCTCATACTCGGTAGGATAAATGAATTCGCGAATGATCTCAATCGTGGCTTTCTGACCCGATTTCGCCATGATGCTCGGGGCAGTCATGATGTCGGCACCTTTTTTCTGGGAAAGTCCGCGCATGATCATTTGCACCTGACCCTCGCTGAAGAGTCCTGTCAAATTAAGAATGCCAGGAGCCATCGAGGTCGTTTGTGCCGTCCGGTTAGGATTATTCAGGATCGCGCTGATGCTGTCGCGGGTGATTGCGGCAGATCCCGAGCGATTGCCGGCGGTTACGATATTGTAAACACTCTGACCGGGGATGGTAGGAATCCCGTCGATGGGTGTGCCTGCGACCGGACTGATGAAGTCACTGGCAGCGCGTGCTGCACCGCTTCCGATTGTGCCGCCACCAGCAAACAAATCTGCGCCTAAACCGAAGGGCGTAACGATCCAGTCAAAGCCCAATTCCTCGTTGTTCTCTTGGCTGATCTCCACGAACTTGGTCATGATTTTGATCTGCTTCGGAGTATCAATTCTCATGGCCTCCACGATCTGCTCGATCAGGTCGAGGTTCGTAGGTGTGTTGCGCACTACGAGGGTGCTGTTAGCTGGAATGAAGTTCGCAGAAGCTTTTTCTGGGAATGGCACGCCTTTGCCTTTGAGCAAATCCTGCACGTTGCCGCGGGGTCTGAGTCCGCCGCCGCCACCAGTCTCAGCCGTGGTCGCAAACGGGTCAGCTGCTGGTTCCGCCGCACCACCGCCATCGCTGAGTGCATCGAGGAAGTCAGGCGGGACTTGGAAGGAGCGCGTCACAATGTCTTCACCGTCCTCCGTAGCAGGCACAAGAGTCACGGCAAAGTCATCGACCTTGTATTTCAGGCGTGTGCTGTCGCAAATGTATTTCAGGGCGGTAGCCACTGGCACGTTCGTCAAGCGCAATTCTCTGATACGCAAGGCTCCGGGATCAGGAGTCAAGCCAAGGCCACCAGCAGCAGCTTCTAGGCCTGCTGCATCCGCCGCGGCAGCTGCTGCCGCGGGCTGGGGCTTGCGCACTACAAAGTTGATTCCTTTGTCTGCGGGGTTGGTGGTCGTCGTGTCGAGTTCACGGGAGCGCGTGCGAAGGAAATCGACAGCTTCCTCAACGGAGGTGTCTTCGAAATCGATCACCGGAATGATGATAGAACGGAGCTTCTCCATGATCAGTGCCGAACCCGAAGTCAGGCGAGGATCCATGAGGTCGCCCGTGACCGCGCTAGGCGCATCACGTGGCACGGCAAGCTCCCACGCTTTATCCACATCCATGAGCAATTGAGCGCGAGACTGATCGTAAGCGGAACGATAGTAGTCGGACTTTGCGCTGGCGATTTTTTCCATACCACGACGAGCAGCCTTATTGTATGGGTCGACGCGTAGAACGTTTTCGTATTCGCGCATGGCGTCGTCATACTTGCCGAGATTGTAGTGACCTTCGGCCATGTAAAGCGTGCGGCGCACCTTGTCCACATTTTGGGTGTGTTCGTAGGTCAGAGCTGGATTAGTGCGAACGGGGTCATCGAGATATCCGAGTTCGACTTGAGCCAAAGCATTGCCGGGATCTACCTCTGCGGACAAAACGTAATCCAAGAGCGCACGGGCTTCGGTATATTTGCCCACTTTGCGATATTGCGTGGAGAGTGCGATGGAGGCGTCTACCAAGTGTGACTTGATGACTGCGCGACGATCATCGAGAATCGGTGCTGGTGGCAGGATATTGAAAGCTTCTTTGTATTTGGCGAGTGCCTTCTCATAGTCCTTGGCGGCATACGCCGTGCGACCTTCAGCCAGAAATTGATCAGCATCCGATACGGCCTTTTGGCGACGGATCGCTTCGCGTTCTGCGAGGCTTGATCCAGTAGGCATATAGGAACTGTCCTGTGCATGGGCATGAATGACTGGCATGAGGACTGCTGCGGCCATCAATGCAGCGGCTTTACGAGAACTTGTAAGTGCTGGGTTGTTTTGCATGTTCGGGATGTGTATTAACGGGTAAGAAGTGAATTGAAAAGACAAATTTTGTTGTGAAGGTAAAAATGTATCAGTTTTTCTTGATTTCGATCGTTTGGGTATTGCCCGAGGAATCCTTGAATTCCACAGAGATTGATTCCGCGCCGATTTTTGTCAGTCGGTAGGCTTTTTCAGGCGCTCCATTAGGGAGAGCGAAAGTGCTATTTTCACGCACCTTGAACTCTTTGCCCTGCTGTCCGATCGCATCCAAAACCAGCACAGCGCTGCGATCATAACGAACGGTAGCGGGACGGTTCTTGCGACTCGGCGACTTGGGGATTTCAAAGCTATCGCCTTTGTAAGGCGCTAGGTCCTCGATCAGTGCAAACTCGTTCGAACTTTTGAGGTTGGTGGCCTCGTTCAGCGTTTCTTTCACACTCACGCTTTTCAAGCGGAAACGTCCGGCGCAGAGACCCTCATCGAAGATAATCGATCCGGAACTGATGAAGTTTTTGGTGCGGTTGTATTGCAAGGAAGATTCCGCGAGGAATTGTTCCTGCTTGGCGGGGGGCGCGAACTCAAAAACACCGGGTAACTCGGCAACTTTGAACTGGTATTGATCAGCGCCAAGCGAGCTGGAGAACCAGAGGAAAAAGCCGATGGAATCGTATTTTACGAACTGCAACTTGTTGATCAGGGCAGGATGATCTTTCGCCTCCGCTGGGTTGGTCTTGGCCTCATATTCTTGCAAATTAGTGAATCCATCACCATCTTCATCGCGAGTCGGAGAGTCGCCAAATCCCGGATCAATGCGGTTTTCTAGCCACCAGATGTTCGGGATGGGAGGGTGGATCGGCGAGTCAAGAACGGGGTCGACGGGCTTGGCGATCTTTTCTCCCTTGGCAGGTTTTTTGGCAAAGAGAGAAACGCCGACAAAGTTATCCACGGGCCGCTTGCTATCGCCAATCTTGGCTTGCTCCAGCATGACTGGCTGATTCAGCGCGGCCAAAGTAGCGGAAACCTTCGCCGCTCCGTCGACTGCCGTATCGCTCTTGCCGGATCCGCGAGAAGACACTGCGAAGTCAGTTTCCAACGCGCTATTGTTCGAATAGCCCAGATAAGCGACGCCTACACCAGCGAGCGCACAAATGGCGAGAATGAGTTTTTCGTAGTTTTTTTTCATATAAGAAAATCGAGTTACAACAATTATTTGACGACTTCTGCTGGAGCGTTAAACAGGAGCAAATCGACGCGCAAAAAGACCTGGACGTTTTCCTTTCCTAACACCTGTTGCAGGATGTGACCCGTGTCCAACTCGGGTGCTGCGGGCGCTGCTGCTGGCTCATCGGCTGGCTTCGATTCATCAGGCAAAACGAAGGCATCGGCGGAGTCGAAGATCCCACCTGCCGCAGAGCCTTCTTCGGAATTGGAGGCTTTGGTAGAGAAATTGGCATCGGAAGCTTTGGGAGCCTCCTGTTTTTCGTTGCGAACGCGCAGCGAGCGGATCACAAAAAAATGATTTTTCGAGGACTGCAGACCGTTGATGAAATCGCGCAGGGAACTTTCTGATCCGCAGAAAGAAATCTCAAAGGGAAGCGCGCGGAAGTGAGAGTCGGGCACGGGAGTGTAGACCCCACCTTTTTCCTCGACGAGTTTTTCGCGATAGAAATTCAGCAACTGCACAGACTTCGCAGCGGCGAGCAGGGCATGCACCTCGCTGATGGCGGATAGTTGGTATGTGAGTATGCCCGTGGCGGAGCCTTGTGCGGGAGTGCTCACATAGTCTTCAAATCCCAAATAGAAGCCTTTGGGGAGGCCTCCCTTAGCGGCATCGGTGGTGAGTCCAGCATCTGCATAGACTTTGATGCTGGCATCCGCCGTTTTTACGAGGGTATCGGTAAACGTCTGCGGGTCCGTGTTATCGAGAGATTTGGGGCGTTTCTCTTGGAGTTTCGCCGCCAATTGCGTAGCCTCGCTCTTGAAGTCAGCCACGGCTTTCTGCTTGGCTTGCAAATTCTGCTGAGTGGGAAACAGCGACAAACTTTGCATCGAATTGATATCGGCAGTGACAGATCCAAACTGCTCTTTGGCAGAATCATATCTCGTCGTGCTTTTGCTGGCCATGGCGTAGAAGCCACCGGCACAAAGCACGGTGACGCCGACGAGAATACCAGTAAATTTTTTTTCCTGAGAGGTCATGATGATAGGGTTGGTGTGTGGTGGGAAAAAGAAGGGAAATCAACGGGTCGGCATCGGTTGCGCCAGCGGAATGACGATTTCAAAAGGCCAAGCGTATTCTTCCTCCGCATCGGCAATCGCCTTGAGACTCTTGACGACTTGTTCGTCTTTCAAGGGCACCTCTTTGCCATCAACTCCTTTCACGGAGAAACTGAGGTAGGGGCTATTGCTATCGCGCAAGGCCTTGACCAGCTTGTTGACCGCGTTCTGTTTGGCGTCATTATCGCGCCAAAGACCTTTGATGCGAATCGCATTTGCCATCGGAACCGCGGGGACCGGGGCGGCGACCACTTGTCCGGGACGAGGGCGCGGAGCGTTCACCGCTGGCGCAGGAGCCTCTACCTTGATCGCATTGAGTTGAGAAGATCCGTATTCGGCATCAAACTCGTCTTTTACGACGGAATCGCCGCTGCTACTTTTGCCATCATTCGGTTTGATTGGATCGTAATTTGCCAATGGCTCCAAATCCGTGACCCAAGTAAACTCGCTGGTGAAATGCTTGCGGAGATCCGTCAGCACGCCAGGCCAGAAGCCCTGCGCGTCCTTGATGGAAACAAATCCTGAAGCCGACGCCTTGATTGCGGTTTCTTCAGCGAGCAGTTTTTTGAGTGGCAATGCGGTATTGGCAATCTCTTGCTTTGTCGCTTCCATTTCCGCCAGTTTGGCTTCGGCCTTACCTGCGGCGCTACTGCTCAGGAGATAATAGCCCGCAAAGCCAGCGACCAGAATGGCTGCGGCGGCGATGAGAATGGGGCGGCGTTTTTCCGCGGCACGCTCGGCCTCGACGCTCGCTGGCACGAGATCGATATTGATGCTGGACTTGCCGATGCCGCGCAGGCCGAGACCGACCAATTCGCCCATCATGTGCGCTTCCTTTTGGATCACTTCGGGATTGACTGCCTTGCCCACCATGACATTGCGCATGGGGTTGAAGTATTCGACAGGCAGTCCGAGTTTTTCCTCGAAAAACTCCTTGGCATAAGGAAGGTTTGCGCCACCGCCCGCAAGAATCACGCGACGTGGTGCATTGCCACCGTGATTGCTGCGATAGTAATTCGTCGTGCGGGCGATTTCCGTAGGCAGACGGGTCAGTGCGTTGCGGATGACCGTGCCCAGAGCGGCAACAGCCTCATCGAGATGGCTGGTATGACCGCCACCGAGAGTGACGATTCCATTGACTACCTTCTGACCTTCGGCTTCGGCAAAATTGATACCGTATTCCTTAGCGATCGCGGTAGTGAGGGAAGCGCCACCCACGGGAATGCTGCGGGTAAAAAAGCGCTTGCCTTCGATGTAAAGCAGGTTGCTCGTTTTGGCACCCACGTCGATGAGCAAAATCGGCTCGGTAACATCCGCATAGGCATTGCGGAACGCATTGAAAAGCGCCATAGGAGCCACGTCAATCTCCGCAGTGGTCATGCCCGCACCAATCACGCAGCTGTTGATTTCATCGAGAGCATCCGACTTGATCGCCACCAATGCCACTTCTTTTTCACCGGATCCTGCATCGAGCAATTCATAGTCCCAAACGACGGTCTCGATGGGGAAAGGCAATTGCTGTTGCGCCTCAAAGGTCACGATTTGTTCGATGTTGTCGCTGTCCAAGGGTGGCAGTTTGACAAAACGAGTAAAGACCGATTGACCGGAAACGGCATAGCGAACCTTAGCTTTGCCGACTTTCAGCTTCTGCGCCAGCTCGAGAATGGCCAAGCGGGTTTGCGGCATGCGCACCGCCTCCGTGGCGGGGTCAGCCAGCAGCTCCGAGGATTCAAACGCCTTGAGCACGAGGCCGCCGGTTTTTGAGGTTTCAAACACAGCCATGCTGATGCGCTGCGATCCGATGTTGAGTGTGACAGTGGTCTGGTTTTCAGCCATATTTTTGAGTGAATTTTGTTAGGCGCGGCTAGCTTGCGGAGCTGGCAGGGGAAATCATTTCTCTTTCTTGACGTCGGCGTAGCGATCCCACCACATGGCAGCAAAAGGAGTCTCGTCTTTCGAGAGGAGCGGCACGCTGTCGTTAGCGGAAATTTTTTCGCTAGCCAGTGTCCACCATTTGGCGGGCCCTTTGTTGGTATCGGTGGCCTTGACTTCACCATTCACGATGATTTCATAACCCACGAATTCCACAGCGTTTTTGCCATTGCGAGGGCTGCCTGTGAGGCGAGTGACCGATGCAGGGCTGAGGTAGATCGACGAATACACGTCCTCGTTGAGCGGCACGTTGATGTGGGTGACGGTCTTGGCCAGCTTGAACATGGTTCCGGACTTCTCGGGATTTTTCACCGCCACATACCATTTCACCACCACTTCCTCGGCGGTCTTGGATTTCGGCTCCGGGCTCATCTCTACCTTGAACTTCGTTTCCACTTCCAGCCAGTCCTTAGGCTTGAAAGGCTTTTGCTTGTTGCCACCGGGGAATTCGGGAGAGGGAAGGTCGTCAAACACAGGCTTGTCCGCCTGAACTTTCGCGGCTTGACCCATGGCACAGGGGGCCAAAGCCACCGCTGCGCAAACAACAAAAGATTGAAGGATACTTTGGATTTTCATGATTTCTGTCAGAAAGTTTTCAACAACTAGGAAATCCCCCCCCCTTTGACCAGACAAAAACTCGGACACCGCAAAATATTTTTCATCGGTAAATACATCAAATAAAAATTTCCAGTGTTGACAATCGATCGCTCATCACGGTGGCTTTTGTGGCATGCCTCAACCGATTTTGTCCTTCTCCTCTCATCGCCCACTCGTAGTCGGCAGCTTCGGCAGCATGGCGGATCTGTTAGACTGCACACCAGAGCACGCCAACGCCTCGTGCGAAGTGGTAGAGATTCGACTCGACATCCTCTATCGGGACGGTTGGAAGCTTTCAGAAAAACCATGGGCTCACCTCGCACACAAACCGCTTCTGTTCACAGCGCGTTGTCAGTCCGAGGGCGGTGTGATGTCGCTGGACGCAGCGGCGCGCGCGGAGATGATCAAGGCTGTGTGCGAAGAGGCCGCTGCGGTCGACGTGGAAATAGCGTCCATGCACGAGATGCGCGACTCCCTTGCCTTGTTGGCACAGAGGTCCATTCCTTGGGTCGCGTCATCGCATCACTTTGCGGGATTGCCTGCCATGGAAATCTGGCGGGAGCTGCGCGACCGAGCGTGGACAGGCGGCGCTTGCGTGGCCAAATTTGCTGCCACCCTTCACGATGCGTCCGAGCTCCAAGTGCTGGAGTCATTCCAGAGCGAGGCTGCGGATATTTCTGTTTCCACGATGGGCATGGGAGAGCTCGCGCCGGCCTCGCGCGTCCGCTGCGCCATCGCGGGGTCGGTGTTAAATTACGGCTTCATCGGTCAGGCCCCAACGGCACCTGGGCAATGGCCCGCCGCAGCCTTGCGCGCCGCCATTCACGAGAAAAAGATCCCCTCACTCTGATTCGATCTAGCTTGCGGAAAATGAATCGATTGGACAACATGCGTTTATGAAAATTCTCCGTGCGTTCGCTTGTGTACCGCTATGTTATTGCGCCGCGCAAGAACCAGCAACACCTGCGCCCGCCGGGATTCCCGCGGTGGAGTTTGCCGATCGTCCGGTAGAAGGAATGGCGCTCACCACCAGCGCCAGTCGCCAATTCCGCATCAGCGGCTCCGAGCCGAAACTCCGCGGCACCCTCGCCTTTCTCGCCGAGGATGCCAAAAAGGATTTTCTCGCGCTTAGCCAGGAGAAAGACGCATGGAAAGTCCCGATCTCGATCATGCTTCAAGGTGAGCAGGGAGCACCGATTCCCAAGCGCAGCATCGTGATCGACCTGCAGTGGGGAGAAGATGGCTTCAAGTTGAACGTCTTGGTCCACCTCGCGCAGGGCCTCGATCACGTTCGTCTGCGCTCGGCGATTCTTTCGACACTGATTTATGAAAAATCCCTACGCACCATGAAGCCTGGTCCGCTCGAGGAGCGGCTACTGGTTCGCCCCTGGCTGGTCGAGGGGCTCGCAGAAGTCATCGATTGGCGCCGCGGCAAAAGTGACCGACGCCTTTACCAAGCGATTTTCCAAGCAGGTGGCCTCTACCCATTGGAAGAAATGCTCGATATGTCCCAACAGCAATTTGATGAGTCGGACAGCGCCATGCGCGCCGCTTTCCGCGTCTCCGCCGGCGGCCTGATGATGGCTTTGTTAGAGCAACCATCCGGCGCCGATGCCTTCCGCTCGTTCATGAGCGAGGCCGCACAATTCGGTGGCGATATGCCAGTTCTCTTGCGCAAACATTTTCCTGGGCTCAATCTATCGCAGAAAAGTCTCGAAAAATGGTGGGCACTGCAAATGGCCAATCAATCTCGCCATTCTCTCACCGAGGTGATGTCGATCCAAGAAACCGAACTCGCCCTGACCGAGGCACTGAAACTGCGTTTCCGCGACGAGCAAGGCATCGCCCGCGATCGCGAGCTCGGCGCATGGAAGGAATTAGCCGCGCTTCCTGAGGGGGCGCGACTTTTCGGCATCCGGCATGCCGAGGAATCGTTGGTGCGTCTCAGCTACCGTTGTTTTCCCTCCTACCGCAGTCTACTTAAGGAATACCAGACACTACTGCAAGCCATCGTCAACACGCCGAAAAAATACGACATCGCCGCAAAACTCCGCGAGCACGAGGAAACACGCCTGCTAATGATTCAACAAGGAAAACGATCCATTGATTATCTCGACTGGTTTGAAATCACCCGCGCACGCGAGACCAGCGGGGTGTTCGATGACTACATGAAAGTCAAACAACGTCTTGATCAGGGCATCATGCAACACGAAGACCACATCTCTCGCTACCTTGATCGAGCGGAAAAAATTTATCAACGCTAAGCCTCCACGGACTGCAAATCACCGCTTCCTTCAGAGAAAAGACATCAGGATTCGCCGCAACAGATTGGTCATAAAAATACAATTCAGTCGTAAAAATCGATGTATATTTGACCTATCTCTAGTTGCCCCGTCATTTGCCGAAGAATAGTCTTCCTTCAATGATAGAGCAATCAAGATCACGCCTGCTGCGCCGCGAACAAAAGCTCTAGGTCGGGCAGATCCGCGGCACTATGAGCCGGTTGGGCGGCCGTCACATTGCCACGATGAAACAGAAAGACGCCCGGCATTTGCAAGCCATCTCCCGCTAGGTGCCCTACGCCACAGCCGCGGAACAGGGCAATGATGCCACGCAACCACACGCGTGGACCAAACAATTCCCAGAAACCTGCCTTGCCCAGTCCGAAGCTGCGATACAACTCGCAGTAAGGATCCGCGATGCGTGCCACTCCGGTGCGATCACCTAGGTAGCCCGTTTCTTTTCCTGATTGCAGCATATGCACCAGCACCAAGCGGGCCTTGTGCTGACCGGCTTGTTGCTCGATCAACTCCAAGCCGCGCAGTAACTGGCGCGTGAAGGTGCAACCGAAATGCCGCAAAAACACCAAGACCACGACTTGCTCGCTCGCAGCTTCCGCTAGCGTTTCCCCGCTGGACAATCGGTATTGATCTGAAGCCTGCACCACACTCAGAGGATCTTGATAGAGCGGCGGACGACCCAGATGCGCCTGCAACGTCGACCACAAAATCATCAAAAACGGAATGAGCCACAGAGCGTCATCCACCACCAGCAGCAGAATCATCGGGGTCGGTAAAATCTGTCGCCACCACGTAAACAGCGCAGCGGTCACCACCACCACAATTTTCAATGTGCAGACGAGGACGATACGCCAGTGCCGAATGGGATCCCTGGCCGCCAAAAAATAGCTAATTCCAAAGACCAGATAAAACAATCCGATGACCTGAACCAGAAAGTGATGGCCCGAGGCATGCATGCCTGTCAATTCAAACGCCTTCGCCGGCCAACTCACCGTGACAACCGCAAAAACAAGGCAATACAAACCCGCGACGCACAAAACCAAAGGCATCCATCCAGGAACCTTGCACCTTCCTTGCTCACATCGCGTCATCTCCAAAAGCTAGCGCGGTTTCGCCACGGCGCAAGCAACACATTCAGGGAATGTGCGTGCGCAAAACGATCGATTCCTTAACCGCTCGAACGCCCCATTCTCCTACAGTGAGCAATACCGTGCTACCCGCACCCCAGCTCTTGCCCTCACGATCAGTGAGTTCTCCCTCTACGATGTGCAAGAGGCTGAATCGATCCGCACGCGCGCAGCCTATCATCTCGCCGAGGGCAATGGCAAAACGCTCGACCACAAAATACTCACACGCCGCGATCACATTCCCCCGCGCCTGATCCAGTCCGGGTTCGATATCAGAATAATCAATACTCGCCAGGGACTCCTCGATGTGGAGTTGCCGCGCTTGCCCATCCAGCCCCAGTCGGTTCCAATCAAACACCCGATAGGTCGTATCCGAATTTTGCTGGATTTCAAAAATCAATAATCCCGCGCCGATCGCATGCAGTCGCCCCGAGGGGATGAAGACAAAGTCCCCCGCGCTCACCGGAATTTCATGCACCTGCTCTGCCACGGTGCCGCTGCGAATGGCCTCGGTGAAACTCTCACGCGTCACTCCCGCCCGCAGTCCCACCACCAGCCTGGCACCCGCGGTCGCTGCGGCGATATACCACATTTCCGTCTTCGGCTCGCCACCCATTTCCGACGCCAGAGACTCCGGAGGATGCACCTGGATCGATAAATCGTCTCGGGCATCGAGAATTTTTACCAGCAGGGGAAAACGATCACTGTCCACCAAGCCCGCGCCAAAAATTTCCTCGCGCCTCGTGCTCCACAGTTCATGCAAAGTCGTGCCTGCCAGCGGTCCCGTGCACAACACCGACTGCGCCTCCGCACGATCTACCATTTCCCACGATTCCCCAAACGGCGCGGCGGGATCCGGCAGGCTACGTTGGAAATGCGTCTCCAACATCCTACCACCCCACACCCGCTCCATCGCAATCGGCTCAAATCCCCATGTTGCCATGCGCGATACTGTGCCTCAAGATGCGTTGGAATGCCAACGCATAAAACAAAAAAGGAACTGATTGGGGAAGAATCATTTTGTCACCTTCAGTCGTCCGAACATCCTGCTTTCATTGCCTTTGGGAATGCTTACGGTAACCGTCTGCAAGCCAGCCGATGGTGTGCCAAAGGAAACGCCCGCTCCAGCGGTGCCAGTGATATTTACTGGAGTCCAGCCGTTGAGATTCGTGGAATACTCAAAGACTTGGATGGTATCCTCTGTGGACTCGATTCGACGGGTGAACTGGAACAAGAAGTTCGCTCCTGAGGCATCGAGCGTCGGCAACATCGTCAGACTCGAAGCCTCGGGATCTCCATTCAGAACATACTCGAGCAAATTCATCAGGCCATCATTGTCCGAATCTCCCCCCTCCGTCTTGTCAGCAAGGTTTGGATACTGACTCAGCCATGCATCATAGCCGGATTTTACCAGTGCGATCTGCGAGCCTCCATTGTAAGCGTAATCGACGTTGTATCCGCTGGGCGGCGTCACACTCGCAAACGCATCGCCTGTTTTGCTGGTGTAGGACGCGAGAACATAGACCGCGTCGTCCAAAGTGCCATTAACGGTGAAATTCACCACCGCGCTGTTGATCACCAACCCGCTTGCCTCGATCCGACCAGCAGAGCCAGAGTCGGCGCCATCTAACACAAATGTCACAGGCTGCGCTCCTGAGAGGACAAACGATGCCTGCTCGGTGGTGTTGAACTTGGCACCAGCGCCGATACGGATCGCGGAGCTCGTGGCGATCGAGCCTGTGGCACCGAGTTGCAGCACGCCCCCATTCACCTGCGTAGGTCCAGTGTAAGTGTTGACATTGCTCAGCACCCATCTGCCGGAGCCATTCTTGGTAAGGTGCGTGAGAAATCCTCCACCATTGCTGATCACACCGCTGACGGCATTCGCCTCCGAAGAACTTCCATCGAGATCCAATACTCGGAAAGCTCCCGCCGCAGGAGCAGTCGTCACATTTCCTGCCAGTGTCAAAGATCCACCATCACTGATCACCTTGGTATCGCCATTGCCCGATGTCATGGTAATCGGGCCGTTGATCGTATTGTCGCCCGCCACGTTACGAATGACACCATTGAATCCGCTGGTGGAAAAACTCAGATTCGCCGCGAGGCTGATCGCGCCTGCGCTGCCATCGAGCTCCAGCAATTTATCGGCCGTAGCAGTAAGAGTCACCGTCTTCGGTCCTAGGCCCAAACTACCGCTATTGCTGATAGCGAGAACGCCACTATTGATCTGCACTCCACCCGTAAAGCTACTATTGCCGGATAGTGTCCAAGTTCCGCTACCATTCTTCACCAGTGAGGTGACGTTAGCGACGCTGTTATTGACGATCGCGCCTGCCATTTCTCCCGTCGCTAGAGTGGAGCCCTGCAATGTCAGGGCCTTACTCCCCGCTCCCGTGGCAGTGAAATTGCTGATAAATTTCAGCAATCCACTCGCTCCGGACTGATCGATGGTAGCGCCAAAGGTGGAACCGCTCAAATCCACCACGCGATCGGTGGTTTCGCCTGTATCGACAGTATGGTGACAGCTCCCGTGGAACTCGTCGGAGCAAGCGTGAGTGTGTGCGTTCCCAGCGCCAGATTGCCCGAATACGCTAAGTTAGCAGCTGCGATCGAGGCAAATTCCGTGTTGGCGGTGAGTGTGCCATTGCCGGCATAGGTGCTGGTGCCCACGATCCGCAAGCGAAGAATGCCTCCTGCAAAGTTAGTGGACCACGCATTGTATGTGGTATTAGCAGAGGCAGACAAACCTACGATCCCACGTGTGATTTTGACCGTGCTTCCCGCTGGTCCCAGAGAGCCCGCGTTGCTTACCAGTAACTGGTTACCGAGTCCGTTCGTGTTCAACTCAAAAGACGTCAACGCCGTGTTGTTCGCAGAAACCGTTCCAATGCCTCCCGCCTGAGCGGTATTCGTTGTGTTTCCCGTCGCATTGAACACAAGGGAACCAGAGAGTGCCGAGTTGAATGCCACATTGGTGGTGGCATTGACGTTTATGCTACCTGCAGAGAAGGCAAGCGTACCTGTATTGAAAACATAATTTGAGCTGCTGACACTCACTGTCCCCACTTGCACCGTTCCACTCACCGTGACTGCGCGTGCCGTTCCCGCAAAAACCGCGGTGTCCGCAAAACTATTGCTCCACGCAACAAAGGCAGATCCACTGGGTTCCGGGTCCCAGTTTCGAATCGTCCCGCTGTCCCACGTGCCGTTTGCAGCGGGATTACTGGCCGCGTTTCCCGTGCCAGTAAGGTTCACAGTGCCACCATCCCAGTAGAGTGTGGCGGCGGAGGTGGAGGCCTGAAGGGCCATGAGGAACAAGGCACCAAAGATCGTATTGCGTGGGATTTTCATCAGTCGTTGTGGGGATTCGGGTTGCGAAAGCTCTGCGGATATGGGTTTGCAGTAACACGACGCCAAATGGTGACAGATTTTAACGAATTTTTTTTGATGTCTCTCAATGAATTGACCGCAAGTGCCATGCGATCAGCGCTTGCATTGCCACTCGCCGGCAAAAAAAGACTTGCGCGTAATGCCCACAGCGACTAACCCCATCCCGATGAACAATGAAACCTCGCTGATTCTTTTCAAACCCGACGCCGTCGAAAAAAACATTGTCGGCACCGTTCTGGCACGCTTCCAAGCCGAAGGATTTCGCATCCGCGGTATCAAGATGATGCAATTGGATCACGCGATTCTGGCAGACCACTACTCGCACATCGCCGACAAGCCATTCTTTCCAGAAATTGTCGCGTTTATGAGTAAGACGCCGGTGATCGCGCTCGCCCTAGAGGGGGAGAACGTCATTTCCCGGGTCCGCGACCTGCTGGGGCCCACCGACTCGAAAGCCGCCGCACCCGGCACCATCCGCGGTGACTTCGGCGAAGACAAAATGGTCAACGTCTGCCACGCCTCCGATTCTCCGGAAGCCGCCGCCGCCGAGCTGAAGCGCTTCTTCCGCGACGGCGAAGTGTTTGCGTAATCTTATCTCCCTGGACAAAGGCCCGCTCGGTTCTGCCGACGGGCTGTTTTTTTCATCCCGCGCCATGCTGATCCTGATCGTCGTTTCTGTCATCGCCGCCGTGATGTTTCACCGCAAGACCTCGGAAAAAGGCTACCACTCGCCGCGATTCTGGATGTATCCTCTCATCGTCGGCAATGGCTTATTGCTGTTTGCGTTTGCCGCCAAGTGGATCGCTACGCAATTCGTAAGTGACGGCGCGTCGCCACTCATCACCATCTACGGTCCCGTCGTGGATCTGCTGACACTCGTGGGCTTTTTTCTGCTGATAGGCAAAGCGTGGAAACAAATCCAGCAACTTCCTCCCTCCGAGTGAGCTCACCCGAAGCTCAAAACAATCACAGACCTAACATTTCCTGAATTTCGGTCCTGGAAAGATAGCGATCCTTGTTTTTGTTATGCTCTTGGAATTTTGACTCTGCCGCCTTGGCATTTCCCTCGCCACTCACAAATTCTTCCAAGGTCAACGACTTATCGTTATTGCGGTCACGGTCTTTGAGAAACCCATCGATCTCCTGATTGATCTTATCTTTTTTCGCCCTTTCCTGTTGCTCCTTTTTGCGTTCCTGCGCCTGCGCTCGCTGCGCAGCACCATTTCGTCTGTTTCTTTGCGCCTGTACCGGCAGGACTCCGGTAAGGGCAATCAAGGCAATCAGAGTGAGAGTCGTTTTCATAACCGCAGTAAGTTCAAATCAGTGCCAGAGTTTGCGCAACGACAATATCGATGCAAGCAATAAAAAACGGGGAACGAAGATTACTTCGTGGGATCGCCGCAAGCCACACTCGGCGAATCCAACTGCTCGCAAGCGAGAGACTCACGCGCACCTTGACAAACTGGGATTTTTAGACAAATTCCGATTCAGCATCGCTATTCGTTTCAATGAGCCAACACATTCTCATTAACGAACAAACTTGTATATGATCGAAGTTGAAAATCTAACAAAACATTTTGGTCCCAAGTTCGCAGTCAACGACCTCTCCTTCACGGTGAAACCGGGCGAGGTGCTCGGTTTTCTCGGCCCTAACGGCGCAGGGAAGTCCACTACCATGCGAATGATCACTGGCTTTATCACCCCGAGCTCTGGTGACGCCCGCGTGTGCGGACACTCGATTGTCGATGAACCGTATCTCGCCAAACAAAAAATCGGCTACCTGCCGGAATCTGCGCCGCTCTACAATGACATGACGGTGATTGGCTTCCTCAAATTCTGCGCGGACGTGCGGAATCTCAGCGGCAGTGCGAAAAAAGATGCCGTCGAGCGGGCGATCGAAACGTGTTTCCTCCAATCGGTAGCAAAACAATCGATCGATACCCTGTCGAAAGGCTACCGCCACCGCACCTGCCTCGCGCAGTCCTTGCTGCACGACCCCGAGGTGCTGATTCTCGATGAACCGACGGATGGTCTCGACCCAAACCAAAAACACGAAGTCCGCCAGCTCATCAAGCGCCTCGGACAGAGCAAGACGATCCTTTTTTCCACTCACATTCTCGAGGAAGTGGACGCCTCTTGCACACGAGCTGTCATTGTTGATCGCGGTAAAATCGTCGCCGACGGCACCCCCGCAGAGCTCAAAGCGCAGAGCACCAGCGGCTCGCTGCACGATCTGTTCCGTGAACTGACCACGCATGACTCCGCCCACAGCGCGGCCTGAACCTAACGCATTTTTTCTATGAAACACATTTGGACGATCCTCAAACGCGAACTTGTTTCCTATTTCACCCAACCGACAGCCTACGCGATCATCCTGATCTTCCTGCTGATCTCATTGCTGTTCAATTTCACCTTCGGCGCCTTCATCCTCGCGGGTGATGCCAATCTCGAATGGTCCTTCCTGTTTTGGCATCCTTGGCTCTACATGTTGCTTGCTCCGGCAGTCGGCATGAAATTGTGGTCGGATGAGCAACGCAACGGCACGCTGGAGCTGTTAGGCACTTTCCCCATTCCACCGTGGACTGCGATCATCGGCAAGTATCTCGCCGCCGCTTTTGTCTGGCTACTGGCGCTCGTCCTGACATTTCCCCTCATCATCACGGTGAACTATCTCGGTGAACCAGATAACTGGCGCATCTTCTCCGGCTATCTCGGCTCCTACCTGACTTGCTGTGTGTTCCTTGCCATCACGATGTTGGTCAGTGCCTGCACGCGCGACCAAGTAGTGTGTCTCATCGTTTCTGTCGCAATTTGTACGCTCATGGTGCTGTGCGGCTACGAAGCTTTCATTCGCGAGTTGGCTAAATTCCGTGTCGACTTCCTCGTCGAGGCCCTGACCTCGCTGGGCGTCTGGGATCACTTCCGCTCGCTCACCCGTGGCATGTTCCGCTACCAGGACATGGTCTGGTTCGGTTCCATCATTTTCACCTGCCTGCTCGGCACCTCGGCCATCCTCTCCGCCAAACGCGCATAACCCACATTTTCTAACGTCATGAATCACCCGAAAACCACTCATCCTGTCGTTCGCGCCGCCCTTGGCATTGCGGCGCTTGTGCTGATTGCCTTCCTCGCCAACTGGCTGATCTCGCTGACATCCTTCGGTACGAAGGGTGCCGATTTCACCGAGGACAGAGTCCATACTCTCTCAAAAGGCACGAAGTCGATCCTATCCAAACTGGACGCCCCGATCACCATCCGCTACTATGCCTCTCGTAAAAACGAGGCCCTGCCGCGCGAGACGAAACTTTTCATTCGCCGCGTCGATGACATCCTCAAGGAATACGTCAATTTGTCGAATGGCAAATTACGCGTGGAAAATCTCGACCCGCAGCCCGATACCGATGCCGAGGACTCCGCGAACCTCGATGGCATCCAGACGCAAAACATCAACCAGTATGAAAACGTCTCGCTCGGCTTGGCGATTTCCTGCCTGGACCAGACATCGCGCATCAATATCGATCCTTTCGATACCCAGGCGCTCGATGAACAGGAGACCATGTTCGAATACAATCTCTCCCGCGCCGTCGGTGAAGTTTCGGCGGTGAAAAAGCCGGTCGTCGGTGTAATGACCGCGCTGAATCTCAAGCCCAGTCCCGCCATGATGCCGGGCCAGCAAGGCAATCCGGGCTGGGTCATTCTGCAACAGCTCGGCCAGACCTACGAGATCCGCGATGTGGACATGGCGGCGCAGGAAATCCCCAGCGACGTCAATGTGCTGTTGCTCGTCCATCCTGCGGGCATTAGCAAGGAGACGGAATTCGCGATTGATCAATTCATCCTTCGCGGTGGCACACTCATTGCCTGCCTCGATGCCTATTCGTTCGAGGCTGCAGCCACCGCTGGCGGCAATCCAATGTTTGGTGGTGGGGGTGGCGGCACCCCCGTGTCCTCTACTCTGCCCACGCTTTTACCTGCTTGGAACATCAATTTCGAGAGCACGCAAACGCTCGCCGATGCCAAGTATCGCACTGTCCTTCAGGGCAATCGTCCCGGCTATGCCATCCTGAGCTTACCGAAAGAAGCGATGCCAGAGAAAACCGATGTGATCACGAAAAACCTCAACGATCTGTTCTTCGTGCTTCCCGGCGCCATTACGAATCAAGGCAACAACGGACTTTCTGCTTCGACCCTGCTGCGCTCCTCGGTTCAGGCAGGCCTCGTCGATGCCATGGAGGCCTCGCAATTCGGCAGCAATCTCTCCATCACCAATCGCCGTTCTTACGAGCTCGTCACCCGTTTGACTGGTCGTTTCAAAACCGCGTTCCCCGATGGCAAGCCCGGCGAGAAAAAAGAAGAACCCACTCCTGCCGAAGGCGAGAATAAAGAAGAGGCTCCCAAGCCGGAAGAATCGAAATGGCTCAAAGAAGGCAGCGCCGAATCCAGCGTGTTTGTGATCGCCGATACCGATGCATTCTCGAACCAAGGTGCTTACCGCATCCAGAACATGGGCGGCATGCAGGCCGCCATGCCCTACAATGGCAACTCGGTGCTGTTGCTCAACATCATCGACCAAGCCGCGTCTTCCTCCGATCTCATCGGTGCCCGCAGCCGCGCCTCGATCCGCCGCCCCTTCACGCTCATCCGCGAAATGGAAGCAGCTGCGGAAAGCTCGACACAGGACAAACAGCAAGAACTGCAAGCAAAACTGCGCGAGGCACAAGACCGCCTCGCTAAGATCGCCGCCGATCGCAGCAACAGCCGCGATGTGCGCCTGGCCCCAGAGATGGAAGCAGAGGAACAAAAATTCCGCGAGGAAGTCACACAGACCAACCGCCAAATACGCGACCTCTACAAAGGCCTCAAGCGCGACAAGGACTCGCTCTCCGCACGAATCATCACCATGAATCTCGGCATCGTGCCGCCCCTCGTATTTTTCGCCGGTCTCGCCGTCGCATTCTCCCGCCGCCGCGCCTCCCGCGCTCGTTAATCCTACCCTCTTTTTCTAACAACCTTCCTCACATCATATGTCGAAAAAAACAGTCATCATCTTGTGGATCTTCGTCTTTGTCTTAACTGCCAGCGTCTTCTCGTTAAAGTCGCGCAAGGGCGACTCAGGTGAAGCGCAAACCGACCGCCGCCGCGGCGAGACCGTGCTCGCCTCGTTCCCCGCCACCGAAGTGAGCTCGATTCAGATCAAAGGAGCCGAGCAGTCAGTCACACTGGACAAAAGCGCCGATGGATGGATCGTCGTGGAGCGCGGAAACTACCCCGCGAACTTCACTAACATCAACAACCTGCTGCGCACCATGGAAAGCGTAAAGATCAACCACGCCATCGAGGCAGGCCCTAGCTATGGCAAGCGCTTTGGCATGGATCACAGTTCGAAAAAAACCGAGGAGCACGGCGTGCAGTTGACTTTCTTAAAGGCCGACAAATCAAAAGCAGCCACCATTTCCCTCGGCAAGGACTCCACGGGCGGCGGCCGCTACATCCAGAATGCCGCTGATGACAGTGGCATCTACGTCACCAGCGAAAGCTTCCCCACCGCCTCGGCGAATCCGAAGGACTGGCTCAACGAGTCGTTCATCGCCGTCGATAAGATCAACTCAATCGCTGTCAGCGCCGCTGGAAAACCGGAGCAGGCCGAGTGGAAACTCACTCGAGCCGATCAAAATGCCGAGTTCGCCCTCGAAGGTGCCGCAGCCACCGAGAGTCTCGATACCACCGCTGCTGGGTCATACAAAACTCTTCTGTCCTCCGCGCGCTTTCAGGATGTGACAAGCACCGAAGCCAGCGTAGTCGAACAATCCCCCGAGCGCCGCGTGGCCACCCTCACCACCACCGATGGCTTCACCTACACGCTCACGCTGCTGGCTAAGCCCGCACTGAAAGTCCCCGATGCGCTCGCGCAGACTGGCGAAGAGACTCCTCCCGCGGAAGAAAATTACCAAATGACCGTTAAGGTCGATGGCAAGTTCGCTACCGCAAGAACGAAGCCTGCCGACGAAAAACCGGAAGACGCCAAAGCAGCGGATGAGGCTTTCCAGGCATCGCTCAAGACCTTGCAGGAAAAGCTCAAGACCGAACAAGCCTTCCAAGGCCGCGTCTATGAGGTCTCGAAATACACCATCGACGCCCTGCTGAAATCACGCGCTGATCTGTTGCAAAAAACCACCACTGAACCGAGCAACTCCCTACAACCCACCGAGGCCACCACCCCACCGATCTCGATCGACGGTCCCTGAGCAAAGGCCTTTCTTCCCGATCCCGATCCACGTGACATCAAACGAGGCAATCGCAACCGAAAATCCCTGATAGAATCAGGTGTTCTAGCTTTAACTTGACGTGTGTGTGTTGTCGCTCGTAGCTAAAACAGTAACGAACGCAAGAAAAAAGTAGAAAAAATTGCTACACGGGCTTGGTTCTGCTTTACTGTGCTTGTCATGAACTCAAAGACCGTTATCACTCAGTTACGCTTTGAGCCTGCGCTTCTGGAGAAAATCACCGAGGCCGCTCAAAAAACAGGCCTTAGTAAGGCTGATGTAATGCGTCTCGCCATGGAGACGGGCTTGGAAGATCTGCGTCGTTTGCAATTCGATCTACCCACTCTCATTTCGCAGAGCGCACGTATCGCACGAACTGCTATTTCCTATCCAGCGGACGACCACCCCAGTAAAACCTTACGCGCCGCTGAGGACGAACGATGAGGTGACATGACTCGCTTCGAAGAGTCGAAGTACGGTCCGTCTAGCTTGATCTAACAATCCACAGTGGGAACTGCAGATTGTGGGACGTGATTGGTGACATCGGCAACACTTGTTGCATTTTGGATAGACCTAGAGGCAGATCCGCTCACTTCGTTACTTTTTCTTCGCTGCAGCAGCTTTTCTTCGCGGTTGCATCGGGTAGAGCGTTTTGGCGTCTGGAGCCTTGCCGGCGGGGCGGCGAGCGGTGGGGTGGCTACCGCCGATTTCGGCATTCATCTTCTCGGCCAGCGCGCGCAATTGGGCGACGACTTCTGGGTTCGCGACGGCGACGTTTGTGGTTTCGCCGATGTCCTTGCCGAGGTGATAGAGGCGCGGCTCTGGGCCCTTGGCGTCATCCTTGACGGGTCGCGACATGGCTTCATTTTGCGGAGTGATCGCCAGTTTCCAAGGACCTTGGCGCACGGTTTGCAGTTGATATTGAAGAAATCCATAGTGCGCCACGCGTGGGGACTCGGTGGATTTGCCCATGAACTGCGCGGAGGCGTCACGGCCATCGATCAAAGGCTGCTCCGCCACCTTACCACCGGCGAGGGAGACGAGAGTGGGCAGGAGGTCGATGGTGCCGAGCACGGCATCGTTGCTAGTGCCTGCGGAGATTTTCCCGGTCCAACGCGCGATCGTGGGCACTCGGATGCCGCCTTCCCAGGTGCTACCTTTCGCACCGCGCAAGGGCCCAGCGCTGCCGGCGTCCCTGCCCTGGCTTTCCCATGGTCCGTTATCGCTAGTAAACACGACCAGCGTGTTTTCGTCGAGCTTGAGTTCCTTCAATACCGCGAGGATACGACCGGTGCTATCATCCACCTCCTGGATCCAATCGCCGACGCGGCCGTTCTGCGATTTACCAGAAAATTTCTTGCTCTCATAAATCGGCGTGTGGATCGCGGTGTGCGGGAGGTAGAGGAAAAACGGCTGATCTTTTTTCGCGCGGATGAACTGGATCGCTTCCTGCGTGTAGAGCTCCACGATATCGCGCTGATCCTCATCCTTGAGCAGGCGCTCGATCTTGTCATCGCGCAGCAAAGGAACCACGCGTTCCTCGGAGTCGAGCGGCTTGCCCTGCATGTCGTTCGAATACGGGATTCCGAGGTAGTGATCGAATCCCTGCTTGGTTGGCAAAAACTCCGCTTGATCGCCTACGTGCCATTTACCGATGCACTGCGTAGCATACCCGAGTTGTTTCAGGTGCTCGGCGATGGTGGTTTCACTCGGATTCAGTCCCTGGGGCGAGCCAGGACCATACACGCCAGGAACGGAAATGCGGGCACCGTAACAACCCGTGAGAAGCTGGGCGCGCGATACCGAGCACACCGGCGCGGCATAGAAAGAAGTAAGCTTGATACCCTCTTTCGCCATCTGATCCAGATGCGGGGTTTTTTGTTTCGTAGCACCGTAGCAACCGAGATCGCCATAGCCCATATCGTCCATGAAAATCAAAATAAAGTTCGGCTTCTTCGCCTGAACAAATGATGCGGATAATACGAGATAAGTGAATAATACGAGGTATTTCATGATGGATGAATAGATTTTGTTTCGGGATGATAGAGCAAAAGAGCGAGTAGTGTGAGGAGAAAATTTAGGGCGATGAGGGAAAGCAACACCGCTTGATATATCTCGTTCTCTTGCAGCGGGATGAAATCATCGATGATAAAATACAAGACGACAATCAAGCCCAGAGCGCACAAACCAGCAGGAATGAATCGCAACAAACGAGACATACTGACGACCTGCCACAGGGGAGCGAGGAGAAACTGGATCGCTACGAGAAAAATCAGTGCAAGAGACGCAACGATACTCAGAGCGTCCTCCACATCTGGAGTGGATTGCACGGATTGGTAGAGATCCCGGAAGATACTGGGCCAAATATCAGTGATGACCCATCCCTCTTTGATCCACGTTTCCGTGATGGAATCGTAGCTGAGCTGCGGCATCAGGTGCCAGACCAACAACAGCAAGAGACTCGCCCACGCGAATCCCCACGCCCAGCGGTTGCGGGTGGTGACGGGGATCCACGGGCGGGCGGGAATTTCCATCGAACGATGGGGTCTGCTTTACTTGCCCCATTGACTATGAAACGCACCGGCAGGCAGGCCTTCCTTGTTCATCAGGTTCGGCTCCGCGGTTTCGCTCCAGGCGAAACGCACTTGCTGTGGGGCGGGGACGGCATCTGAGGTCACAGAGAGCGACTTACCATCGGCGGCGATAGTGGCGACGGCGGGCTGGAATTGTCCATTGGCGGCAGCAACTTCGAAATGCGAGAGAGCCTTTCCATCGCGTGCCACCAGACCACTGCCGGTGTGATCGAACGACACCTTGATACTCTTGCCCTCAGCTTTGGCCTCGCGGAACAAAGGACCGCTGACCTCTTTTTGTTTGATGCCGTAGGTGCGATCAAAGGCCCAAAGCGCGAGACGGCGACCCACCTCCGATTTATTTCCGGGGTGGATGTTTTTGACGTTACCGATGTCATTGATCACCGCCATGCCCGTGTTCGGGATATCGAGGGCTTTTTGTTGCGCGGCCCAAATTTCCGGAAGACCGGGTTTATTGTAAGTAAAGGGTGCTAACTGCACGAAGAAGAATGGCGCGTTCGGCGAACTGAACTGCGTGCGCCAGCCATCGATAAGCACGCGCATTTTCTCATAATAAAGCATGCCCTCGCCGTTGTTGCTCTCGCCCTGATACCAGAGAAATCCCTTGATGCCATAGCGGCGCACGGGGTGAATCATTGCTTGATACATTCCGGTCTGGCTTTGCAGTGGCAGGATCGACAACGCGGCTGGCTGGACGGGGATCGCTTGACCTGCACCCATCGCTTTTTCTGCGGCATCGCACCAAGTGCGTGTCTGCTTCAGGTAATTCCGAAAGGACTGATCAAATGTGGGCGAACCCGGCAATTGATTGGCGCGTGTTTTGGCCATATCCGCCAGCGGGGCTACCTTGGCAAAGCCTTCCTCTGCCAGCCAGGGATCGATGCGAGTGCCGCCCCACGAGCTATTGATGATACCCACGGGCACCTTGAGCTGTTCGTGGAGTTGTCGGGCGAAAAAGTAACCCACAGCGGAAAAACTCATAACTTTGTCAGGTGTGGCGGCATCCCATTTTCCGACAAAGTCGTCCTGTCGCGCATGAGTGACCTTTTTCGGCACCTTGATCATGCGCACCTGAGGCAAGGGAGTTGCCGTGGCGGCAGCCTTGTCGGCCTCCTGCGAGGCGGATATCGTCCACTCCATGTTCGATTGTCCGCTGGCGAGCCAAACTTCACCGACGAGCACATCCTGGACCGTGACTTCCTTGCCACCGGCTTCTTGGACTTTGAGTGGTCGACCTTGCGCCGAGGCGGGCATGGCTTTTAGCGACAACATCCATGAGCCATCCGCCGCCGCTTTGGTCTCCGCCTGTTGATTGCCAAAGCGAACGGTGACCGCCTTGCCCGCGGCAGCCCAGCCCCAAACATTGACTGGTTGATCTCGCTGCAACACGGCGCCATCGGAAAAAATCGCGGGCAACTTCACATCGGCCATCGCCGGCAGAGCGACGCACCACAACAACAAGGAGTATCCTGTCTTTTTCATGAGTGTAGGACTACCGCGTGAGGCATGCTTCTTTTTCAAGAAACTGCGGAGACTTCACTCAAACGCGAGAATGCATACGCCAGAACTCGACCATATCCTGCCGGAGGCATGCCAGACGCGATCGATGCCAGAGCGACCGATCGGTTCAGGGCTTGAGCAGCAGCGGGCCGTATTCCCCTGCTGGCACGACCCATGTATCACCGGACCGAGCCGCGGCATCGAAATGGGCGCTGCTGAGGATGTCGTATCCGACGAAAGATTGATCTGCTCCGAGAATCCATGCTTGGTTGTGGCTAATCGCCGCCAGTGCTCCATCCAATTGCATCAGCGAGTGGATCGAGCTGGCCTGATCCAAGGGCCAGAAAGTAGCGGGATCCCAACTGCCATTCATGGAGGAAAACTCACGCCGTGCGATTCCTTGGTCGGAAGCCGCGAAAAGTACTGAGCCGATCATGACATGAGCGAACCCCGCTTTCACCTCCGCCACGACAGGCGCGGTTTCACCGTTGAATCCGAGTGCAGCGATCCGATCTCCCGAGCGAGTGAAAACAGTGGCTCCCGAGCGAGTCCACTCCGACAACGAAACAAGTGAACCCGGAACCTGAACCGGTGCCCATGGCATCGGCGCTGTGGGATCCGCCAGATCCAGTATTTGCAGCCACGAGCGAACCGATGACGACATCCAACCATCTACGTAATAGCGTTCGGAAGTATTTGCTTCCATTGCCTCTGACCGCTCGAAGCTGAAAGCCAGCAAGTCCCCGTTGGCAAACACATCAGAAATGCCACTGTAAGAGTCACCCTCGAGGTTCCAGGAGCCCAGGACGGTGGGAGTATCGGAAGCGATCTGGGCTACCGCAATCCGTAGACCCTGTCCACCCATGCCCATCATCGGTGGCATGTCGGAAAGCCTTGCGGAGACCAGCGGAGATGTAGAATCAACCATAGGAGTCACCAGAAACGGCAGGGGACGCAGCCAGTGATACCAACCGCTGCTGCGTGAGGCAATGGCGATCATTCCATCTGACAGCCCGAGGATTTGCGCGGAGGAGCCCGAAGCGAAGGGCAAGGATATCCGGCCGATCAGCACCGGCTGCGCGGGATTTTCCAAAGACCAGACGCTGAGGACCGCATTCGAGTCAGAGGGAACTCCCGATCGCGCAAAAGGGCGGTAAATCCACGAATTCGACTCTTCCACCACTACCAATCGATCCCCATACACGGCCGCCGCACTCACCGAAGAACAGGGCAACTCAATTTCTGAGAGAATCGTCTTTAGGTCGTTCATCGCCGCTGAACGAAGAACCGTGTTACGATTCACGCTGGCCCAAGAACCATCGCCGTTTTCAAACATCAGCGCTACTCCCTCATGAGTCACCACGCGATCTACGCCGAACGCAAGCACGCGGTCGGTCACGACAACCGGCACATCCCGATTGGAAGCATCGACCAAAAGCAACTGTCGGTTCGAAACCGAGGCGATGATATCATCCGCGAGCAAAGCCGCGCGGCGTGGGGAAAAATCGTGCTCAATCGCTCCTCGCGGTGTCAAGGTCTTCGCCGCGACATCGAAATCGACAAGCGAAACCCGCTGCGTGGCGCCGCCATCTGCGTATTCTACCACGGGAATGAGAATCAAGCCGGAATCAGGCAGGATCTTGACAGCTTTCTCCGTCCAATCCGCCTCACTCCACGACCAAGAAGTCCCGACATCGATGCGTTGAGCTAGCGTCGGCTGATCGGGGTTGGAAACATCGAACATCGAAACTTGAGTTTTCCCGCCATCGCGTCCGACGGCGATCAAGACATCTCCTAGGGGTTGAATGTAAGTGGACCAGCCGGGCACTTCCAGATGTCCACGGATGGTAGGAGTGGCGGGGACGGCGAGATCGACGATCCAGAGCGGATCGGTCTGGCGGAACGTGACCACGTAGCAGCGATCCTCATCAAAGCGCGTAGCGTAAAGAAATTCGCCGCGGATCAGCTCGACCGAGCCACTGGCGGACAGTTCCGTGCCATTGTCTGCGTATGTTTCCACCGAGGTCACTTGCTCCCACCGTTCCCAGTTTTGCACCACGACAGCCAAGCCATCCAAAGTATCGCCCACCTTGAACTTATCCTGGATTCTGCCACCAACGAGCGTTTGTTTGGGAGTTCCGAGCGAGCCATCAGCGGCGATGGGGAAAGCAAGCAACTGGTGATTACCGGAATGACCTGATGTTTCCGCGGCCAACCACAGGTATTTTCCTGTGGCGCCGACTTGAGATGCCGAGTAGTCGACGATTTGCTCCGCGCTGGAAACGAGGCTGCCGCTGGAGAAATCGACCGTGGTCAAGTAGGTGCGTGGCTGCCAAGCGCCGCTACTGGAGGACCATTGCGTCGTTACGACGTGCAGAAAGCTACCGATCATACGACTCTCGACATAAGAGCCTGGCAAATCGAGGGAACCGGCTTCGCTGAGCTGACCGGCCATGAGTGAGATATGGTGGATCCGTGTTGACTCTGGGGCGGACGGAGTCCAAGGCAACCCGCTGATCAGCAGCGCACGGTCGGCCTGAGATGCATCACCGCCTAACAGATACATTTCCTCGCCCACAGCGGCAATTTCCAGCTCGGAAATCTGAGGATTCGCGGGATTCGAGGTATCTATGACCTGAAGGCCACGCAAGCGATTGAAAAAGTAGATGGTATTTCCGCGGATTTTCCAGATGTCCGACTCCTGAGGTGTGTTGGTTGTTACGCCCGGATTTGCGCCACCGGGAGTTTGCGGTGTCACAACGTCATTGCTCAAAACACGCGACGAAGACACTTTGATGGCGGCAGCGAAACGCGAAGGCCCGCCGCGCATAGCGGTAGGTAAGGAAGAAGCCAATGCGGTAGGCACCGGGGAGGCTTCGCGCACAGCCACCACACGCACCTCAGAGCCCGCAGCGATAGAGGAAGGCAAAGGCACGCGATACCTCGTGACCGATGGATCCGCCGCGATCGTGCTGACACGCGTCCAGGCGGCCTTGCGATCGGGGCGGGCCTCGATGGAATAGAATCGGGAATTGCGGCGGAGAGAAAAAGTCACCACACGCTCGGTTGCATTGACGCTCGATCCGATTGTCTCGCGCTTGGAGTTCGATAAGCGATAGTGGGCGACCACGCGCAGGTCGGAATTTTCCCAACCCTTGGGAATGGAAATCCGGTTGAGCTTGGCACGAACGCGAGGAACTACCATCAGACTCTGCCAGCGACCATTTTCGTCATTCATTCCTTGCAGTGTTACCGAGAGCGGAGAGGAAGACAGCGCAAAACGGACCACTTTCCCATCCGTCTCGTGTGGGACGATTTCCTGAGTGGTGAGATTGCGATTGAATAGCATACCGCTTCCGGTCGACTGGGCACGCAGACCGGAAGAGAAACCCAGCGGCAGAACAACAGCAGCCATGATCCATGCAAGCAGGAGAAACGATGTGGAATGGCGCGCGCGGGAGATTGATTTCATAAACACACAAGTCTTTGGCAATAAGACGTTCGTAGTCAATCAAAATAGTGTGACAATTGATCCATCTCGCCTTCCCTGATGGGTCCGGCTACGGCCGCACCCGCTGGAGCCGATCTGCACCTCAGCGAACGCGCCGATTCTGGCGTCGCAGAATGTAAGCAGCCAGTGCCGGGCAAAGCAGAATGAACAAGGCCAGCACGATCCCGTTGCGGCGGAGTGTGTCCATCCAGCGCTCCGTCCACAGCGGTTGCTCTAGCGCGAGATAGATCGCCCGTTGCTTCTGATTCCGGTAATCCACGCGGAATGCCTCGGCCTCGCGGGTCATGAGGTCGATGCGGGCATTCACAAAATAATCGCACACGGACTCCGCCTTTTTCTGATCCTCTGCCTCCTCGGGCCAGACCTTCAGTGCCACAGCCGCCTCGCGATCGCCACGGCGGGCGATCATGGCGATCGTCGCCGCCAATCTCTCCCCCTCGCTGGCGTTCACGCTGCCAGCGGCCAAGAGCTTGGTGAGGCAAATTTTCATCACTTCCAGCCTCTCGGCACTTTCTTTGCTGAGTTCACGCGTGGCGGTGATCGTATCGAGACGCTGCTGCAAACGCATACGCTCTTTTTCAAAAGGATTGCGCGTTGCCTGAGCCACGACCATAGACTCATACGCATAGCGCAGTGGCATCATCTGAGCCGGGACTGGAGTGCCGCCACGCTCGCGATTGATGCCCACCTCGTCGAATAGCGCGCGGTTCATCTCGTTAAACGGCACGAGTGCACCGGCTAGCAGCATCTGAGGGACTAACAACAACGGCACCGATGTCAGCGCAGCGCGTTCGGTGCGCACCAAGGAAGAGACCAACAAGGCGAGCGAAGTGCCAGTGAGGGCCGTCAACGTCATCCACAGCCAATGATCCAGAAACATGCCGCGAATTTCCAACAACGGATGCGCGATGGCGAGGTAGGCACCACACTGCAAGGTCGCCACGAATGCCAATGCAAGAAATTTCGCCGTCACATACATGCCAGCGCCGGGGTAACAATTGCGCTCGCGGCGGATCACCTGCCTGTCGCGCAAGATCTCGGTAGCCGAGTTCGTTAGCCCGAGAAACATCGCCACCGTGACACTCAGAAACAGATAGGCGGGAATGTGCAGCGCGGTGTGAAACTCGTATGCCCCCTCGGGCGAGGAACGCAGCGTAAAAGCAATCAAACCACCCAACAGCGGCGCTTCCAGCAGTGTGGAATACATCGTGCCGCGCGTACGGAATTTCGAGAGAAGCGAGCGCTGAAAGTGGGAAGCGAACAGGGAAAAAACCTCCTGCACCCGGCGACGACGACGCTGCGGAAACGGGCGCTCGCTGATCAGCGAGGCACCATCAGAAAGACGCGAGGCCGGTCCATCGGTGTTGCGTTGTAGTGAGAGAATCAGCGTCTCGCTCTCGAAACGCTCCTGCCAAAACGTGGGCGGAAAACGCCGTGCCGCCATGGGATTCTGACCTCCGCCTATGGTGTTCAAGGGCGTCTCCAATACATCGAACACAAAGTCCGCTCCCAAGGCGCTCTGCGATGACATCGCCGGATGCGCAATGCTCAACTCGTGACAAGCGAGTCGGAAGTATTCGGTCATTTCATGTGGCGAACCGAAATACGCGAGCCGACCGCCGGAATCGAGCAGCAGGACTTTGTCAAACAAACGTAGCACCTGAGCGCCGGGACGATGCAACGAGCAGATGACGATCTTGTCGCGCGCCATCGCACGAAGCGTTTCCGCCACATGCTCGGAGTCTTTCGAGGAAAGCCCAGAGATCGGCTCGTCAAACAAGTAAACCTCCGCCGCACTAACCAGATCGAGCCCAAGATTCAAACGCGAACGCTCGCCGCCCGACAGAGTTTTTTCTCCTGGCGAACCGACACGCCGGTGCGAGAGTCCTTGCAGACCGAGATCGGCTAGGACGATATCGATGCGGCGCTCGCGATCCGCGGCGGACTGCGCGGGACGTCGGATCGAGGCCGCATGGCGCAAATGCTCGCGCACGGTGAGCTGCGGAAACAAGGCCTCTTCCTGTGCCATGTAGGCGATAAAGCGCACCAACTCTTCACGATTTTTGTAAAGCGAAACACCATTCAGTTTCACGCGTCCACGGGTCGGCTCGAGCTGTCCCGACAGCGCAGAGAGCAAGGTTGATTTCCCCGAGCCGCTGGGGCCGATGATGCAAAGCATTTCGCCGCGCTGCACGGTGAAGCTGAGATTGTCCAAGGCACGTACCTCGTAGCTGAAATCGTGAATCAAGTCCTCCACCACCAGCGACTCGATCACGTGGCGCTCTTCATCGATGAGGTGCTCAGAAAACCGACAGCGCAGCGCCTGACGCGGCGATAAGCGGATCAGCCCACCCTCCTCCAAGCGCGTGACCCCACGGAGCGGCAAATCGCCTATCGTCACCGCGCCCTCGGACGCGATCACCTCCACATACCCAGCCGATTCCTCGGGCACGTAACGCATTTCTAACACCACACGCGGCGATAATCCGGCGGTAATGAGCAGGTCTCCCTTCGCAATTGCCGTGGGATCGTTCGACACACGGAAGCGTCGGCGTTTGTTATCGATGCGGAATCGCCCGCCCTCCTTGATCGCCTGCTTGCGCAAGACCTCCAGATCCGCCGTGGCCCCATCTGGATCGACCAATCGATTGTGATGAAAACACGATACTTTTTCCCCGATCCGCAGGGAAGGATGCGTGCCGACCTGCAAGTCCGTCTCGCGCAGCGCCTCGATCTCCACCTGCAGGCCGAAGCGCAACACCGCGAGGCTTTGTCGGCTTTTCGTGCGCTCGGCCGTGATGCCCTCATCACTTACGGCAATATAAATGCGCGGCATGAGACCGGTTTTTCTGACGTTGAGAAAATGCACCAGATCCTCGTGCTGTAAGGTCCATCCCGGAACCGCGAGTGCCTGACGTTCGCGCAAACGCAGGAAACTGCCACTTTCTAACGAACGCCCGCGCACCCACAAAGGCAGCAGTCCCGTATTGCGCAGCATCACCAAATCGCCCACACGATAGACGCGGAAGCTGTGATCGTGCGCCTGCGGAGGCAGCACCACGTCCGCTTTACCCGCCTCGCCAAAGGTCACGCGCTCGAAACTTCCCGCCTGCACGATCTCATCGTCATCCGCCATTTCCTGAAGGATTTCTCTGCCGTAGTCCGGGCGACCCAGTCGCCGCATGAACACATCGAAGGTCACGCGCAGCGGCGCTGATCGACCAGCAGCATCCACCAAGGTCCACAATTGAAAACCCAGCGCCAGCTTACCCAAATCATCAAGCCGTTCGTGCAGTTCCGCCGCGATGTGATTGAGAGAACGCGGATTGCGCAAGGAACGCTGCAAGCGCCGCGCCAACCAGCCGTGGTCCACCTCGGGGAACGCCGCACGCAGCAAGTCGAGAATCAAATCAGCCTCATCGTCTTCAATGCGCTTGTCCGCCAGAGCGAAGGCCGCGAAGGCATCGATCAAGGGGCCTAACAACGCATCAAAGCCGGGCCGCAGAAAGCGCAAGCGGCCGACGCCGGGAATCAGGCGCAGAATCGCGAAAGCCCGCTCTTTCCAGAGCGACTCGGTCTCGGTCTTGTATTCCGACTGCGGCACGCGACCCACCCTGCCACAAATGCTCCCCCGCTAGCAAGCACTGCGTGAATCCGCCTGAGGGGTCATTTCCACGATTGAGGAAGGTTGTTGGCACGACAAAAAGACAACCGAAGACTTTTCTCAATTCCTGCTTTTCCTCGCTGAAAAATTCCGACAGACTTTGGGCATGTCTGACTCCGTTTCCGCACTTCGCTCACTCTTGTTAGAAAAATCCGTCCGCACTGGCACCTTCACGCTGGCCTCAGGAAAAATCAGCGATCTCTACATCGACTGCCGTGTCACCACGCTCGATGCCCATGGCGCGAACTTCGTCGGCGAGGTCGGCTGGGCCGCCGTGAAAGCATACATCGCCGCGCACGGCCTGCACATCGATGCCATTGGCGGCATGACCATGGGCGCGGATCCGATTTCGCTCGCAGTCGGCATGTTTTCCGCCCGCGAGAACCCCACCGCTCCACTTCAGGTCTTCACCGTGCGCAAGGAGCCGAAAGGCCACGGACGCGGCAAGCAGATCGAAGGGAATTTTTCCTCGGGAAATACGGTGATCGTAGTAGATGATGTGATCACTACCGGCGGATCGACCTTGAAAGCCATCGATGCGATCGAAGCCGAGGGCGGAAAAGTCGCCTTCGCTCTGGTGCTCGTCGATCGCGAGGAAGGGGGCCGCGCCGCCATCGAAGAACGCGGCATCCCCGTGCTGGCGCTCTACACGCGCAGCGACTTGTTAGGTTAATCCCTAGCTTTTTATGATCTCGCGCTGCAAAGAAAAATATGCGCCCTCCGCCCTGCTGCGGCAGTATTTGCATCGCTTCGCGCGGCAGATCGAGATCCCGATGGTCTATGACGACCTCTTTCGTTTCCATGGCGTTTCCCCCTACGAAGATCCGCACGGCAACGAGACACTGTGGTTGACAGCAATGTATTCGCCAGAGATGCGCGCGTCCCTCCACGCGCGCCTGATCCGCATTTACACCGAACTAAAAATCGGCGGCGAAAGCGGCCTGCACGAGCACCTATGCGTGGATCGCATCGACTTCGGCGAGTTCGGAAATTCCAAACCCTTCCGCGTCCGCATCACCAATCTCTACAACGACAACTCGGATTATTTCTATGTCAAACAAGCCGATGCCTCGCGCATCTACGGCCTGGAGCTGGAGCACATCCTTTCGCCCAATCGCATCAACTATCTGATCAATGGCAATACGCTCATCGAAGAGCACATCGCTGGCGTTCCTGGAAATGTTTTTCAACGCGACTACCTCAAACGCCCCGAACTCAATCGCGTGCGAATCGCCAAGGAGTTCACGAAATTTAACGAGCGCTGCTTCATCCGCTTGCTCGGCGACATGCGCAGCGTGAATTATGTCGTCGATATCACGCCGGACTTTGAGGAAGTGCAATACCGCGTGCGCCCCATCGACTTCGACCAACAATCTTACGAAGGTCCTGGCCACACGTATCTCGCGTATCATTTCGATTCCAACCGAGCCGTCACCAAGCTGGCTTTCAAGGAACTGAACCGCCGCACCATCGAACAATACGTCGAGGAAGAACGCGCGCAAATGGCTCGTCGCGCCCGGGTGGAAAACACCCGCCTCAAGGCCGTGCTCGGTATCATGCGGCGTGAAGAACTTGCGCCACGCAGTCACGTGATTCGTCTCGCCAAAGATCTGATGAAATATCACAAAACCGATGTCTTCCACGATTGTGAAACCATGGGAGCTCTCACGGCCACACACATCATGCACATGCTCGGCTTATCCGACTGAGCGCCAGGACCATCCCGATCAATCGCGAATACACACCCGCGCCTACCTCCGGACAAAACGCGACGACTTGTCGAATTTCCTTGAATAAAAGGACGAGCGCATGCATCATACCCCTGCTTGGCTAACGGGGGCGTTCTGGTTTCGACGGGATGTTTGACGCGCTGACTGCACGTGGAGGTTGATCGGTTGGCCTCCTTAATAGCCGATCAAAACAAATAAATGCAGACTCTAACGAGCTCGCACTGGCTGCTTAATTGACGGCCACGTCTGAACCCTGACGCCTGTTAGGGGGGAAGGCGACACTTAACAGGCTGGGCATGAAGTCGGGGAACCGGATGGATTGCTGAGAAACCACAGGTTCCTAGGAAAACAACGCCGCATGAGGGCCGCGTTTCTCCGAATCACTGACCCCATGCTAAACGTGTAGATGTCATCGCCGACGGCGTTCCGGACAGGGGTTCGACTCCCCTCGCCTCCATTGCCATGGCTTTTTTCAAGGTAAATGGCATGGGTTCATGTCCCTCCGCAGGAGGCTTTTATTGCTAACGAAGCCATGGGTTGTGGCATGTGATTGTCAGGAAAGGCATGGGCGAAAGCCGATCAACGACTTGATATACGGGATCGTTCGGATGAGGATCTTCAGAAAAAAGCGTATGATACCTATAGTGACACGTTTTTTTTGATTGGAAAAAGATGATACGAAAATCACGATGTATGATTGAAGAAATCGTCGCTGAAAATTCTCGTATCATATAGGTCTCTCGGTGACAGATGACCGCATCTGATTTCCGCGGCCCAAGTTTCCCGTTGTCAACACCTCTGAACTATGTCACCTTGCGCTCATGCGCATCCTGTTTGCTGTATGGATCACTCTGCTGGGCAGTGCCCTTCAGGGTATGGCGCAGCTGTATGCAGATGTGCAAACGAGCGCAGGCTACTTCACTTGCGAGTTGAACTTTCAACAGACACCGCGCACCGTCGCCAATTTCGTTTCGCTGGCGGAGGGCACGCGGCAGTGGGTCGATGAGCGCAACGGCCAACTTTCTCAGCTCACGCCACCGCAACCGTTTTACCAAGGTATGGCAATTCACCGCGTGATCGATGCCGAGGGCTTCAAGCTCATGCAAGCTGGCTCCAAGCGCGGCGATGGCACCGACGGTCCGGGCTACGAGTTTCCTGACGAAATGAACGTCAACTTCCCCGCGACCTATCGCTTCGATGAATCATACGTCCTCGCCATGGCCAACAGCGGTCCCAATACCAACGGCAGCCAGTTTTTTGTCACCGGCACACCCATCAAAGGGCTGGAGGGCAAGCATACCGTTTTCGGAAAAGTAGTGGCTGGTCAAAGTGTGGTGGATGCCATCCTCACAAGCACAGTCGATGCGAACGACAGACCCACTACGGATGTGATCATCGAAAAAATCACCATCCGTCGCATCGGCGAATCCGCGCAACAATTTTCCGCCGCGTCGATGAAATTGCCCACGCTATCGGCGCCACCTTACCAGCGCGAGACGGCGCCCAGCCCGGAGCACACCGCCCGCTTTGTATTCAGCCAAGGGCAACGCAGTGAGTTGCTCGTATACTCGAGCATCGATGCTGCACTGCAAGAGTGGCAAAAACTCGAAAGCCGTTGGCACGCGCCATCGCCTTACACCGTGCGCTACTACGACGTCACCCACCCTGCTGATTCTCCAGTAACCGGTTTTCGTCCCATCCTAGCAAAATATCATCCGGACGCCCTCACGCCCATGACGCTCACCGGTTGGGCTCTTTCGTTAGAAAATGCTGAGGGCGTGTATCTCTTTTCCTTTCCGCTGGAGGGAGTCATGGGCTATATGTTCACCCCTGCGGGAAGCAAACTCGCGCAGACCGGTACGATTCACGCCGCCAGCGTTCACTACCAAGCCGCACCGCATCACGCCATCGCGGAATTCGAACTGGACCAGCAAAAAATCATCCACCTTCACCTCGGCTTCGATAAAAAAATCAAAGACAACCTCCACGGGCGCTGCGTGTCCAGGGTCAAGCATCTTGTCATCACCAATCCCGAAACCGAGGCAGGTTTTTATCCAGGTGAATTCACCGAACCGGGCGGAGACAAAGGCTTCTCCATGGTGCCAATCCAATGATTTTTCCCGTATTGCCATGTCTGCCGCACCGGGCCAGTCACGCTCACTGCACGATCTCAGTTTCACCGAAATGGTGGAACTGCTGCATCAGGGTGGGCTGAATCCCATTCACGCCCGAGCTCTCTGGCGATCTCTGCATGGACACGCCGATCTGTTAGAGAAAATGCCCGCCACATTTCTCGGTCCCTTGCAGCGCTGGCTTGAGAAAAATTTCTATGCGGACGGTGCCGGATTTTTTGTGGATGCGCCGGAGACCGTCACCGAAACCCGCAGCAGCGATGGCATGACGCGGAAATTCCTGCTGCGCCTGCGCGATGGGAAAACGATAGAAACCGTACTCATGGGCTACGATGGACGCTTCACCGCCTGCGTCAGCACACAAGTCGGCTGCGCCATGGGCTGCGTTTTCTGCGCTACCGGACAAATGGGTTTCACCCGCCACCTGCGCCCCGGCGAGATCATCGCCCAAGTGCTGCACGTGCAGAGAATCCTGCGGCGCGATCACGGAACCCACCTGCGTAACCTCGTTCTAATGGGCATGGGCGAGCCATTGCACAACTACGATGCCGTGATGAAAGCACTGGCCACTATCGCCGATGTGCGCGGTCCTAGTTTATCGAAACACCGCATTACCATTAGCACTGTCGGCCTCGTGCCCGCCATCCGCCGCATGGCCGATGAAGGCTGCCCCTACAACCTAGCGCTCAGTCTTCACGGTGCCGACGACGCGCAACGACAAGCACTGATCCCCGTCGGAAAAAAATGGCACATGGCCGAGCTGATCGAGGCCTGTCGTCACTACGATCACACCATCGGCAAACGCATTTTCATCGAATGGACGTTGATTGCAGGAGCCAATGACACACCGGAAATCGCTCACCAGCTCGCGGAGTTGCTGCAAGGCATCAACGTCCACATTAACCTGATTCCTCTCAATCCCACCGCCGGCTTCGCAGGCAACGCCAGTGCTCACAAAGCCGGCATCGCCTTTCAACGAATCCTGCGCCATGCCGGCTATCCCGTCACCTTCCGCCAACGTCGGGGCATCGATGTAGCCGCCGGCTGCGGCCAACTCAAGGCCGATCGAGCCTCATGAGCCTGCATGACTGATATCGACTTTTGTTAGAAAAACTCCCATGCACACCTTCGCCATATACGACTTAGAAACCACCGGCCTTTATCCCGATGACGATGACCTGATCCAGATCGCCGCAGTCCGTTTTTGCAACGGCCAACTGATCGCGGAAGATGCCTTTTTTAGCTTTGCCCGCCCACGTCGCCGCATCACTTCATTCATCGAAAACTACACTGGCATCGGCAATCACCACGTCGCTCAGGCCCCCAGCCCGGGACAAGTGCTGTGTGCCTTTTCCGAGTGGCTCGGCGACTCCACCCTGATTGCGCATAATGGCCTGCGCTTCGACTCGAAATTTCTCGCCGCCACCAGTCGCCGTCACGGACAAACAGTGCGAGAGATTCCCTGCATCGATTCCATTCACATCTCGAAGCTCTTGTTCGGTAAAACTCGCGGGCTGGGCCACTCACTCGATCACGTGAAATCCCGCCTCGGCCTAGCAGAAACAACCCTGCGCCGTCACGATGCCCGTGGCGACGTGGATCTCCTCGCGCGCGCCGTTACTGCGATGTGTGAACGCCTTCAACTCGATGCCGCCTTCACCGGTGTCCGCCGCCACATGACCTGGTTACCGGAGATGGGAAGATGACAAACTTGGTGACAAGTCCGCCACACGTTACAAAATTGGCTTGGAAATGGGTCTGCGCCATGCTAGCAATAGGCATCAACCTTGATAACGTTATGAAACGCTTTCTCCCCATTGCCCTCGCCGCTCTAGCGCTAGTTTTGCCATCCTGCGGGCTTTCCGGGTCGATTTCCTCGTTGAAAAACAAAATGCCAACTATTTCTGCGCCCAAGCTGCCGGAAATCAAGCGCGGCGACGTGGCTCGCTTCTCTTTCAGCGACCTACTACCCTCAAAAGTGCCCGTCGTCGAAGTAAAGGCAGATCAGCTCAAAGAAATGCAACTCGGTAAGGACAAAGCTATCGCCTATCAGAAAAAACACGGCTTTTTCGGTTCATGGTTTGGTCAACCTATCGATTTCAAAGAGCCCGATCTACCCAGCGGCGCGCTGGACAATCCGGAGTTCGGCTTGCTGCCACCGAAGTCGGAGTAAGGTGCACAACCAGCGCTGAACACAGCACGGTTGGCAAAGATCCAGACAATGCTACACGCCTACATGAGCGATGAGCCATTTATCCAGCGGTTTCCTTTGATCCCGAGATCTATGGCGGCAAACCCATCCCAGGTCCCAGCCCCTCACATCAAAATCTGAAGCTCTCAAATCGTTAGATTTATGCGAGACATGCCTCATAAGTATTCACCCAGCCAAGCATCGATCTCCTCAATCACCGTAGCATACGAAGCCTCATCAAACGAGTGCCCCGCGCCTTCGATGCTCAGGAGTTTTTTCGGCTCTGGTGCGACATAATGCGCCGCATCACTATCGCGGGGGAACACCACGTCATCAGCTGTGCCATGAACCAGCAACCACGGAACTTGCATCGCCGCAGCAGCATCCAATGTCGATTCATGCAAATGCAGATCATCCACAAACGCCTGAGAAAGCGGGCACGTTTCCTCATCCCACATGCAACCCTCGCCTGGGGTAACTTCGCCGAATTCGCGCGCGCAAAATTCCTTGGTAAACACCATTCCCGCCAGAGTGATCAGCACGCGCACGCGTTCGTCACGCACCGCCGTCAGTACTCCGACCGCACCTCCCATGCTGTGCCCACAGTAGGCTACTCGCGTGGTGTCAGGAATCGCATCGAGCACTGCCTGCAAGTCGCCGATTTCCTTGCTGATCGTAGATTCCTCAAATCGACCTTGCGACTCACCATTGCCACTGAACGAAATCCGCAAGCATGGCCACCCGCGTGCGGTAAGACCCTCCGCCACAGCGATCAAAAAAGGCCGGTCTTTGTTGCCCGTGACCCCGTGGCCCAGTAGGATCAATCTGTCGGATTTTGCCGCGGGATGGTGGGCGACATCGAGCACCTCACCCTGTGCGTTGAAAATGGGAAATTTCATAAAATTTGTTAGAGAGAACCACGTCCGGGAAATGTCAGCTCAGCAATGCCCGACTTGTCGAGTTCACCGAGTCCGCGCGCGACCATCACATCATACTGTGCCTGCGTGGCCACCGACAATGGCACTATCACACCCGCCTTTGCGGCGAGTGCGTTTGCGATGCCACTATCCTTCGCGGCATGCGCCGCACTGAAATAACAATCATGCTCTCGGGCGATCATGTCATCGCCGTCCGTCACCAACACACGCGAGTTCGCACCCGTCTGGGAAAAAATTTCCTTCAACATTGCCAAATCCAGGCCCAGTGCCGCGCCGAGTCCCAGTCCCTCCGCAAGGCCTGCCGTGTTGATGTTCATCACCATGTTGACCAGTGCCTTCACCTGCGCCGCCTTCCCTGCCGGGCCAACATAGCGCAACGCCGTCGAGAGATCGCGCAGCAGCGGTTCCGCCGCGAGGTAATCGCACTCCTGACCGCCAATCATCAAATACAGTGTGCCTTCTCGCGCCTGGGTGATGCTGGATGCCATGCATGCCTCCAGAGCCGATGCCCCCACCGCCTCACAAGCCGCGGTAAGCTCCTCATGCACCTGCGGGCTCACGGTCGCGCAATTGATAAACAAACGACCTGCTGCCTGTTTCAATAAGGAATCCCCTTCCCTAGCAAAAATCTCACGCATCGCCGCGTCATCGGTCACCACCGTGAGAATGATTTCTGCCGCTGCCGAAACCGACGCGAGTGAATCTGCTGCTTGACAGCCCAGTTCCGAGGCAAGCACCTCGGCGTGTGTCGGGAATCGATCATACACCACCACCACATCATAGCCAACATCCTTCAAACGCCGTGCCATATTCGCTCCCATGCGCCCCACACCCACGATACCGATTTTTTTCTCTCTCATGTGAGCGCAAGCTGTTCCATGAAAATGATTTTGTCAATCCTTCAACGGTTGGAGAATCCCATTACTCCATCATTACCAGTCTAACACATCTACACTCAGCCATCGCCTGTGCTTGTGCTGCGTCATCTGATTCGTTCGGTTCTTATTTTGCACAAAGGAAAATTTTCTTTCTCTACGCAGTAATATCGGCTTGGTTCTAGCTGTAGTAACCATCAATGAATCGCAGAACATCAGCCCTATGGCTTTTTGCGCTTTTTGCAGTGGGGCTTGCTTGGACAGGCGGACAACTCGCGCAAGAGAGAAAAAAACAAGTCATCGGCCAAACCGCTCGTGTAAGGATTGAAGAGGTCGCACTGGAATTTGTCGCGCGCGTAGACACGGGCGCAGCCAGCACCTCGCTGCACGCGGAAGCCGTACAAATGGAAAACGGTATGGTCGCATTCATCGCGGTCAATCAGGATGGTGCGCGCGTTCCACTACGTCTGCCGCTGGCGAAAACGGCGCGAGTGCGCAGTTCCGGTGGCACGCGTGAACGTGTCTATGTCGAAATGACCATACATCACGAAGGACGTAGCAAACAGGTGTGCATCAATCTCAACGACCGCTCCAGTCTGACTTATCCTCTTCTTCTGGGGCGCAACTGGCTAGAAGACGAATACGTAGTGGATGTGTCCCAAACCCATGCTACCTCGGACGATTCACGAATGACTCGTATGCCAAGTATTCGACAGTCATCCGTTCAATAAGACGCTTCTTCTTTCACGTCACAGTTTGACTAACAGATCTCGCCCTATCGAAGGCATGGAATCCCAGCGCGTGACGACACGACAGATTTCCCACACCATAACGGAATCAATCTCGTCACAAAAAAACCACATATCATTTACACCGTGAAATGTTTGTCACAGCAAACCGGTTGTCGGAACACACGTTGATCCTATCGTGGCATCGCATAGCTAAGATGCGTCCACCATATGAAACCAAAAAGCACTTATTACCCATTCATTGCAGCCTTAATAGGCCTCGCACCATTCCCACTTACAGCCCAAGTCAATGGTCTGCGTCAGCACCAAGTCATTCCGTTAGGAGTCGCTGCTGGTGAAGTCGTATCTTTTTCACCGACAAACGACACACTGGCTGTCACGGATAACTCCGCGGGAGGCATTCGCCTCATGCGCCACAACGGCACGCAGTTCGCCAATCATGCCACAGTGGATATTGCGGCATGGTTTGCGGCCAATCCCGTCGCGGGCTTTGTTTATAGCGATGTCACAGGCGTCGCTCTCGATAAGGATGGCTCAGGTCTTGGAGTAGCCACCGCACTGAACGCATCCGTCGTTAATGTAGATGGTTCTGATTATACCAGTTCCGTACCACAACTTGGACGCGTCGTTTATTTCAATCTCAACGACGGTACCGTTCTCGGTTCGGCGCCTGCCGGATACCATCCGGATATGGTTACCATCAAGGCAGGAAAAATCGCCTTCGCCAATGAAGGTCAGCACGCATGGGACGGCGACGGAGCCAGTAGTGTTGCTGCCTTCGATAGCGTTCAACAACCTGGCTCGATCACGTTCATCGATGCCTCCGCTGTGAATGCGACAAACGTCACCAGCTTTGATTACGCCTCACTGACTGTCCATACCATCGACTTCAGCAGCGTTCCCAGTCTCATCTCCGGATTGCGTGATCACACGTCCTTCGATCCCGCCAACACCAAAGAAAAATACTTTCATATCGAGCCCGAATATCTCGCGTTCTCTCCTGACAACAGCAAGATTTTTGTGGGTCTACAGGAAAACAATGCGATCGCTACGTTCGATGTCGCCACGCTCTCTTGGGAAAAAATCACTGACCTCGGCCAGCGTTCGATCACCATCGATGCCTCGGACAACGACGATATTTTCGACGTCAGCAACCCTGCCTTCGGTTTGCACATGCCTGACGCTATTGCCACTTGGACAAAAAATGGCGAAGTGTATGTCATCACCGCAGATGAGGGAGATGCCCGCGTTGATGATGGCGACATCCAGCGTTTGAGCAGCGCGTTTAGCACCTATGACTTTGCCACAGGATTCTCTGTTTCGACCAGTAACAACGATTACGGTCGCCTCAATATTTTGCGGGATCAATCGTTGAACGGGCCAGTTTTGCCGACCACAGCGCCCAACTCTGACATCAATAAGATCGTCACCATGGGCACACGCGGGCTTTCCTTGTGGAAAAAAGTGGCCGATCATTCGCTCAGTTTCGTCTCCCACCTGCCGCTCGAGAATGAGTTCTTCCAGCGCGACCCCCAGCGCCACAATGCGAACGATGGGGGACTAAAAACAACCTTCGATGCCCGCTCGGATGACAAAGGCCCCGAACCGGAAGCCGTGGCGGTAACCACGCTCGCTGATGGCACGGTCATCGCCGTCGCTGGTATGGAACGCCAAAACGGTGTGATTGTTGTCGATATCACCAACCCTGCTTCACCGCAAGTTCTGCGCTACATTAACGACAGCGATAAAGGCCTCTTCTTTCCAGAGACCGTGACTATCGTCGATGCCGCAGATAGCCCAACCGGAGTAACTATGGCTATCGTAGGTTATGAAGGTGACTCGGATGATGGTGTAGCTGGCGGTGTGGGTGTTTATGAAATCAATGCTCCCTCCTTCCGTCTTCAAGTGTTGCACGCATCCGATATGGAAGCGGATACTTCCTCCATCGTCACCGCACCGCAATTCGCAGCGCTCGTCGATAAACTCGAAGATGTCAGCAGTAACAACGCCTCCATCACCATCGGCGCGGGTGATTGTTTCATCCCCGGCGCGTTTTTGTCAGCGGGAAATGATACTTCCACCCGCACAGCGCTGAAAACATCACTGGGCTTCGTCTTTGGTTACAATGCCAGCGCCGTTGATCTTCGAGAAAATCCCGGCCGTCCTGACATCGCGATCATGAACTCCATTGGCTTCGATGCTACCTGCATCGGCAATCACGAGTTTGACCTCGGCACTACGGAGTTCGCAAATATCGTGCTGCCTGAGCCACGCACTAGCAAAACGAGCATGCGCTACTACGGGCCGGCTTTCCCGTTCCTGAGCGCGAATCTCGACTTCAGCGCAGTCGTGTCCGTACCCACCGCCGTAACCGATCTCGCACCGCGATTCACCAGTGATATTCGCAACATCGGCGCCTTCGCACCGCATCCTAACGAAAACTACCCCGGTATTACTGCCTCACCCACCAACGCAAAACTTGCCAAGTCCGCGATCATCGAACGCGGTGGCGAAAAAATCGGCGTTCTCGGCGTGACTCCTCCTGACCTCGCGAGCATCTCCTCGCCCGGTCTCGTCACCGTCACAGGTCCCACCGGTGCGGTTGTCGTCTCGCCACGGACGTATGACATCGATGCGCTTGCCGCTCACTTGCAGCCCACCGTTGATGCGCTCGTCGCAGCCGGATGCAACAAGATCGTCATGGCCACCCAGTTGCAACAGGTAGAAAACGAAAAACTGTTAGCCACGAAAATGCGCCACGTAGACATCATTGTTGCCGGAGGTTCCGGCGCCGTCATGGCAAAGCCCAATACGGTGCTACAACCAGGTGACAGCATTTCAGAAAATTACCCCTTCACCGCCAATGACCTCGATGGTCGCACCGTCTGCGTCGTCAGTGGCGAAGGTCAATACCAGTATCTCGGTCAGCTCATCGTGGACTTCAATGCCCAGGGTCATATCACCAATATCGACTCCGCGAGTAACAATATCACCGTGAACAGTGCAGCTGTCGCCGCTGCCTGGGGTGCACAAGACCCCTACGCCGCGGGCACACGCGGCGGCACCGTGAAAGCGGTCACCGATGCGGTCAACTCTGTCATCGTCGCCAAGGACGGTCTCATCATCGGCAAGTCATCCGTCTATCTGGAGGGCCGCCGCACGAACGTACGCCAACAAGAAACCAACTTTGGCAATCTTTCCGCTGACGCCAACCTGTGGTATGCGAAGCTGATTGACTCCACCGTCGAGGTTTCGATCAAAAATGGCGGTGGCATCCGCAACTCGATCGGCTCAGTGGATTCCAATAGTGTCCCACAACCCACTGCTGCCAATCCCGCGGCATCGAAAGCTGCGGGAGACATCTCGCAGCTCGATGTGGAAGACTCGCTGAAGTTCAACAACAACCTCACCCTGCTCACTGTCACGGCTGCGCAGCTCAAGGTTCTGTTAGAACACGGCGTGCAGGGTAGCAACGGCGTTGGTTCCGATAAAGCCACGTCAGGCCAATTCTGCCAACTCGGCGGGATGATGGTCGTGGCAGACCTTGCGGAAACTGCGATTAGCTACACCAGTTCCGGGAGTCCCTCTCGGATCACCGCGATCACTGGCGGCTCTCGTATCCGCTATGCAGCACTTGTGGATTCCAATGGCAACCCAACGGAAGTACTTGTCTCGAACGGCATCGTGCTGAATCCAAACCGTCAGATTCGATTGGTGACTCTGAATTTCCTTGTCAACTCCTCGACTGCTGGCTCCGACTTTGCTGGTGATTCTTACCCGTATCCATGGGCGATTCGCACCAATGCTTCGGCCAACCGACTGGACCTTACCACCGACGGCTCAGCCAATGCCTACACTTCCGCCGTCAGCGCCATTGGTGGCGTAAATGGAGCCGGCACGGAGCAAGATGCCCTCGCCGAATACATGCGCGCCTTCCACAGCGTCACCGCTTTCGCCAAGGCAGACACCGTCGTGGGATCAGACCGTCGTATCCTGCAAGGCACCACGGATAGCGATGGCGACGGTTACAGCAACATCATCGAAGTCGCATCGCTCGGCCTCAATCCTGATGTCGTCAACACCTCGGCACAGATCAATGCGGCGCTCGCCGGCATACGCACAGCCGGCCGCACCGACGTAACATCAAGCCCCAGCTTATACAGCCTCTACACTGCCGAGTCGATCCAAGATCTGCGCGGTGCTGGCAACCTGATGGTGCAAGTGCAAGGAGGAAATGTCACCCTCAGCTTACCCATCGAAAAATCCACTACACTCCAACAAAACGATTGGAATCCCGCAGGTGAACTCGACATCACCTTCCCGAAAATTGAAGACAAGGAATTCTACCGCTTGATTCTCCCGCAATAAGTTTGTTGTCGCTTAACGCTTGGCTCACCCCGTCCGGTTCATCCGGGCGGGGTTTTTCTTTTTGTTCAGGGAGATGTCAGTGTGCCTGCGCTTTCACCGTCATCTTCAACGCGGCGGCCTTGTGTTCCATTTCATCGCGGAGACGAGAACACATCAGTTCGCAGAGCTCGTTGATGATGGGATCGGCGATGTAGCAGATCGTTTGCAGGCCTTCCTTGCGGGTTCCGACCATGCCGGCCTCTCTGAGAACGGAGAGGTGCTTGGACACGTTGGCTTGGCCCGAGCCCGACGCTGCGACGAGTGCGCCGACCGATTGCTCCTTGTGCATGAGAAGATTGAGTAAGCGTAGACGCACAGGTTCTGATAAAGCGCGGAAACGCGAGGCGATGAGCTCGAGGGCGAGCGGAGTGAGAATTTTCCGGTTAGCGTTTTTTTTCTTTTTCTTCATTTTTTCATAAAATGATTTGCTATATCGTTACTTAGCGATATAGTAATCCTGTTTTACAACTGCACAAGAAAAATTCTCATCATTATGAATGCTTATTCCGACACCATCCAGCCCTTGAAACTCCAACCTATGCTATCCGGTGAATGTTGTCTGATCGATGTGCGTGAACCGATCGAACACGCGGAGATGCACATTCCAGCTTCAAAGTTGATTCCTCTGGGGCAGCTCGAAAAACGCATGGAAGAAATCGATCGCAATCGACCTGTCATTGTCATGTGTCGTGGTGGCAAGCGCGGCATGGAGGCGCTGAACAAATTGAAAGCTCTCGGCATCACCGATGTGCGCAATTTGGAAGGTGGCATTCTCGGTTGGAAAGAAGCGGGGCTCCCCGTGGTCACCAGCAGAAAAAAAGGCCTGCCACTGATGCAGCAGGTGCAGCTCACCATCGGCCTCGGAGTACTGACTGGCGCGATCCTCGCGCTCACCGTTCATCCGAACTGGGTATTTCTCTGTGCCTTTTTCGGTGCGGGTCTGACGATGGCCGGCTCCACTGGTTGGTGCGGACTCGCCATTCTGATGTCCAAGATGCCTTGGAATCGCGTAGTCGGTCAATCGTGCTGCGCGAGCGGAAATTGCTCCACCTCTGCGTGATGAATCGCTTTTTCTCGGACAGAAAAACGCAGCGTCACTCGGATTCTAACAAAAACTGGAAGTCATCGAGAGTCAGAGCGCGGGCAAAGTTTTCTTCACCGAGGATGTCTTGAGCAACGGCGGATTTGAATTTCTGGAGCTCGCGAATTTTTTGTTCGATGGTGTCTTTGACGACGAGTCGATAGGCGATGACGGTGGACTTTTGGCCGATGCGGTGGGTGCGATCGATGGCTTGCGCTTCCACGGCAGGGTTCCACCAGGGATCGAAGAGCACGACGTAACTAGCGGCGGTGAGATTCAGTCCGGCGCCGCCTGCCTTGAGGCTGATGAGAAAAACGGCGGCGTCCTCAGTCGTCTGAAAGTCCTGGACCAGGGCTCCACGCTCATCGGTCTGGCCGGTGAGCAGGAACTGTTTCCACTCGCGCTCGGCGATCTCGGCCCGGATGATTTCGAGCATGTGGACGAATTGCGAAAAGACTAACACTTTTTGTCCTTGCTCGATGAGTGGTTCTAACAATTCCATGAGGGCTTCCAATTTGGCACTGGTGCCAGAATCAGATGCGGCGGTTTGGGCATATTGTTTCTTTGGCTTTTTCTTGCTGGTGTTTTCTGGCTCCGATCGTGCATCAAGTCCCACGAGTTGCGGATGGCAGCAAATTTGGCGCAAGCGCAGCAGGCTGCTGAGCAGGTGAAAGCGCAGTTTATCCAGTTGCCCGGGGATGCGGGCCTTGAGCAGGTGCGCGCGCGCGCGCTTGAGTTCCGCTTGGTAGAGTTTTTTCTGTATGCCTTCGAGCTCGATGGTGAGGTCCTCCTCGATGCGCTCGGGCAAATCCTTGGCGACTTCGTTTTTCGTGCGACGGAGTAGGAACGGTCGGGTGCGTGCGGAGAGACGTCGGCGAGCAAAGAGGTCCTTGGGATTATCAAAAGTGCGCGAAAACGAAGCGCGCGAGCCGAGGGCGCCGGGCATGGCGAAGGAGAAAATGGACCACAGATCCATGAGGCGATTTTCGATCGGAGTGCCGGTGAGGGCGAGGCGCTGGTTCGCGTGCAGCGCGCGCAGGACCTGGGTGCTCTGGGAGTTGGGGTTTTTGATGTTTTGCGCTTCATCGACGATGATGGCGAGCCATGCGACGGCTTGGAGGGCATCGCTACGATTGCGGAGTTGGGCGTAATTGATGATGAGAAGATCGAAGGAGGCGGGATCGATGATTTCCTCGATTTCGCCGGTTTTCCATGTGCGAGTCCGGAGCTGCGGAAAAAAGCGTGCGGCTTCTTGGCTCCAGTTTTCCTGCACAGACTTCGGTGCGACGACAAGTGTGGGCAGAGAGTTTTTCCCCGTTTCGTGCAGCCAGGCAAGCCACGTGAGCGCCTGGATGGTTTTGCCCAGACCCATGTCATCGGCAAGAACGCCGCCGAAGTGATTCGCGCTGAGATACGCGAGGAAATGGAAGCCCTCTGTTTGGTAGGGACGGAGCGTGGCCTTGATGCTAGTGGGCAGCGCGGGCGTGACGCGTGTTTGGATTTGCTCGATGCGACGCGTGATCTGTTGCTGAGCTTGAACGGGAAGGAGTTGGGACTGTTTTTTGGCGAGACTACCGAGTTGCAGCGCATGCAGTCGCTGTTTCCCAGCATCGAAATCCTGCGCGCTGAGGCCGATATCGGCTAGCTCGCGTTCGGTCTCAGGGCTCAGATTGTATTCTAGTTTGCGCCAGCCTTTGTTAGATAGCCTGACCCATTTGCCCTTGGCTTTGAGGAGTAGCTCGATTTCATTTGGGGTCAATGAGGTATCGGAAACGGTGACGTCCACGCGGATATCAAACCAGTCGATGCCGTGTTCGCTTTCTACGACCTCAAGAAAGACATTGCCGGACACGATGCTGTTGACCATCTCCGAGAGGGTGGCATCGAGCGCAACCTCGATGGAGTCAGGTTTTGCCTTCATCCATTCGATAAACTGATCGGGAAACGTTTTGGTAGCACGTAACTCGTGGCGCAAGTCGTTATAATAAGGGGAAATTTTGAAGTTAAGTGAGCCGAGCCAAGAAGCGGATCGCTGCAGCGGCGACTCGTCGATTTCAATCATTTGTCCTGCGGCATTGATTCCTTTTTGTTGTTTTTCCCATCGACTGGTATTCCATTTGTGAGTTTCGATACCTTGAGCGCTACTGGCTGTGGCGGTCATGACGAGACGATCGCTCGTGCTGCCATGGCCCTTGATCAGCGAGCACTTCACACAGACCTGTGGGGTGATGGTGGTGACATGGCGGGAAATTTCCTCTGGGATGGCGACTTCGAGCTGCTGCAACAACGAGTAGCCTGCGGAGCTGATCAGTGCCTTGATCGGAATTTGTAGAGGAAATTTCGCCAATTTCGCGCCTACCGGCCACTTGGTTACCGGATGAAAGCCATCGCTCAGCCAAACATAGTGGCGCAGTCCGCTCACCGTGAGAAAAACCTCCGTAACCATCTCCCCATCGACTCCCTGCAGCGAGAGCAACATGTGGGAGGGCGATACTGTTGATGGCTGAAGTTTCCATTTGAGAGGCACATCATGAAGCAAAATGGGCTCCCCTTGCTCATCGACGACATGCTGAGAAAAAAGGGAGCGATCCAACATCAAGTGGGAGAGCGTTAGCGGGAGATTTTCGTTAGTGATCGAAAATTCCGTAGAATGCGCCGCGTTATGGCCCTCGAGAGTTGAACGAAGGATCACCTCCGAGCCACGATCCGCTCTCGGCAGAGTTCTCCAGATCGACTGACGGCAGAGTTCGCGCAGCTTCGTGGCAGAGAGTCTGCGAAATACCTCACCAGGGACGGCGGATTCTATGACGGCATTGCTAGGTGAAATTTTCAAACGCAAGACAGGCGATGTCTTGGCGATGCCATATTGATTTTCAATGAGTTCGAACGTATGTTGCCAGCGTTTGACATCCAGTTCCGTCAAGATCTGTTGCTGTTTTTCCGTGAGTGGAATGACTTGGAACAGTTCATGCAACTCCTGGGGCAGCACGTAGTCCAAGCGGAAAATGGCGACCTTGATGTAGCCAAGATATTCCTGCAAACCCATGGGATCTTGCCTGTCATCATACAGCTCCACCTTGCTGTGAGTCATGTAGAGACTGAGCTTCAGTGCGCGACTCAAATCGAAGAGATGAATCGTTCGCGCGCGTTTGCGATGCCAAGACTCCATCTGTTTTAGGCAAGACTTCACAAGAGCCGACATGGGTTTCTCGAGCAAAGGTTGGATGATTGCCTCAGCGGTTTGACTCTCGCGTTTCTTCATGAAAATCAGGTATGTAGTGTTTTTAGTGAGAGCTGCGGGGAAAAAATCAACAGACTGATTGCACGCAACTGATACGCCAGTGCGATAGAGCGTTGCCCGCAGCGAGTCAATTCTTACCCGAGAATGGAAGCAAGATATTAGCATTCGAGGCTGTTTTGTGACCTTTGGCAAGGGATCTTGGAAAAAATAACCCAACGTTGGCACGAAGGCTGCTTTTTCATCATCGAAGGCTGTAACCTAACTACAGATCAGTCTGGTTCCATAAACACAAACTAAAAACAACACCCTACTAATGAAAACACTATCGAGATTATCCAACGTAAGCATCCTCACGTGCACTGCAGCGTTGTCCAGCATGGCATCCGCCCAGACGGCAACGACCGAACCATGGATCACAGGCAGCGCGAGCGCCGGCTTCGACAGCTCCTACTACTTCCGTGGTCTTTGGTTCTCCAACAACAACTTCTGGGGTGGTGTGAACCTCTCGGCACCGCTCGCTGACAAGCTGACTCTCGGCTTGGGAGCACTCTACACAGAAACCGTTGACACCAACATTTCCGGTGGTGGTGGTGACCTGGATTACTCCGAAATGGACTTGGTTGCCTCCCTGAGTTACGAGCACGATTTCGCCACCTTCGGCTTGGTCGTGACCAACTACCATTTCTTCGAAACTTTCTCCGGTGAGATCGACGGCGCTTCCAATGGCGGTGGCATTTATGATGCTGAAGTCAAAAACGCCCTCGATGTCGGTCTTACCATGGTCAAAGGCTTTGGCGATTTCAACCTCTACCTGGGAAGCTGGTTCGACACCAAGATCGATGGCTGGTATTTCGAGGCGGGTGTGGATTACACTTATGAAGTCAATGACAAGCTCTCACTGGTGCCTGTCGTGCAAATGGGCTACGCCATTGATTACTACACCAACAATGGCTCCGACGAAGAAGGTCTCACGCACATTCGCACGGCCCTGACGGCTCCTTACAAAGCCACCGATTCGGTTACAGTGACGCCATACATCGCATGCAACTTCGGCCTTGAGACACGTAAAAATCTCAACGTAAACGAAACACGTGATGACGTATACGGCGGCGTTTCCGTGACTTACGCGTTCTAATAGATTTTGAGGATTAGTTTCATCATAGCAACATCTCCCATGCTCGTCATGGGAGATGTATTTTTTTGCTCGAATGATTCACTTGGCGGTGTTGAGCAGTGAGGCGGGAGCATCGGCTGCGACGGCCGCCTGATAATCGGCCAGTGCTCGGTAGAATGCCAGAAACGCATCAATCTCTTGTGTCTCTGCGTCAAAGGTGGATTGCTCGCGGATCTGCAGCGTGAGTAAATCTGTCGCTCCTTGGGCGAAGCGCTCGCTCTCCGCGACTTCAAGTTGACGAGCCAGTTCGACGTTGACTTTGCTCTGAGCCAAGGCCTCCAGCGCAGCCGCTAGTTCTTGGTAGGTATTGTTCGATTCGGCTGTGATTTGTTCACTCGCAAACTTCCGGCGTTGCTGCAGTTGTTTGATACTGGCATCGATGGCTTCGAGCCGGCCTTTGGCTTCATTTCTGCCGATAGGAACAGAAAAACGAAGCAATCCCATGATTTCGGTATCCTCGATATCCTTGGGCACATCATGACCAATCGCTTGATTGAGCTCCATCGCCAAGTCGAGGTTCGGCTTCAAATTGTTATTTGCGAGACTCTTGTCGATGCTTCCTTTGCGCAACAAGAGATCCATTTCACGAATTTCCGGTCTACGAAATGCGGCACGACCACGATCGGAAATAAATTGCAGTTGATCGACAGGCTGGGGCTGCGGGAATGCCTGCGGCAACTGGGCGCGAAGCGGCAAAATCGGCTCGGTAGTTTGTGGGTCGCGGTGGAATAAGGAAAGCTCGATGCTGGCGGCTTGAAACCGGCGAGACGCTTGAATTACCGCAATTTCACGACTGACGACCAAACGTCGATTATCGACGAGAACAATCGCCGCGATCGCACCTTCCTCCGATTGTTTTTTGAGAAATTCATCTCGCTTTTTGGCGATGCCTAACACCTTTTCAGCGATTTCCAATCGCTCCCCCGCGGCGATCCAGTTGTAAAAAGCGATGCGCGCCGCGCGGTGGAACGTGAGATATTGCCGCAAGATGAGAGGATCCGCAAGTTCCCGATCGACAGCGGCTTTTCCCATGTTGGCGCGACGGGCATCGATGGTCCGATCTCGCAGAAGCGGAATCCTCACGCCCATAACTCCCTCTCCGGAAGAAGAGGTTCGGTCTTTGCGATCGTAGTCCGGAAGTGTTCCCGTGCTCAATCGATAGCCTGCGTAGACGCTGCCGCCGGAGAGCAGCGGTTGATCGATGAGAAAGCTCATATTGGCGCCCTCATAATAATCGAGCGGGCGGAAATTCAGCGAGGCGATGAGCATCGGATCGAAGGCCCCGTCCGCCTGACGAATTTTGCCATTGGCTATATCCTGTTGGAGCCAAGCGGCTACCAGAGGAGGATACTGGGTGCGCAAGGTCAAAAGCACGTCATCCAGTTGCAAGGGAGCGCTGTAAAGCGAGAATGGTGTCAACAGACAGCAGAGCCAGCTGAGACGAGAAAGGCGACGCCGGGTCATTTCTTTTTCAATTTCTCGGTTTCCTCTTTCATCCCCTTGCCGATGGCAGGGAATCCGTTCATCTGCCGCCACAACTCGAACCACAGCGGTACTTCATCCAGTAGAACCCAGGCATTCGTCTGCACTCCCTGTCGTAGCCAACGCTCCCCATCCGGCCAAGGAACAGAAACCGGACCATCGCCACGGTCCACCACGTCCGCTTCCGGTGCCACGAGAACCCGAAATCTGCCTTGGCCATCATCCGTGGCAGCATCCACATACATCACCTCACCGCCGAAGGAACCCACGGCGAGTTGTGGCCAACCGATTGCCTGAATCGCCGGCCATCCCTCGAACACGAGTCGCACAGGGCTTCCCGGAGTGACCACGCCATTTTCCTCCTTGCGCGCACGGATCAGCGCCACGTCATTGCCGTCCACCCACACCTCAGCGTAGCGCGTTTCCGTATTGGGAATCACCACGCAAAGCGGATCACCAGGTTTCAAGTAGCTCCCCTCCGTCACAGGCACTTGCAGCACGATGCCATCGCGTGGGGAGGTGATCACCTGCCGCATATTTTGACTGACGCGGATTTCCAAACCCGTCAACTCTTCCTGCGCTTTGGCAATGTCGCTGCGAGCGGATTGGCGCGAGGCCGTGGTCGAGGAGATGAGAGCATTGAACTCATTGTCCGTACGTTTCAGAGTCGCCTCGGCGGATAGCAAGTTCGCCGCAGTGGAGTCGCGACGAAGAATCGCAGCCTCAAACTCACGACGCGAGCTGATGCCTTTTTGAAAGAGATTGTCGACTCGAGTGAAGTCGAGGAGAGCAGTTTCTGCGGCGATTTTATCCGCACTGACTTTTTGGCGCGCGGCATCGAGAGCCTGTTCCTTGGCCATAGTCTGCTGAGCAATCTGCGACTCTAGTGCCTCGACGCGGGTTTTCACTAGGTCGATGCGATTCATCGCCGCCGTCCGCTGAGCGCGGAGGTTTTCGAGAAAATTCGGATCGTTGTCTTGGATTTCCGCAATGGGATCGCCCTGCTTGATTTTCTGCCCCTCATTGATGTGAAGTTTGCTGACGCGACCTGACACCAAGGCCTCGACATTGATGCGCCGCTCCAGCGGATCATAGGCGATCACGCGACCTGAACCGCGCACGAACTGACGCCAGGGGGCGAGCGCCACAAAGGCAAACAGTATCAAAAAGGCAATGATGAGCGCGCGACTGAACAAATGCGGTAAGCGATTTGAGCCCGTCAGATTAATCGCGGGTAGTCGGCAACGTTCTATTGATTTGAATTTGTTAGATGCTGGGGAGTTCATAAAAAGGGCTATGGTTAGTCAGTTTCGTATTCCGATTTTCAGAGCTCGATTCGTTGTTGGCACATATCGCGCACCTCACTCATGCGGGTAGCCACCACCACGGTCCAGGGCCGCTTGGGATCGAACACCACACTGGTCAGCAGGCGGAACGTTTGCGTGTCCAGACCGTCAAAAATTTCATCGATGAGCAGCAAGCGCGGCTTCTGCACCAACGAGCGCGCAATCAACAAGGCAACTCGTTGACGTGTGGAAAAAGGAGATCCGCCGACTTGCAGCATCATATCTAGGCCATCGGAGTGATGCAGGCATTCGTCGAGCATGCCCACCGTTTTCAGAGCCGTGTGGATTTCATCGACCGTAATATCACTGCGGCCGAGGCGGAGATTTTCCATCACTGTGCCGGATACGAACTCATCACGGCGCAGCAGCTCCATCGAATTTCGCAAGGACTCCAGATGCCAGGAACGCATGTCCAGCCCGTCAAAACTGAGGTAGCCATCGTTCGTATCACGCAGTGCAAAACACAGATCAAGCAAGGAGCTGACACCACTACCCTGTGGCCCGCAGATGCAAGCGCGTGTGCCCGGCTCCAGAGTGAAGCTGAGATTTGCGAAAATCGGATACCCCTCGTGATACCCGAAGCTTACTCCTATGGCCTCTACTTTCATGCCCTTGCTGTCGTGCGGCGTGGTGATCACCTCGCCCTCCTCAGACTCAGTCTCCAGATCCAACAAGTGGCCTAGCTTATCGGTAGCCGCCAAGGTATCATACCATGTTTCCAGTTTTTTCCCCAACTTGATCACAGCAGCCACGATACTGCTCATGATCAGTTCGCTTGCTACTAGTTGCCCCAGAGTCAGTTCCTGCCGCAAGACTAGGGTAACCCCCAGAATCAGGAGTGCCACGCTCGCGATGACTGAAACGAATAGCAAGCCGGAGATTTGTCGCAGCACCAGTTTGAAATGATAGCGGCGTGCATGCACGTATTGCGCGGCCAGTTCATTCGTTCGCTGGTAGGCCATTTCATAGCCACCACGTCCTTTGAACATGAATGGATAAGTAGCGACCTGCTCAAACCATCCGACCAAATCATACTTGCAACGCGACTCGGCAATTGAGGAGTCCACCGATCTCCGACCGAAGGGCCATATAAATGCTACGATGAGAAAAATAAGAATCGCAACAAATACAATCAGGTAGGGGTGATACAACGCAAGCAAGATCAAACCAATCAATGTCGAAAGAATCACATTAATCCCATCAAGCAAGAAAAACGCTGTATTTTTTTGGACGGTCACCGAATCCAGAAAACGGTTCACTAGTTCTGGCGCATGGACGTGGTCAATGGCGCGCGCGGCCACACGCGGAAGGCGATATGACAAGTCCCCGGCAATGCGCACAATGATGCGGCGCTGAATGAGCTCCGCCACATAATACTGGAAGCCGATGATCAGTGCCTGCAGCAACAAACAAGCAGCCAGCAATTGACCAATCACCACCAAGGCCTGAAAGTAAGGCTGGGTTTGCGAACCGAATGCTAGATTGGTGACCACCGTGTCAATCACCAGAGGAAGAGCCAGATAGAGAATGCCGGAGAAAAACGCGAATACCAGCAACAGAAGGATCTCGCGGCGTTCCGGACTCAGGATCTTGAGCAAACGGCGAAAAGGCGGCATGTGATAGTGATCTGTATGTGAGTCGCTCGCATGCTGAGCGGTGTCGCCCATTTCACGCATGACCGTTTGTGCGCTCGCAGACTCCGCCATGAGCTTCGGATGGATCAGAGCCACCTCCAGTTATTGATTCACACTACTCAAGCCGAGACGTTTCGCCAAGCCCGCGCGCGACACGGTCGTCACATGATCCACGGCATCACCCTGCGTGATGATCCTCACCCGGAATGTTCCTGCTTGGAGAATCATCAGGAAGCGCTTTTCGGGTTCGCTCCACACTACCACGGGCGAGTCGAGATGAGCTTGCCACACAGCCTTTGAAAGTGAGTATCGATACAAATTCACACGCAATCCCTGCTGGTCCAGCGCCGGTGCGCACCTCGCCAGCGGATCCAAGGTGGATTCCTGAGATACCGTCTCCAGAGCGCGGTAAATACGTTCGATGTAATTCCCCGATGGTCCTTTTGATCGCTTCATCGGACGGGAAGGATAACGGATTGAAATAGCCCTGTGACAATCGCGCCCATGATCCAATGATTGTCGTTCAGCGAAGGGAGAGACAGATTCGCCACCCAGTCAAGGGTCCCCACCTTCGTCACCTGTTTCGTCTCTATTGTGTCAGTCATTTTTCCTCAAAACATTACGGTTCACCTTGCAAGAAACTGCTCCCCGACTGCGGCATGCCGGGCGATCGAATAACAACATCCTGCATATTGCAACTTTTTTGCACATGTGAGTTTACAACAACTTGCGCACACTTCAAATAAAAATCACTCATCGCGCGCTAGATTTGTCGCTAGAAAAAAACATGAATTAAATTCAAGAAAATTGGGAGGAACGAAGGCCGATTGATGTCACCCTCCATGCGCTGGGCGCCATGAGAGTGTCTCTGGGCAGGCTGCGCGACTTTACGATACTGCCATCCATGAGCGGATGCGCTCGCAGTGCCTGTCTCTCTCAGCAGGTTCATACGCTCTTTTTTCCGCGCAGGACCAGACCACACCTGGCCATGCGATATCGCCGCTGTGTCGACCTACGATGTGAATGTGCAGTTGCGGCACTTGATTTCCAATGGCGGCAACATTCACTTTTTCGATCCCCGGCCATCGCGCCATGCCCGCGGAAAATTCGCGGATCGACTCGCATACCTGCCGATACAAATCTGCCGAAAGGTGGTGCAATTCCGTCACTTCAAGAGGCACTTCCGGCACCAGCAAGATCCAGGGAAAATGCGCCTGATCCTTGAGTAATACTCGACAAATACCGTGCACGCCCAAGTCAACGCAGCCACGAGCTAAGCGTTCATGAAGAATAAACATGGCAGACATTCTTGGATCATGACTGACACAGCGCACAAAAGCAATCGAGATCCCCGCAGTCCCGCATTGCCAAGCCGCGTCGACCTTCTACAATGACCGCGTGTCCCTGCCCACCTCACAAGAACTCATCGAACGACTCCCGCCACAGCGGAAGTATCTGGTGGGAGTCTCCGGTGGCGCGGACTCTGTCGCGCTGCTCCACCTTCTGGTAGCCGCCGGCCTGCGCAAGCTCGTCGTCTGCCACGTCGATCACCAACTGCGCGGCCATGCCTCGCGAAACGATGCCCGTTTTGTCGAGAGACTGTGCATTCGCCATGGGCTAACTTGGGAAAGCACGCGACTTCCCGTATCATCCATCGCCGCCCAACGCGGCACTTCTCTCGAGACCACCGCACGCGATCTGCGATACGAATTTTTTTCTCAAGTATCCCGCGTTCATCGCTGCCCGCGTCTTCTGCTCGCCCACCATGCCGATGACCAGGCCGAGACGCTTCTCTGGAATCTCTTACGCGGCTCCCATGGAAGCAAAGGAATGCGAATCGAGCAAACGATGAATATCGCGGGGCGCGCGCTTCTCGTCATCCGCCCGCTTCTCTCCACCCGCCGCGAGGAACTGCGTCACTGGCTGCGGGAACATGGCGAAGATTGGCGCGAGGATGCTACTAACTCCCAGCCCATCGCCACCCGCAACCGCCTCCGTCACGAAGTTCTCCCCCTCCTCTGCGATGTCGCCCGCCGTGACGTGACACCCACTTTGCTGCGACAGATCGAATCGCAGCAGGATCAAGAAAATGTAGAAACATGGGCCCTCCAGCAAATCCGCGCCCTAGACCCCCAAGGTCGACTGCACGTGCCTGTCCTACAAGCATTACCCAACGCGCTGCAAAATCTCGTGTTTCGCGATTTCCTGCATCACCAGCAAGTCGCTAACATCTCACGCGATCTGTTAGACCGATGCCGCTTACTGCTCACCGATCCCGCCACTCACAGCATCAACCTGCCCGGGGGGAAAACCTTACGTCGCAGGGCGGGGCGCATCACTTGCCCGCCTGCTCCCGAGGCATAACCCAGATGTTACGATAGACCACCGGATTGCCGTGGTCTTGCAGGAAAATCGGTCCCTTTGCCGTCTGCAAGGGCGCAGAAAGTGGCGCCGCCGCCGTGCAGTCTTTTTTCAACTCCAAATTCTCATGCACCACCACGCCATTGAGCCGCACGGTGACACGCGGCCAAGCCATGCGTTTGCCCTCCGCATCAAACGTCGCCCCTGTGAAATCCACGTCGTAGGTCTGCCACGTCAGCGGCGGCAGGCACATGTTCAGGCGCGGCGGCGAGAGGGAATACACACCGCCGCATTCGTTATCACGTCCTTCAAGACCAAAGGAATCGAGCACCTGCGTTTCCCAGCGACCATTCAGATAAATGCCACTGTTGCCCCTCCCTTGTCCCCGTGCCTGAGGCTTGTACGGTGTGCGGAATTCCACATGCAGGCTGTAATCGCCAAAGTGTTGCTTGCTCATGCAGCTCGTCGCTTGCAAGAAACCGTTTTCCATTTTCCCTTTTTCCCAGCCATCCGCGGATGTTCCATCAAACAACACCACGGCCCCTGCAGGCGCTTTGCTTCCCAGGGTAGGGCTCTGCCGTTCGAGGCGCGTCAGCATGTGCTTTGCTCCATCGGCAAGAGTCACCTGGAGTTTTCCCTCGGACCAGCGGCACTGGATCTTCGTGGCCTGCTCCGCAAACTCAATCGCTTCCCCCTTGCGCGCTCCCGTCAGCTTGAGGCGCGTTTTTCCCGGTTCCCACCCCGCGCCCGGTAGTCCGCCTTCTAACAAATAAGCATCAAACGCCCCACCGCCCAGAGCCACCACCTGCGCGCCCCATGCACCGGCCTCGCCGGCACTGCGGTATTCCCCCTGAACCGCAAAATCCGGATCCTCCCGCAATGCCACGGCGGGATCAATCCACGTCGCTTGATTCGCAGGCGCCGCCCAGGCACCCACCGTAGCAATAAAACAGCAAAGGAAAAATCGAGTGATCATAAGTCAAGGCCGACAGACAGCACCCTACCATACGCGAAACAGAACACACTTCTATCTCTACCGTGCCGTATCCTTTTGCGTCATCACAGGGAGGTCAGGGAAGTGAAGTGAAGTGAAGTGATCGACAAGCGTGACCTAGGCTACCGCATTACACTACCAGGCTTCTGGGCCTGCGATGGGAAGACAGTATGTCGCAACAGCTTTCTTAGTCTTGAGGCTATTTTCTTACAGAAGGAAAGAAAGAAAACGAAGGAATGGAATCCTTTGTGTCCTCAGTTGCCTTCTGTAGAAGTGACTTTTGGTTTTTGCGGCGATGGTATTCTTGTGGGGGGACATAGATCGATTTTTTTATTGATTCGCTCCGGGTAGAATCATGCGTTGGATACCGTCCACCAACTTCAGTTCATGATAGTTGATCAAAAGTCCCAAAGGGATATTGAGCAGCTTCATGTAGCTCAACAGTTGCGCCTTATGAATGGGTAGCACGGTTTGCACGCACTTGAGTTCCAGCAGCAAGCAATCCTCAACGAGGATGTCGAAACGGAGCGGTTCTTCAAAAGTGATGCCTTTGTATTCGATTAATACCACCTTTTGATTTACTGATTGTAGCTTTTGTAAGTCGAGTTCTCGCATGAGGCATTTTTCGTAAATGCTCTCGATCAATCCAGGGCCTTTCAATCGGTGAACCTCAATGGCTGCACCGATCACGGTTTTGCTTAGTTCGTCAGCTTTCTTAAATAAGGGATGCATGGCGTGAATACAGTCTGAAGGCGATTAGTTTTACAGAAGGAAAGAAAGAAAACGAAGGTTAGGAATCCTTTGTGCCCTTTGTTGCCTTCTGTGGAAATAGGAGCTTCATTCGAGTTTCTAGCCCGCTCTGCGGTCGATGCCTGCCCAATCCGTACTTGCAGGGAGTGATTTCAGGAATTACATCAGCATTTGTTTCCAAACTCTCGAAAGTACAGTGACGACCAATCTTGCAGATCACTCGCCCGCGCCTCGACTTGATCCTTTGATGAAGGCGCTCCTGCACATCCGCAATATCAAGCGCGCGTATTTGCTGCTGACGATTTGTTGGCTTCCCTACGGCATAATCATAGGCTGTTTCCTGATTGAGTCCGATCGACTGATGCTTGCCGCAGTCCTTCTTTACTGGGGAGCGTGGATCGTCGTGGGCTTTGGGGAGAGCAGTGTCATTTGCCCCCACTGCCACCAAAAATTCCACTCGCGCCCGTGCCGCAAGTTCCCAGCTTTTAATTACTTTAACTGCTTTTCGTGGAAGTGTTTGCATTGTGGCATGCGCGTTCCCCTGAGAAACAAGTAACCGCCCCTGTCGATCTTCCTCACTCTTCACGATTCACTCCCATGCCCGACATGCAGTATGAAAACGCCGCCCGCGCCGCTGGACACACGTGGGTCTGTGGCATCGATGAAGCCGGACGCGGGCCTCTCGCCGGTCCTGTATCGGTCGCAGCCGTTATCCTGCGCGCCGATTTTTCTCTGCCAGGGCTGGATGATTCCAAAAAAATCAGCGCCAAAAAACGCGAGGAACTTTATCACCAATTGATCGAACACCCCGCTGTCTGGTGGGCGCAGGTCGAGATCGATGCCGCCACCATCGACTCCCTCAACATCCTACGCGCCACCCATCAAGGCATGGCCGCCGCCGCCATGAACTTGCAGCAAAAGTATCAGATCACGATTGATCATTGCCTCATCGATGGCCTCCCTGTGAAGCAGTTTCCCCTCCCTCATCAGGGCATCGTCAAGGGTGATGGCAAATCTCTCTCCATCGCGGCCGCCAGCATCATCGCCAAGGTCAGTCGTGATCAACGCATGGCAGAATACGCCAAGGAATTTCCGCAATATGGCTTTGAACGTCACAGCGGCTATGGTACAAAGCAGCACCTCCATGCACTCCATCTTCACGGGCCCTGTCGCATTCATCGTCGCTCGTTTCAGCCGGTTGCTCAACTCTCCCTGCCGCTTGATTCACACTGACGGCACCCCGTGGACTTCGCAGGAGGTGGGAGAGTTCGGCGAACGCATCGCCTGCCAGTGGCTGCGCGCGCATGGAGAAAAGGTCCTCTATCGAAACTACCGTGCTCCCCAAGGGGGTGAGGTCGATATCGTCGCACGGCGCGGCAAGCTACTGCTGTTCATCGAGGTCAAAACCCGCCGCGCGGGTGGCGTCGGACGTCCGCTCGATGCCGTGGACCGCAGCAAGCAGGAACTCATTGAGCGAGGCGCGAATTCCTGGCTCAAGCTCCTCAAAACTCGGCGTATCCCGTGGCGCTTCGATGTCATCGAGATCATCCTCGAAGAAGGAATTCCCCCGCGGATCAATCGGGTGGAAAACGTATTTTGAGTCGATTGCCGATTTTTTTTCACGCAAGCTTGCCAAGACGCCGCCTCCCTTGCACAATCCGCGCGGTTTTCTATAGCTTCGAAAAACACCAAACACCATGCCCGAAATATCAGACAAAGAATTGCCACAATCCATTCGTCCCTATTGGCTGAAGGCCCTCTCCGCGGTGGAAGTGAAAAATCATGCTTACGCCGTGACCTTGCTGCACGCGATCCTCAAGGATAATCCTGGATTCCTCGCAGGCCGCGAACTGTTGCGCAAGTGCGAAGGATTTCTCACAGGCGGGCCCAAGAAAAAACAAAAAATCTTCGGCATGGAATCCGGAGGCCCGGGCATGAAATTGCAAAGCGCTGCGAAAAAAGATCCAGTTGCCGCATTGCCTCTGATTGAGAAAGAATTGGAAAAAGATCCGTTCAACGATGGCCTCAACGATCTGCTGCACGATTGCCTGCTGAAAATGGAATTGTTCGATAGCGCGGCCTTTGCTTTGGAAACCGTGCGTAAAACTCATCCAGAGAACACCAAAAACATGCACAAGCTAGCCCTGTTCTATCTGGAACGCGGCCGCGCCGATGCCGCAGGTGATGTATACAACGACATCCTTAAAGCCGAGCCCACCGACGCCAAAGCCATCAAAGGCTCCAAAGACTGCGCCGCCCAGCACTCGATGCAACGGCAAAATTGGTCGGAGAATTCCAGTGTGCGCGATCTGATGAAAGATCAGTCCGAGTTCCAAGAGCTCGAAGCCGCCTCCCGCGCCGGCATGACCAAGGACCAGATGTATGAAAAACGCGATCGACTCATCGCACGCTACAACGAGGATCCGAACAACCTTGGCAATGCCAAGGAGCTGGCCAACATCTTCGAGCAACTCGAAGATTGGGAAAACGCTACCACGTTCTACGATTGGGCCTTTAGTCTCAGTAATGGAGACGCCGCTCTGAAAACCAAAGGGCGTCAGATGTCCGATAAATTCATCGCTCAGCAAATGGCCACACTCCAGGCCGCAGTTAAGGATGATCCGGATAACACGGAACTGCGCGCGCAGCTCGACGAGGTGCTCAAGGCCCGCTCCGCAGAGATGGTCGCCAATGCAAAACAGCGCGTCGATGAAAACCCCACCGACCCGCAACTGCGTTTCGAGCTCGGCAGCGCCCTCTACCATGCGGCCGATTACAGCGCCGCCATTCCTCACCTGCAACAGGCCAAGAGCAACCCGCACATCCGCACCAAAGTACTTCTTCTGTTAGGCCGCACTTTCAAGGCTAAGTCGATGTTCGACCTTTCCCTCAAGCAGTTGAGCGATGCCCTCGCTGATTTGCACGGCATGGACAACATCAAAAAAGAGGTGCTTTATGATAAAGGCCTCATTCACGACGAAATGGGCGACAAAACCGCCGCGCTCGATTGCTTTAAGCAGATTTACGAAGTCGATTACGGCTACCGTGACGTCGCCCAGCGCGTGGAATCTTCTTACTCGTGATCTCACGCCTCGATCGGTGCGAGCAACTGGCGCAGCGTTGACGGGTCGAGTCGGGCGCTGCGATCCGCTTGCGAGAGCAGCGTGTGGGCGAGCTCGGCTTTTTCCTGCTGGAGCAGGTGAATGCGCTGCTCGACGGTATTTTCGCACAAGAGCTTATGGACAAAGACCGGCTTGTCTTGCCCGATGCGATAAGCGCGGTCCGTGGCCTGTGCCTCGGCAGCAGGATTCCACCAGGGATCATAATGAATGACCGTGTCCGCCGCGGTGAGGTTCAGTCCCGTGCCGCCTGCCTTGAGTGAAATCAAAAACAAGGGCACCTTGCCTGTCTGGAATTGCTCCACTAAGGCACCACGATCTTTGCTGCTACCCGTCAGGATCAGATAGGCAATCCCTTGCTGTTGCAAGTGGCGCTCGATGATGGCGAGCATGCTGGTGAATTGGGAAAACAACAGGATGCGGCGTCCTTCTTCTAGCAAGGTGCTGAGTAGCTCGGTGAGGAAGTTGAGTTTGGCCGACTCGGTGATTTGGTTGGAAAACTCGGACGGCAGCAAACTCGGATGGCAGCAGAGCTGTCGCAGCTTGAGCAGGGCATCGAGAAACAGGATTTGACTTTGTTCGATGCCGCGGGCCGCGATCGCGTCGCGCACGCGCTTGTCCATGGTGGCGCGGATGGTTTCGTAGAGATCTTTCTGCGGGGTGCTCAGTTCGATCAGGTGGACGAGCATGGTTTTCGGTGGAAGTTCCTTGGCGACCTGGTCTTTGGTACGGCGCAGGATCAGCGGCGCGACACGGCGCCTGAGGGCATCGAACCGCGCTTCGTCCCCTTGTTTTTCGATGGCTTTGCGGAAGCGCTCGTTAAAGGATTTTTCGCTGCCGAGAAATCCCGGCATGAGGAAACGCATGAGGCTCCAGAGCTCGCCGAGATGATTTTCCACGGGCGTGCCGGAGAGGCAGAGCCGGTGCCGGGCCGTGAGTTTGCACGCGGCCTGTGCCACTTGGGCGCGCGGGTTTTTGATGTATTGCGCCTCATCGAGGATGACGAGGTGAAACGGCTGCTGCTTCAGTTTTTCGATATCGCGATGCAGCAAGGCATAGGAGGTGAGCACCACATCGGCATAGGGCACGCTGCGGAAATACTTGTTGCGATCGGCTCCGCTGAGCACGAGTAGTCGCAGCGAGGGAGCGAACTTGATCGCTTCCGCACGCCAGTTCGAGACCACAGAGGTCGGCGCGATCACGAGTGAGGGAAGTCCTTTGCTGCGGCCACTTTCTTTTTCCGCCAAGAGGTGGGCGAGCGTTTGCATGGTTTTCCCCAGGCCCATATCATCGGCGAGAATGCCGTGCAGTCCATGATGAGCCAGAAACTGCATCCAGCGGAATCCGGTGATCTGATACTCGCGCATGGTCGCCTGCAAGCCATCGGGAGCAGGCGTTTCCTCGATGCCGGTGAAGTCCTGCATCTTCGTGCGCAGTTCCAGCAATGCAGGTGGAGTATCGAGTCCCAGTTCCTCCACCGCGCTGAGCGCCACGGCATCCAGTGCATGAATGCGGACGGGCCCGATGTGCTTCGGATCGATCAAGGCGACGAGGTGTTTGAGAATGGAACGCACCCTGCCTAACGGAATTTTCAATGCCGAGCCATCGGACAACGGGGCGAGCACAAATCCACTATCGGGCCGATCGAGTGTTTCTTCGAGATAATCCTCCTCGATCAGCTTCGCGAGAATGGGGAGCAGGTCATAGGGCTTACCGCCGACCTGAAAGCCGACGGAGAGCGAGAACCATCCGCCCTCACCATCCATTTCGAGCAAGGCTGTGTCCCAGTCGTCCGGCAGCGTGTCATAGACCTCATGGCCGACATTGTCAGTGAAAGAAATGTTCCAGCCGCGCTCTAACAAACGAGGGGCGTGGAAAGCGCGGAATTGATGCCAATAAGAAGCGGCAGCGGAAGGTGGAAGGGAAGGCAGCCAGGGATTGTCATCGGGTAGCTGCCGTTTCTGCGCGCCGTGCAAAAAACGCAACATGGGCGTGGAGTCAAAAGCGCTCAGGCCGATCTCACGCAGGGCCAGAGCGGCGATGGTTTCATTCGCACGATCGCGTCGCACCAGAACGGGTTGTCCTTTTGCATCGGTGCAGCGGCGTTCCTGCTCGGGGTGAGAAGAAAACAAGGGTAGTTCGTGGTTGTCGTATAAGGCCACCGCGCGCGCAAACACCCACTCGCTCGGTTCTTTCTCGCCGAGATACTGACAGATCATCGAGGCACTGCGATCGCGCACGGGCGCGCGGCAGACATCGAGCCGGAAACGCGGCATGGTCACCAGCGTGCTCATGTCCTGGCGATCCTGCGGCAGTAACGCACTGGCCTTGGCAAGCGTGAGCGGATCCTTCAGCGCGGCTTGCCGACCATCGGTCAGTCGCAACAAATTCTGCTGCATCGACAGCGACTGCATCACGGCGGCGGCGTGTTCGCAGAAATGGGCCACAGTGCACGAGCAGGAGGTGTCGATCTCCCAATCGTCGTTCTGTTTCCAGAAGTTGATCTCCACGCGTGCGGGAGGCTTGTCCGCACACGACGCGGTGATGGCGAGGTTTTGCGCATCGATCACATCCACAGCCAGATCAGCGACACGGCGCTCCTTGTTGATCTTACTAGCAACGGCGATCATTTCCTCATCGAAACGATCCTGCCACTCCTCCAGCGTGAGCATTTCCTGGAGAGCGGCGAATTCGGACATGCAGGCATGTTCAATCGAACGGTGGATTTTAACAAGCACGGACTCATCAGAACAACAATCGTCACCACTTTTCCTCCTAACTGTCTTGCACTTTTGGCGTTCCTCGCGATGCTGGCGCACGTGAAGGAGTTACTCGATTACTTTTTGCATTTGGACGTGAAGCTGGCAGAACTCGTGGCGCTATACGGCCCCTGGATTTACGGCATTTTGTTTGCCATCATCTTTTGCGAAACCGGTCTGGTGGTGACGCCTTTCCTACCCGGCGACTCGCTGCTTTTTGCCGTTGGCGCGGTATCGCACACGGCTGAGCTAAATCTTTGGTATTGCGGTTTCCTGATGCTGGCCGCCGCGATCCTCGGGGATATCGTGAACTACTGGATCGGCCGCCTCGCGGGACGCTGGATGATGAAAAAATTCCCACGTATTGTGAAAAAGGAATACATCGATAAAACCCACCACTTCTTCCAGAAATACGGTGGCAAGACGATCATCATCGCCCGTTTCCTGCCCATCGTACGCACCTTTGCTCCCTTTGTCGCTGGCATGGGGCACATGGACCTTAAAAAATTCATGTCCTTCAATGTCACCGGAGCCGTTCTCTGGGTGGGCCTGCTCATTCCCGCAGGCTATTTCTTCGGTAGCATACCGGTGGTGAAGGAAAACTTCGAGCTCGTGGTGTTTGGCATCATCGGCTTCTCGCTCTTGCCCATGGTGATCGAGTTTCTCAAACACAAACTCGCCAAGCGCACCGAGAATTCCTGATTTTCTGATTCTCAAGAGCGCGCTTTTGCGCTATCGCTCTGCCCCACCATGCAAACCACTGTCGGTCTCATCTCTCTCGGCTGCGCCAAAAATCTCATCGACTCGGAAGTCATGATCGGCCACCTCGCGCAAGCTGGCATGGCGCTCACGCCCGATGCCGATCTCGCCGATGTACTCATCATCAATACCTGTTCGTTCATCGACATGGCGAAAACGGAATCCGTGAATGCCATTTTCGAGGCCGTCAAGGAGCGTGCGGAAAATGAAGAGCGCGCACGCCAGAAAATCATCGTCGCCGGCTGCTTGTCGCAGCGTTTCGCCAAGGACCTGCCCGGCATCATGCCGGAAGTGGATGCCTTCATCGGCCTCGACCAAATCACCAAGGTCGCGCCCATCATCGAAAATCTGTTAGGCAAAAACAATGCCGAGGAAGTGCAAAAAACCGAGGGCCCAGCTGCCACAGAAGACCCGCGCGATTTCGTGACGCTGAAGCCGCAGTATATTCCCGACTACTCGACGCCACGCATGCGGCTCACACCGGATCATTTCGCCTACGTGAAAATCGCCGAGGGCTGCAACCACACCTGCACGTTCTGCATCATCCCGCAAATCCGCGGTCGCCATCGCTCGCGCACGCAGGAGTCCGTGGTCAACGAAGTCAAAGCACTCGTGGCATCAGGCGTCAAGGAGATCAATCTCATCTCGCAAGACACTACCTACTTCGGCATGGACCTCTGGGACGAATCGCGGCCGAAGCCGAATTCCCCCGTCGATTCCACCAAAGGCCATTCACTCGCCAGCTTGCTGCGCGAACTGAATGAAATCCCGGGCGATTTCTGGGTTCGCTTGCTCTACACCCACCCCGCACACTGGAGCGATGAATTGATCGAGACGATCGCGCAGTGCGATAAAGTCGCCAAATACGTCGATATCCCGCTGCAACACATTTCCGATCGCATGCTCACCGCGATGAAGCGAGTCACCTCCGGCGACTACATCCGCGACCTGCTCCGCCGCATGCGCGCCGGCATCCCGAACATCGGCATTCGTACTACGTTCATAGTAGGTTTCCCCGGCGAAACGGAAGAGGATTTCCAAGAACTGCTGGATTTCATCGAAGAGTTCCGCTTCGAGCGCGCCGGTGTCTTTTCCTACTCGAAAGAAGAAGGCACACGCGCCAACAAAATGGACGGCCACATCCATCACGCCACGAAAAAATCGCGCTGGAGCCGCGCGATGAAAGCCCTGCAACGCATCGCCAGCGAGGTGAATCAGGAGCAGGTGGGCAAGGCGGTGAAAGTCTTGGTCGAGCAGCCCGGCATCGCCCGCACCGAGTGGGATGCCCCCGAGATCGACGGCTCCGTGCACGTCCCCGAGGACATCCCCGTCGGCAGCTTCGCCGACGTCACCATCAAAGACTGGCGCGGCTACGATCTCGTGGCAGCGAGATAGTGCCACGTGGCATTTCTTTCAGGCTCACCCCTGCCCGAGACGCTTGATTCCCTCTTCCAGGTTAAAGCGTGCTTGGTCTTCGTAAATGTCACGCATCGTTTCGCTTTCGTAGATCACAGGACGATCGAGGAATCCTTGCAGCCACGCAATCCGTTGCGCTGCGTATTCCGTGAATGGCACGCTGGCCGATTCCTCGCGCAGTTGTTTTTCGTAAGCGGCATAGCGCTGCGGGCTACGGGCGAAGATGTTCAGATCCAATGCAATCATGATGGCGGCATCCGGGTCATCTTTGGCAAGATGATCTTGCGTGGACAAGATCATGTCGTGAACAAACTCGATCACGGAATCCGACGCCTGGCACTCTAACAAGAACTCCTTCGCCAGTGAGGCGCTGAGCGTGGCATTGGTGGCGGAGCCCGGTTGGCAGACGGCATCGTGAAACCAGAGGGCGACCTCGATCAGAGCCAAGCGTTCCTCATCGCCCTCGATCTCATCCAACTCTTCCAAGCATTCCTCCAGGTGCTGGAACGTATGATAACGCCGGTGCGGTTCTTGGTAACAGCGGGCCAAGCGATCAAACCACTGCTGCGACGCAAGCTTGCTGCCGCCGAGAAATTCGACCAATTCCATCCATCGTTGCCGGGTTGCGTATTCCATGAGTGTGTGAAGAGAGATGTTGTGAGGCGATGCTCTGGTAACACCCATCGATAAAAAGATTCGAAGTGCGGCGCAAGGCAATTCCGTGTTTCATCCCGCGTTCCGCATTTGCCGATTGGCAGCGTTGAGGAAAGTCGCTAGCATGCTCGCATGGTTGACATGCTGGTTCGATTGTATGCGCTGCCCGAAGCGAAGGAATTGTATGAAACGGTGGACGCGCACGGGGTCACGCTGCGACGCGCCCGCGCCTTTGAAAAACACACGGTCGCCGAGTTCGCGCGCAAGCATTTCTCGCCGAAGTGGGTGAGCGAGATCGAAGTGGCGCTCTCACGGCAGCCCGTGAGTTGCTTCATCGCGACCAAAGACAAGGCCATCCTCGGCTTCGCCTGCTATGAAACGACAATGCGCGGCTACTTCGGCCCCACCGGAGTGGACGAAGCCGCGCGCGGCATGGGCATCGGCAAGGCTTTGTTGTTCAAGTGTCTCGAAGCCATGAAAGAGATGGGCTACGCCTACGCCATCATCGGCGGCGTTGGACCGCGCGAATTCTACGCCAAGGCCTGCGGAGCCACGGTCATCGAGGGTAGTGACCCCGGCATCTATGATGATATTTTACCGTGACAATAAAAAAACGATTAGCTCTACTTTTTCACACGATTCGTTTTATGATTCGTGATTGCTACCTCCGATGAGATGATCCTATCGGTATGGTGAGGCACCGTAAGAGGCAGCGGCTCGATCCTTGTTCGCGCCCATTTGAAGACCCATCAGCCCACCAGGGCTTGAACGTGGCATCAGCCCACTTTATTCACCAAATCGCGAACCAGCGGCGGGCCTTGATAAATGAAGGATGTATAGAGCTGCAGCAAGGTCGCGCCAGCATCCAGTTTTTCCTTCGCATCATCCACCGATGAAATCCCACCGACGCCAATGATGGGAATGCGCCCTTGCAGACGGCTGGCGAAACGTCGGATCACGTGCGTGCTGAGATTTTTTACCGGAGGTCCGGACAAGCCCCCCGCCTGCGAGTGCAGGGGATGATGCTCCACTCCCGCACGCGACAATGTGGTATTGGTGGCGATAAGGCCATCGAGCCCGCCCGCGAGAAACACCTCCGCCAGCGCATCGATGTGGTCATCGGCCAGATCCGGTGCGACCTTGAAAGTGATGGGCACATACCTACCGTGCTGTTGTTGCAGAAGTTTTTGCTCGGCTTTAAGTGTAGCTAACAGTTTCGCGGTGCTCTCCGCATTTTGTAAATCTCGCAGGCCGGGCGTGTTTGGTGAGGATAGATTGACGGTCACGTAATCGGCCACTGGATAGGCGGCGCGCAGGCATTGCAGGTAATCGTCATCGGCTTTTTCGTTAGGCGTGTCCTTATTTTTGCCGATGTTGAAACCGATGATACCCGCGTAATCGCGAGTGCCGCGCACATTGATTACGCCTTGCTCCATGCCGGGATTATTGAAGCCCATGCGATTGATGATGGACTCCTCTTCGATCAAGCGAAACAAACGCGGCTTGGGATTTCCCGCTTGCGGGCGCGGCGTGATCGTTCCGATTTCGATGAACCCGAAGCCGAGACGACCGAGCGCGTCGATGGTATTTCCTTCCTTATCAAGTCCCGCCGCGAGGCCGATGCGATTGGGAAATGTCAATCCCATCACCTCAACAGGCGAGATGCATTCCGTGGCAGGAAAGAGCAAACGCAGCAGCCCAGATTTTTCCATCAACCGCAGGGAGGCGAGCGAAAAATGGTGTGCGGTTTCCGCATTCAGTCGAAAGAGCAAGTCTCGAAACAAAGAGTACACGCCCGCAGCCTAGCGCAAGAAATCCGTTGGTCGATAGCGGAGTGTGGAATTTTGCGGAAGCTTGCTGGGTAATCATTCGAATCCGACAGTGCAGGCAAATCTAATGCTCGGCAGAATTTACCTTCTGCTAAACCACGCGTCTCTCATACACTATGACAGTCACCCATTTCTGATTGTATCTCTCCAACGCTGAGATAAACTGCTTCTATGATTCGCATTATCGTCGTGATCCTAGCGGCTGCCATTCCTGCTGTGATGTGGTCGCTCTCCCTCTTACCCTCGTGGTTGATGGTGTTTTCATTGCTGGCTTTATTTACCAGCCTGCGCGGATTGAGCACGAAGTTGGCTTTTCGCTTGGGCACTCTGTACGGCTTTGTTTTGTATGGCGTTTCTCTCTCGTGGTTGTGGAGTATTTTTACCGCACCAGCGATCGCGCTGTGGCTGATTCTCGCCTTATTCTGCGGCATCTCCGCCAGCATCATTGCCTGGAGTAGCATACGCTGGAAACAGGCTGCGTGGTGGCCGCTTTACATCGCCATGGTGTGGTCGAGCGTGGAATATTTTCGTTGTGAGTGGTTCACCCTGCGCTTTCCTTGGATCACGGCTGGCACGGCGATGGGACCAATCGGAATCACACCGTGGATTGGCGTGTATGGGGCAAGCTTTTTAGTCGCTTGGTTGGCGGCGAGCATGATCGATCTGCGTCGCCCGCAATGGCGTCATGGAAACTGTTTGCTGATAGCTCTTCTCTTGTCCGTGCCCGTCCGTGACAGCGATCCCATCGATCCACAAAACTCCATCCCCGTGATGGCAGTGCAGAGTGAGAACTGCGATTTTTTTACCTACATCGAGCGCACCCAGCAAAGCAATTTCCGCGATGGCATTATCCTCTGGCCGGAATACTCGGTCTTCGAGGATGTGCAAACCAATCGCTGGGGGCGAGACCATCAACTTGGCATCGAACCACTCACCGCACTGGCTCGCGAAAAAAACTCTCTCATCATTCTCGGACAAAGACGCATCGAGGGAGATGGTGCGTGGAATGAAGCTTTGGTCATCGGCGCGGAGGGAGTCATCGGCTCCCATGCCAAAAACCGCCCAGTGCATTTCATGAACGATGGCACACCAGGTAAAACAGCCCTACCCATCGTCACGCGTTTTGGAGCTATCGCCACGCCGATTTGCTTCGATAACGACTACACCGAAGTCCCACGGCGCATGGCGACAGCTGGCGCGCACGTATTTTTGGCACCCAGTATGGATGCGGAGCATTGGTCGGCACGGCAGCATCGACAGCACGCCGAGTTATTCCGCTTGCGCGCGGTAGAAACGGGCAGGTGGTATATGGTCTGTGCGACGTCCGGAGTGACGCAGGTCATTAGTCCCGATGGGAAACGACGCGCCTCGCTCCCACTGATGCAAGATGGAGTTCTGACCTCACGCGTGGGACTTCGTGTCGAAAACACGCCGTATATCCGCTACGGCTGGCTTTTCCCCTACCTCGTCGCTGCCCTCACGATCATCGGAACCATAGTGCTCTGGACAAAACGCAGATCTATCCCACGCGAAACGCGCTAACACCAATCACTGCACCAGAAAATTCCGCAGCAACTGCAGGCCACTGTCCTGGCTTTTTTCTGGGTGAAATTGCACAGCCCACAAATGATCGCGTATCACGGCGGCGGCGAAAGTTTCTTCATACTCGGTGGTTGCGGCGATGATGCCCTTGTCCACAGGATCTGGAAAATACGAGTGAACATAATAAAAATACGGATTTTTTTCCAAACCATGCCAGCAAGGATGATCCGAGTGAGTCGGACAAACCGCATTCCACCCCATGTGCGGAATTTTTTTTCCAGGCAGAAATCGTTTCACCTGACCTTTGAGAACACCTAATCCCACGATGCCCGGACTTTCCTCGCTGCCTTCAAAAAGCAGCTGATAACCCACGCAAATGCCCAAAAATGGTACGCCTGCGGCGATGGCACGGCGAACCGGATCAGCAAGATTGCGCCGCGTAAGTTCTTCCATCGAATCACCAAACGACCCCACACCCGGCAAAATCACGCGGGCGGGATGTTCGGGGAAATCGTCACCCTTGCTGACGATGAGCACCTCGGCATCCAGACTGTGCAAGGCATTGGCCACACTGCGCAAGTTCCCAGCGCCGTAATCAATCAAAACAGTGGCGGACATGATGCGTTAGAGGGCTTCCTTGGTGGAGGGCACGCCTTTGACACGTGGATCGACGGTAACGGCGGTGCGCAGGGCGCGCGCGATGCCTTTGAAAATCGCCTCGGCAATGTGATGCCCATCGCGACCGTAGAGTAGCTCGACGTGCAGGTTGCAACGCAAGTTACTAGCCAGAGCGCGACAAAACTCCTCGGTCAATGTGAGCGGGAAATTCGGAGCCGATGCCGTATTCGGCGGCGTCCGAAACTCCAAATGCGGACGGTTCGAGAGATCGATCACCACACGCGCCAGCGTTTCATCCATGGGCAGATACGCATGTCCGTAGCGGGTGATTCCCTCCTTCGATCCGAGCGCATCGCGCAAAGCATCACCGAGCACGATCGCGGTATCCTCCACGGTGTGGTGCGCATCGATGTGCAGATCGCCGATCGTTTTCACGTTCAGATCGATCAGGCTGTGGCGGGAAAACAGCGTGAGCATGTGATCGAAAAAGCCGATGCCCGTCTCAATCGTGGAATTTCCCGAGCCATCGAGATCGAGGGACAACACAATGTCCGTCTCCGCTGTCTTGCGCCTTTGTGTGGAAATGCGTGCCATGGTAGTAATGAGCTAGTGCCGCGCTGTCATGCACAGACAACGCGCAGTATGGCAGCAAAATGCCGCAGTGCAAGGGTAAGGTGAGACCGCGCGATCGGAATGCAGCTCATTTGCGACAAGGGTCAAGGTTTCCCGTGCGGGAGAACCGGACCCCTGCGGCAAACGCAGTCCATGCACTCACTTCAGATCGAACCGATCAAGATTCATCACCTTATTCCAAGCGGCGACGAAGTCTTTCAGGAACTTCGCCTGCGAATCGCTGCACGCATAAACTTCCGCTAGGGCGCGGAGCTCGGAGTTCGATCCGAAAATCAGATCAACACGCGAGGCGGTCCATTTCAACTCACCCGTGACGCGATCGCGACCTTCAAAGCGGTCATCGTGCGCAGAAACGGATTTCCATGTTGTCCCCATGTCGAGCAGGTTGACGAAGAAATCGTTCGTCAGCATCTCGGGGCGATGCGTAAACACGCCGGTGGTGGAGCGATCAAAGTTGGCATGCAGCACGCGCAAGCCACCGACGAGCACTGTCATTTCCGGTGGAGTCAGAGTGAGCAACTGTGCCTTGTCCACCAGCATTTCCTCGGCGGTGGTGGTGTAGAGCGTCTTCATGTAATTGCGGAAGCCATCGGCCTGCGGTTCCATCACAGAGAACGAGGCGACGTCCGTTTGCTCCTGTGAGGCATCGGTGCGGCCGGGAGTGAAGGGCACAGAAATCTCATGACCGGCGAGTTTTGCCGCGTGCTCGAGGGCCGCGCAGCCGCCTAAGACGATCAGATCTGCAAGAGAAACCTGCTTGCCGTCGGCCGCGCTGCTGTTGAATCCAGCCTGGATCTTTTCTAACACATCCAGCGTTTTCGAGAGCACGGCGGGGTTGTTTACCTGCCAGAATTTTTGCGGAGCGAGGCGGATGCGCGCGCCGTTAGCCCCACCGCGTTTGTCCGAACCGCGGAAAGACGAGGCCGAAGCCCAGGCGCAAGAAACGAGGTCCGCCACCGAGAGACCCGATGCGAGGATTGTTCCTTTGAGCGAAGAAATGTCAGTGGCATCGATGAGCGGGTGGGTGACAGGGGGAATCGGATCCTGCCAGACGAGATCCTCTTCCGGCACTTCGGCACCGAGGTAAAGGCACTTCGGCCCCATGTCGCGGTGGGTCAACTTAAACCACGCACGGGCGAAGGCATCGGCGAATTGATCCGGATTTTGATGGAAACGGCGGGAGATCGCTTCATAGATCGGATCCACACGCAGGGCGATATCGCTGGTGAACATCATGGGCGCGTGGCGCTTGCTTGGATCGTGCGCGTCCGGCACCGTGCCAGCACCGGCGTTTCCTTTAGGCTTCCACTGCTTCGCTCCTGCAGGGCTGGTGGTGAGTTCCCATTCGTAGCCGAAGAGATTATCGAAGTAACTGTTGCTCCACTGGGTCGGCATGTTCGACCAGGCACCTTCGAGGCCGCTGGTGATGGTATCGCCCGCGTTGCCCGTGCCGAAGCTGTTTTTCCACCCGAGACTCTGCTCTTCGATAGGCGCGCCGGCTGGCTCAGGACCCACGTATTTGCTGGGATCTGCGGCACCGTGGGCTTTGCCGAAGGTGTGACCACCAGCGATGAGCGCGACCGTTTCCTCATCGTTCATCGCCATGCGTCCGAAGGTCTCGCGGATATCGCGGGCCGAAGCGATGGGATCGGGATTTCCGTTAGGGCCTTCGGGGTTTACATAAATGAGGCCCATTTGCACGGCGGCAAGGGGATTTTCCAAGACACGGTCACCGGAGTAGCGCTTGTCCGCAAGCCACTCGCCCTCGGAACCCCAGTAAATGTCTTCCTCGGGCTCCCAAATGTCTTTGCGCCCGCCGCCGAAGCCGAAGGTTTTGAAGCCCATGGACTCCAGCGCGCAGTTACCCGTGAGAATCATGAGGTCCGCCCAAGAGAGCTTGCGGCCGTATTTTTGTTTGATCGGCCAGAGCAAGAGGCGAGCTTTATCGAGATTGGCATTGTCCGGCCAGCTATTGAGCGGCGCAAAGCGAAGGGTGCCCGTGCCCGCGCCACCACGACCATCGGCCGTTCGATAGGTGCCTGCACTGTGCCAAGCCATGCGAATGAAAAAAGGTCCATAGTGTCCATAGTCGGCCGGCCACCAAGCTTGTGAAGTGGTCATCAGATCGCAGATGTCTTTTTTCACCGCCGCGAGGTCGAGCGAGAGGAACTCTTTTTCATAATCGAACTCCTCGCCCATCGGATCCGAGAGCGTCGAGTGCTGGCGCAGAATGTTGAGGCGAAGGGCATTCGGCCACCAGTCTTGATTGCGGGTGCCGCGTCCGGCAACACTGCGATTGCTCGATCCCGTGAACGGGCATTGACCAGAAGTAGGAGTAGTTGAAGATTCCATGGGTGTGAAAATTAGGATTTATCGGTGCCACTGGGGCGCACGAAGCTAGCACCAATTGCCCATCTTGCAAAAAAAATGAGTTCGGGACAAAAGGGAATTTTTTATCTCGTCGTCGGATCCGAGGGCATCGCTACACGCTGGCGCAGTTCCGCGGGCCATCTCTGCAGATACAACTGGCGTATTTCCGGAATATGACGGTCTAGGACTTCCGCGGCGGCGGCGACAACGGCATCGTATAATGGACCGGTCTCTTGCCGAGACAACCACTCACCACATCCCGCCGCGTCATGGATCAACCATTGTTCACTCACGGCCTCTAAGCCCGATTGGCGGAGAGACTCCGAGGGCAGAGAGAAGGCCCAGATCGACGCTTCTGGGCCTGAACGTTGCGCCCATAATTGCAAAATTTGAACCGCGGCTACCTCGTCATCGTGTCCTGCAATACCCTTCGATCTGAGAAACTCCGCCGCTGCTTTCGGATCGGAAGCCGCCCAAGCTACTGCGATTCGAGAAATGGCAAATTCTCTCTCCTCTCCCAGCGTAGCATTTTCAGCCCATTGAAGGGCTGCATCCCGATCCTGAAGCGTGTAGATGGTAGTGCATTGCGCCAATAGTGAGCGCCGCTGATCTTCCGGCAGAGCCTGAGATTCCACAGACGACCATGCCGCTGCAGGATCCGCAGAGATGCTATCCCAAATTTTCCTCACAACGGCATCCTCCTGTTCTTCAGCGGACGTGGTCTGGTGCAGTTGTGCCGATTCGTGAGATCGACGTGATTGAGAAATCCCGGTAGAATTTCGTATGCCACTGGACTCCTCAGATGTGACGCCATCGATGGACTGCTCCTGTTTTTCGCAAGCGAACCACAGAGGCCAACTCATCCATACCACTGCCGAAAATCGCATCATGGCGTCACACTCAGATTGACAAACCGCGATGTGTTCAGGGAGTTTTTCGCTCCGCTGGCAACGGTGAGGCCGATAAAGCAATTCTGGTTCAAGGTCATCGTCACAGAGCCTATGTCGGTCCATGTCGTGCCGTTGCTGCTGGTGAAAGAAGTGAACACATTGCCCACACGCGTCACCCTCACCCACAGATTAGGCAAGGTGCCATTGCCATGATTAGACACCGTGCTTTTCGCTCCGGCGACTGTCCGTCGCGTCCAGCGATAGGCCCCAGTACCAGTGGCGGTCATGGCGGTGTATTGCGCATTGTCCGCTAGGGTGTTGCGAATCATCACGCCGACCCGCGAGCTTGTGCCCGTGTTTTGCATTTGATCGATACGCGTCGAGATTTCGCCATCACCGATCAAACTCTGATAAACATAGTAGCCACCATCAGCAGATCCCGTGAACACTCCCGAACCGGAAAGCGTATAGGCCCCGTTCAGAAAACGGGCGCTGCCCGCGAGATTTCCGCTGCCGATGTTGGCTCCCACCCAAGGCAGGGGCAAGCTCATGACTCGGATGTTGAGAGTCGACTGTGCGGACGCCCCATCGCCATCGATGACACGCACGACAAAGGAATTCGCACCCAGCTGACTAATCGTCGGGGTGCCACCCAGCGCACCATTGGCCGCCACCGTCAGCCACGCCGGTCCACTCACCTTGCTGAAAGAAAGTGTATCGCCCGGATTCGCGTCCACCGCACTTCCCGCTAATGTCGCCACATAGACATTATCTCGCACGGCAGAGGCACCTGTGAGCGGATTGGAAAGGAACGATGGAGCCACATTGGAGGGATTCACGGTGATCGATAGATTCGCCTCGGCGAAAGCCCCCGCTGCATCCGTCACCCGCACCAAAAAGACATTCGCGCCCACATCTCCAGCGGCTGGCGATCCACTCATCACGCCGTTGCTGGCGATGTTAAACCAAGCCGGTCCAGATACTTTGCGGAACGAGAGGGAATCGCCGACATCGATATCCTCCGCTGTTCCACTCAGTGAGCCGCTGAAAGTTCCCAGTGCCTTGACCATGCCACCCGCGATTGGTTGGGTAAGGAATGTCGGCGCGTCATTCACGTTGAGCACGGTGAGCGTAAGAGTGGAATCATGGAAGGCTCCGGTAGCATCGGTGACACGAACGACAAACGAATTCTCGCCGACATCCCCATTGCCCGGAGTTCCCGAGAGCACGCCATTTCCCGCCACACTCAACCATACTGGACCAGAGACCTTACTAAATTGGAGAACATCACCGGCATCGATATCAACCGCCTCACTCGATAGATTGGCAGCGATCGATGAGCCCTGCAACACCGTGCCGAAATTCATCGGATTGCTTTGGAACACAGGCGCGTCGTTGACGTTTGTGACCAAGACCCGCAGTGTGGCCGTCGCAGAAGTGAGGAAGGAATCCGTGACGCGCACGCTCCACTCGTTCCAGCCGACATCCGCATTGCCGGGGACGCCGAAAGCTGTGCCGTTTGCCTGCACTTGCAGCCAGGCGGGACCGCTCAGTTTTTCAAAGGTCAGCACTTCGTTGAGATCGGGGTCGTTTACCGCAGTGGCGATATTCCTGACGCAATTCTGATCTTCCGCTGCCGATGCCAGCTCCACAGGATCAGTCGTAAAAGTAGGCGCTGTGTTCGATCGTGTATATTGCAACATCAGATCATTGCCTATCAATGCTACCGACCAAGTCCCTGTCGCCTGAGGTAAAGCGGAAGCATCCACGACAAACTGAGCCGCAGAAAAACCCGTAACGCCAGACGTTGTGCGGATCAAAGGAAAGACTTTGCTCGCATTGGTGAAGTTCACCAGATTCGACTCTTGCAGGACGATCGTGGCCTGAGTCAATCCGCTGAGTTGCAAACTCGATGCCAACACCAAATCGCTCGCGACCCCGGCCGTGCCCGCCCAATCCGCGACTTGCCATACCAGGGTAGGAGAGTCATTGAGCGCGAGAGCCGCTGTGCTGAGTTGACCCACCATGTTTCCGCCAGCGGATAGCGTGCCACTGACCGATACTGCACCAGTGATGGCACCCATGCCACCCAAGGTGGCACCCGTCGCGACCATCACACTGCTCGCACCCGTAGCAGAGCCAAGCGCTTGTTGCACCGTCAATGTCCCTGCGTTAACTACTGTCACTCCCGTGTAGGTATTAGCATTGGTTAGCACCAATTCCCCCGAACCACTCTTGACCAGGCCTTTGTCTCCGGAGATTGCCGCAGTGATGGTGGTCGTCTGATTCGCGATGACAATGCTAGGCTGCCCCGTGGACACATCGAGAGTGAGAACGCCACCGCTTCCCGATGCAAGCGTCCACTGATGCGAAGGCGTGGTATCGCCCATGCGCAACTGACCGAGAGTGCGGTTGCCATCGAGCGTCACCATGGCAGAGGAAGTGAGATTCAGGGTATCAAACAAAGCCGTAGCCCCGATGCCATTCGCCATGTATCCGCCCCACCAATGACTGGATTGATTCCAAGAGCCACCGGAAGGCTCCATCCATCGCAACTCTTGCGGAACGACGTCGATGATCAGAGTCGCCGTGGCAAAAGCACCGAGTTGATCCTCCACTCGCACCGTAAATTCATTGGAGCCCACATCCGCGGATGTAGGTGTGCCGGACAGTGCGCCATTTGCCGCCACACTCAACCAGCCTGGACCAGAAACCTTACTGAAAGCCAGCACGTCACCCGCATTCGCATCCGTAGCCGAATTCGCAACTGTGCCGTCGAATGGCTGACCCGGGGCAGTGGCACCTGCGTTCACGGGATCACTCATGAAAACGGGAGCCAGATTGCCTGAGATCACTTGAACCGTTACCGGTCCGGACGAAACTGAGCCGCCGCTGGTGATCACCCGCGCCGTGAGAACATGCGAGCCCACAGGAGCGGTATCCCATGACACGGCATAGGGTGCGGTGTTGGCCGATGCGATTAAATTACTATTTTGGTAGTAATTCACCGCCTCCACCGACTCAGAACCAACGAGCACATCAGCGGTCAGCTCGATGCTTTCTCCCGCGGTAAAGCTGGATCCCGCCAGTGGCGACGTGAGCGCCACCATCGCGGGAACTGGACTTGAGGCAGGCGATCCGGGAAGGTAAATGGCGCGCGCAGGAATCGTCTCGCGGCTGATACCTGGACCCGACCATGCCACCGATACATGATCGCCACCGCTTCCTTCCTGATGATGCACCTCGAGCCAATAAATCTGACCAGCCACGAGCGGAACAGCGACCGATTTCTGCGAGGCATTCGAATCCCAGCTCTGGAAATTTGTCCACCCACTCAAATTCGCAATCTGCACTTTATTCCCCTCCGATGTGTCTGTGCTGAGGAATAAACGACTGGCATCATCCGAGGCGATCCAGAAAGTATATTGTCCCGTCGCCGGCGGACGCAGATAACCAGTCAGGCGGCGCGAATATGTATCGGCGACATTTTGTGATGTCGTGTATGTGGAGAGAACTCCGCTGTAATTTGTCGTGCCAGTCCAACTCTGATTGTTGTATGCCGTCGCACCGCTCCAGCGCTGCTCACGCACACCTGACACCGTCGGAGGATTGCAATCGATCGTGATGAGACCATCACCACTGGCCCCGAGATTGTCCACGGCTCGCAGTAGCAACCCGCGCGATCCCGGCTGAGGGAGAGCGGCGGGATTGACGAGGGAAATCACCCCAGCTGCATTAACGGAAAACAGACCAGCTGTGTTTCCTGCGACGATAGACCACGAACTGATGCTGCGACCGGATGCCGCAGAGGCGCTGGCCGTACCGAGAACCGTTCCGCTTGTCATGTTGGATCGTGCGGTCAGAACTTGCGTGGCCACGACGGGGGCCTTGTCATCGATCAAAGTAATCGTCGCGCGCGCCGGATTGCTCGCCACCATACCTGAGGAGTTGGTCAGCGAAAGCACGATAGACTCGGGCATTTCCGCTGCTGAATCAGTCAACAAAGTAAGAGGAATCGTTTTCATTTGCTCACCGGGCGCGAAGATCAAAGGCCCTGATGGCAAGATATAATCCTGGCCTAATGTTGCGGTGCCGGAAACGGCGTATTCGACCGATACAGAGGACGCTCCCGCTGGCCTATCGAGAATTGCCACCAGTTGCGTATCCGCACCGTCCGATTCACGACAGCTGATTGAACTATGCACCAAACGAACATAGCGCGTGGCCTGGCTTTCCAGAGATTGTGCCGGAATCGCTTGTCGCGAGATACCCGGTGCTTCCCATGCTACGGAAACGTGATCACCGCCGCCGCCTTCAAGGTGCTGGACTTCCATGTAGTATGACTGACCTGCCACCAGATTGATAAGAGCTGAGCGCTGACTGGCATTCGCGTCCCAGTTCTGATAGGAGGTCCATCCGCTCATACTCGCAATGAGCACTCTGTTCGCTGCACTGGAGTTCGAACTGAGATACAGTCTGCTATCATCATCCGAAGCAATCCAGAAACGATAGGCACCGGAAACAGGAGCCACGATTTGCCCTGTGAGACGGCGGGAATAGTTGTCCGCGACATTTTGTGCGGGTGTGAAGGATGTCAGGAAACCTGTGAAAGTCGGCGCGGTATTCGCCCATGCCTGATTGCTGTAGGTCGTGCTTCCGGACCAGCGCTCTTCTAACACCAAGCCCGACACACTGGTATCTCCTACCATCATCGTATGTCGGCTCAAGCCGGAAGCGAGTCCAGCCCCGAACGGGGCGCGCAATTCTATGATGAGCGATTCGATCGGCTCGATCCTATGATCATTTTTTACACGAATGCGAATATTCCGCGCGGTGACTCCGGGAGCAAAGGTCAACAAGCCTTGGGGCATGATCTCATTCCCCGAAGCCGCATCCACAAAGGCCCAGTCCACATCATCACCCATGGCCACGCCACCACCGGACGCGTAGCGCACACTGATGGTAGATGCCGATGCCGCCGAGAGAACGACGGCAATATCGCGATATTCTCCCAAAGCCGTTAGCTGTTCGGTGGTGGTCGATGTCGCACTCTGAAAGCCCACGGTGATAGGCAACGCATCGTTATCGCCGATTTCAAACGTCGCAAACGAAGGCAGATCCAGACCATAGCCCGCCGCTTCCACGAGTTGCAGGGTCACCGTCTCCGTGCCCTCGGCCAGGATATCCTCACTGACCGCGAACGGAACATTCACACCCACTTCGCCCGCAGGGATAGTCGCCGTGCCTGTGAGTCCGGTGTAATCTACTCCCGACGTCGCCGTGCCCGAGAGGCTGTAATTCACTACCAATTCAGTCGTCGTAGCACCGGCGCGATGAATGTAAAAGCGTCCCGTCCCGCCGCCTTCTGCGGGCGTATCGTTGTAGGTGGAAACCATCACACGATCACCACTATCATTGTCGCGAATGAACACGGTGGCGGAGCCGTCATTGTAGACCCGATACCCCGTCGCTGGTGTGATTTTGACAAACAACGTTTCCGTCGGCTCGGGAGCAACATCATTGAGCACAGGGATGGCCACCGTCACATCACTGGGACCCGCAGCCGGTAAGGTAACCACGCCTGAAAGACTGGTATAATCGAGACCCTCGGTCGCGGTGCCTGAAACCGTATAGTTCACCACCACCGAACCTTTCGCGGATCCCATGGTGCGGAAAATCACGGTAGCATTCGCACCACCTTCCACACCCACCGTTCCCGTTCGCACAGCGACCACAGGCACATCACTCGCATCTTCGATCGTGACAGAAAAACGATGGTCTTCCGCCATGCTGTAGGTGTTGTTAAATGTCGTTAGAGAAATCGTAACAGATTCCGCTGGCTCACCCAAATCATCTGCATAGGGAGTGATCACAATCGGAGCAGATGTCGCACCCGCAGGAATGGTAATCTCACCAGCGAGAGCAGCATAGTCGGTGCCGTGATAGGCGCTCCCTGAGATACCATAATACACCTTCAGCGGCGCCGCCGTGGAACCGGTGCGAGTGACGAGAAAAACACCGGAATCGGGACCTGCTTCGCTTGCTGAGGAATCGATGACTGTTAGACTCACCACAGGTGTGTCGTCATCTGTAATCGTCACAGTTCCAGAAAGAGCTGAGGCGTCGCGCAGATACGCGGCATTGCTAACGATGGTGGCAATCGCGTCTTCTGGTCCCTCGATCAACGCATCATTCAGAGGATTTACCGAGAGAGCCACGGAGCTTTGTCCTGCAGGAATCACGGCGCTGGTGGGCAGGCTCGCATAGTCCGTGCCATTGGTAGCCGTGCCCGTCCAGGTCAATACCACAGCCAGGGAGGATGCTGTCGATCCTGTGCGCGTCAGCAATAAGGTCCCGCTCTCGGCGGGAGATTCCAGCGCATACGGATCAATCATACGCAGCGCCACTTGCGGCAAGGCGGTATCGTCGTCAACGATGCTCATCGTCATCGCATTCGCTCTTCCCGAGAGGTAATTTCCGTTAGAAGCCAACTGCAAGGTGATGGTTTCTGGACCTTCCGCACTGGTGTCATTGACGGCATTCACCGACACAGTGAGTGATGATTGCCCGGCCGGAATGGTAAAACTGCGGTAAGAACCATCGGTGACAAAGTCCGGCAAAAAAGTATAGTCAGTGGTTTTTGTCGCCGTTCCTCCTTGAGGAGAAACGCGCACCGTCATTGCGGCTGTGGTATCGCCTGTGCGCGTCAGGGTAAATGATCCAGCGGACCCATTTTCCGTAGCATCGGCATTGGCTACTATGGTGACAAATGGCGTCGAGACAGTAGCAGACCAGTTCGCCGTATTGCCGCCTGACAGCACTGTCAGCGGATTGACAAAGTCAGGCGTCAGCGTATGACCATTAAGCGTGGCGGTGAGTGTCTGCGATCCGGTATTCAAACCTGCCAGAGCATAGCTGCCGTCGTCTGAAGTAAAACAAAACTTGCTGCCGCTGGCCACGCGCACATCGCGAAGGGGTTGGCCATTCAACAGAACGAGTCCGGAAACGGTGTGTCTGCCGTGACTGCCAACATTCAGCACCACGTGGCGACGCACGGTGCCACCTTTGCGATCAGATACCGTCACCATGGCAGTGATCTGCGTGGCCGCAGCAAAAGTGCGCGTAATCGTCATGCTGTTCGCCGCTGTCGTGCCGTCATCGAACTCCCAGAAATAGGATAACTCATCGCCATTGGCATCAGCGGCATGAGCAGTGAGAGTCACCGTTTGTCCCAGTGCGACAGACGTCGCACTGGCCACAAGCGTGCAGGTCGGTGCCAGATTACCCGGAAACGGCCCGCGCAGGTAAGCGATGTCGAGCGATGGCGGAGAAGTGTCATTTTTCGCCAAGACGGTAAAATGCATGTCTGCCTCCAGATCGGAATAAGTGCGACCGACCATAATCCCGCCATCCGCTTTACCGCCACTGGAACCTGGCGTGGTATCGAGCAAATGCCCGGCGTTGCTGCCCATGCCGCTGTAGATTACCAGCGCGCTATTCTGCCAAGTGCTTCCGCCCTCAGGATGATATTCGATGTTATAAGAGCGAATGCTATCCTTCGCAACATTCAGCCCATAGCGTTTGTTTTCCTCCAGTCGCGGTTGGTCATAGGCATGAATCCGATAGACTCCATTTTCCCTCGGAAAATGCATGTAGCTATTAGGCAACCAACCCACCGAACGTTTTGAAACGGTATTGTAATGCGCGCCAAATCCACCGCCGCCGCCCATCACATCAAAAGAGTTGCCGTATTCCTGATTGGCGCCATTGCCATAGGCTGTGCCGTCGCTGGTTTGCCAAAAATTTGCGTGATTAAGGCCAAGGGAATGACCCACCTCGTGATTGATCACATCCATGCCACCCCAGCCTAACCAAACGCTATCGCCACCACCCCAAGAGGCACCACTGCGCAGCCCATTGATGCGGAGGATGATGCAGTCATACTGGGTCGAATCATACCCGAGCCGCCGCGCCTCGATACGCGCATGCGTTTGCAACAGGCCAAGACCGTTCACTTCTGTGTCCTTGGTGGTATACCAAGTGAAGGTATGTGGTAGCACCACCATGGGCGTGATGGTGGTCGTGAGCGAGCATTTGCCAAACGAGTTCTCCGAGAAAAAGCGCGCGGTGTTCGCCATGTCGGCCGCGGCTTGGTCTTCGGTGTTGAGTTGCTCTAACCGATCCGGATAAGTGCCGCGAATATAGAGACAGCGTAGGTTACCGATGGCGCGCGAGGAGGTTCCGGGATAGCCATCGATGAAAAACGAGGCCCCACCAGGTCCTGCCGCCTGAACCAGTGTGCGATACTTCTCATCCAGCACCTCCACATGCGAGCCGTTGCACAGTGCGATCAGGCGTTCGCCCACTTCCACCACCGGAGTCTCGGCAGTGACTGGCTCACCTGACGACAATGCCTCGGTCTCCTTACCGGATACCGGGCATACTTCTTCCACGACTGTTCCGATAGCGATGCGCTCACCACGCTCTAACGAACGCAACGGACTCTCCGCCACGGCCAATTCACGATCCAGTGCCACACCGCGCAGGGGAATATCCTTTCGCGACATCACCGATGTCATTTCGCCGAAAACGCGGGCAATGTAGCTCATGCCCTCGACTTCGAAGTAGCGCAGCGCAAGCTCGTCCGGCACAGGCTCACCTGGGGCAGGGCGTGCCATCAGCACATCGTAATCGCCCGTGGCGGAAATCGGCTTCTCCAGCTCGGAGACAATCGTCGCGGGCAGATCCTGCCGAATCACACGCGCCACGGATAGCTCCAAGGCTCGTTTCGGATCGCTCATGATCAGACGCTTGAATTCAAGGCGTCGTTCTGCCGCGAGACTCGCGCCCTCCTCCACCATGGTCTCTCGCCCTGCAGCATCGGTTTTCTGCCAGCGCTGAAGCCAATCCTGAAACGCATCAATTTTCGCAAAGTCAGGCGCTATCATTGGCGCACTGGCCCACTCACCAAATCCCTGCGGCGCGGACTCATCGTTCTCACTCATGTCAGAGCTAGCACCAGAACGTTCCTTTCTCGCAGAAACCGATGTTTCATCCGCGCGAAAATCCCGCGATACTTGCGGCGCAGAGGTCGTGAGGGGCTCCGAGGGTCTTTGTCGAAAAAACAAAACACCCACGAGCATCGACAACACAAAGATCACACCAAATGACTTTTTGCGAGTAAGGGATTTTTTCATAAATATACGGCCTTGTGCGTTGCTTGGTTTGCCGAATAGCATCATGAGAGATGGTTCCCATCACGATACGTAATGACACTCAGAAACACGTGATTTTTACTCGTTTAGTTGCGCCCGTCGAGATAATTATTTGTATCACAAATCAAAACAGCGCGAACAGTTTTCGCGAAAAAGGAAGAAATACTCATTTTCCTCTTGCCTTATTGAGACTGAGTCTCAATATCGCGCTGCCATGTTGCAAAGTCTACGTTTTTCATTACGTCCGTTCTGTATCCCGCTGAGCTTTGGAGTTTCTTTGCTTCAGGCGCAAGAAACCATTGCGCCTCGTGAGGCCACCGAGCTCAATGCCGTGGTCGTCTCCGCCGAGTCAGAATCCGATGGAATCGTGCAAGATCCTTGGCTGCCATCGGTCATCGGGACCTCGATCTACTCGGGTAAAAAAACCAACGTCATCGACTTTGACAATCTCCCGAAAGTTGTCGGCAATAACTACCGGCAAGCCCTCTCGCAGACGCCGAGTTTGCTACTCAGCGAGGAAAGCTCGCCGCTCGTGAGCATCGGTTATCGCGGTCTGAATCCGCACCGTGCACAGTTCACGCAAATGCTGCGCGACGGCATTCCGATCCACGCCGATCAGTTCGGCTATCCCGAGGCCTATTTCACGCCCCCGCTTGAGACCGTGGATCGACTCGAGTTCGTGCACGGCGGCGCTGCCTTGCAATACGGTCCGCAGCCCGGCGGTGCTCTCAATTACATCACACACCGCCCGCGCACCGATGAGGAATTCTCACTGCGCAGCCAACACATCATCGGCGACTACGATCTCTACGCCACCTTTACCTCCGCCGATGGCACGGTAGGCAAACTGGGCTACTACACTTACTTCAATCACCGCCAATCCGATGGCTTCCGCAGCGCAAATTCCGACTACGATCTCAATAACGGCGCGGTCAAGCTACTTTATAGCATGGACAATGGCGGCCAGTTGATTCTGAGCCTCGACACCTACGAAGAAACCCATGGTGAACCGGGCGGCCTGACACGTGAAGATTTTTGGGCCGGAAATCGACAAGCCACGCGACTCTTCGACACCATGACCATCGAACGCGATTCGGCGACTTTGACGTATGAAATCGAACCCACGCCTGACTCTTTTTTTACGACATCGCTCTGGTGGACCGACTACACCCGCTACAGTGCCCGCCAGCGCGGTGGTGGCTTCGGCACACTGCCAAGCGGCCCGACCTCGACGACCAATACCATCGAGAACCAAGAGTTTCAGAACTTCGGCCTCGATGCCCGTTATCGTCTGAACTGGGGTGCGGAAAAACAACACACTCTCAGCTCTGGCGTGCAATTCTACACCAGCGACTCGCCACGAGAAGACCGACGCGGCAATACACCCGATGCGTCTAACGGAACGCTGCGCAACAAATCGCAACGTGACGTCTTTTATGCGCCAGTGTTTGTGGAAAACCGTTTCCAACTTGGCAAATTCTCGATGACCCCCGGTCTGCGCATTGAGAACTTCAACCAAGAGGTGCGAGAGTTGGTCAATGTGGACAAGACCACAGATGGCAAGCCGCTCGGTGAGAAAGATCAGAGCGACACCATCCTGCTCGGTGGTCTCGGACTCGAGTATGAAACCACTCCAGGCTCCGCGATCTATGCCAACGTCTCCCAAAGCTATCGCCCCGCTATTTTTATCGAAGCAGTGCCCACGGGACCGAACGCCTTGATCAACAACGACCTAGAAGAGGGCAAAGCCATCGAGTATGAAGTCGGCTATCGCAGCCGTCCCACCGACTGGCTCAGCCTCGATACCAGTGTTTTTCTGATGCAGTTCGAGGATCAAATCGGCACCGTCGGCAACTCGATTGAAAACGTCGGCAACAGCTCGCACAAAGGAATCGATGTTTCGGCGACGGTAGGACTGCTCACATTGGCAACTGGTGCCAAGACCGCTACTACACTTGATTGGTTCATCAATGCCACCTTCCTCGATGCCGAATTCACCGAGGGACCTCGTGAGGGCAATACACCCCAATACGCCGCGGACTCTATAATCCGCAGTGGCCTCACCTACCGCCAAGGCACCAAAGCCATCCTCACTCTGGCGGCTACCTGGGTCGATGATCACTATGCCGATGATGCAAACACAGCAAGCTTTGCCGTGCCTTCGTATGCCGTGTGGGATCTCACCGCCGAGTATCAAGTTCGCGAAAACCTGCGACTTCTCGCCGGCGTGAACAACCTCTTTGATGCGGATTACTTCACCCGAGTGCGCGGTGACGGTATTGATCCTTCCATGGCTCGCAACGTTTACGTAGGCGCCTCCGTAGAATTCTGATTCCTTCTTTTACCCACTCTTTTCATAGCTCCAGGCTGGGCACCGCAGATCCATGAATTTTATGGTTGCAGTGCCCAGCTTTTTGATGGGCTGACTCGCGAGCTAGCAGAAAAACGAAGCGCCTTTCGATTCCACGTTGCATTTTCCTCAATTATCCCTATTCTGCGAGAGACCTTCGCCACAAGCCATGTCACAGCCGAACAAAAACACCAACCAACGTCTGGAGCAATTGCTCGGCATGGCGGCGTTGTTGTTGCTGCTTATCGGAGGTTTCTACATCCTCAAGCCTTTCATGACGGCGATCATGTGGTCGGTCATTCTCGGCTTCTCACTCTGGCCGGCGCAGCGTTTGCTAACCCGTTGGTTCCGCGGACGGAAAACCATCGCAGCTGTTTTTGTCGCGATCACGGTATCTCTTCTGCTTGTGGGTCCGATCGTGCTGCTCGGTGTAGGCTTGGCCGATGACGCCGCCTTATTGGGAAAAGCGACCAAAAAATGGGTGGAATCAGCATCGGAAAAACCACCCGAATGGACCACCAAAATCCCTGTTGTCGGCGATGAAGTGGAAGGCTACTGGGCAGACTTCACACTCGCTCGCAAGGGCTGGCTAGAGCGCATCGACAAGGGTATGCAGGAAGTGCCACCGAAGGCAAAAGTCGTCGGCCCTGATGGCGAGGTCATTGACAATGCCTTATCATTGACGCGCCCTCTTGCCGAAGAGGTAGCTGCCGATGCACTCGCGGCGGAGAGCTTGACCGACGACGGCAAAATTTTCGAATTGGTGGGGAAATTTTTCGCTTGGGCACGATCCTGGCTCGTCGGCGCCACCGTGGCCGTGGGCATGGGATTTTTTCAGATTGCATTGAGTATCGTTCTGACGTTTTTCATTCTGCGTGAAGGGCAGGAACTCGGTGCACGCGTGGCAGTGGCAGCTTCGCGGATTGCGGGTGCGCGCGGAAAACGCCTGATCAAGGTCGCGGGAAATACGGTGCGCGGCGTGGTCTATGGCATTATAGGCACCGCCGTCGCCCAAGGCATCCTCGCCGGTCTCGGCTTCGGGCTCGCCGGGGTTCCCGCCGCCGCCCTGCTCGGCGTGTTGACATTTTTCCTCTCCGCCGTGCCCGTAGGCCCTCCGCTGGTCTGGATCCCCGCCACAGTCTGGCTTTTCAGCGAAGGAAAAACGGGATGGGCCATTTTTATGCTGGTGTGGGGCATGTTTATAGTCAGTGGCATCGATAACATCATCAAGCCTTACCTCATCAGTCACGGCTCAAAAATCCCTTTCATCATCGTCTTTCTGGGCGTCATTGGTGGCGCTCTCGCTTTTGGATTGGTGGGAGTTTTCCTCGGTCCCACTCTTCTTGCTGTCGCCTATCGGGTGATCGAAGAATGGTCATCCTCCAATGTCTTACTCCACGCCAGCAGCGTAGAAGAACCAGTCATGACTCCACCCGCGGAAGAAGCAAGCACCGCCGCTGCGGAAATGCCCACAGCATGATCCTTCGGAAACAAACCGATCAGCCAAGAGGCCTCGTTTCGCCGCGCCATTCCTTTCCTCTGTCACAACATCGATGATAGCACGCACCCTCGATTCCCGCACTGTGATGACCTTGGTAGCGGTCATGGCGGGGCTCGGTTTAGGAGTTCACAGGCTGAAGCGCCCACCCTTGGAAGAAGCGGAGTCGATACCGATTTCGACTGCTTCCCTCGGTGCCGCCCATCGCACGCAGAACGACGTAACTCACACTCATGCGATCGAACTGGCAGGCGAAACCTACGCTCTCGCGCTAGACAGCTATATTCTGCAAACCGAGGACGGCAACGAGATTCTCTAGCGTCTCCAACCAAAGGCAACAGTGGAAACGCTCGCCGCGCGCTTGCAGAAATGCCATCCCTTTGGTCGCACTTTTCCCCTGCTCTATCCCGCCGACAGCGTGGGAGATCCGCTGACCAGACGGTTACTCACCTCCTCCGTCACCATTCAGTTGCCACCCGGCGTCTCGCCCGAGGCGATGGCTGAGGAAACCGGTATGCGCTTGAGCCATGTGCCCGACTATGCTCCCGGCTTTGCCATCTATGAGGCAGAAGATCCTATTGCCGCTCTCAACATTTGCCAACGCTTTGGTGCGACTGTTTCTTTGCCACTGATCGAAATACAGCTCGCCCAACAACGCCATACGCGCTCCTTATCGAATGATCCTCTGCTCTCAGCACAATGGCACCTCGCGTTCCAAAATCAGGAAAACGTGCTCGATGGATCTGACATTCGCGCGACCCCGGTATGGAACTATGGCGGCCAGGGAATCAGAGGCGCTGGCATACGCATCGGCATTATCGATGACGGACTGGACCTCACGCATGAAGACTTACAGGTCAATGTTGATACAGAAATCGACTACGACTGGAATAACAAAGACAATGATCCTTCGCCGGGCCTATCGCGAAACCGCCACGGCACCGCTTGTGCTGGCGTGGCAGCTGCAAGAGGAAACAACGGCATAGGACTTGCGGGAGTCGCTCCAGAATCCACTCTCGTCGGACTGCGCCTGACCAGCGGCTCTTCCACGGATCAAATGGAAGCCGAAGCCATGGCGCACCAGATAGAAAAGATCGCGATCAAAAGTAACAGCTGGGGACCGGTCGACACTGGCAGGATACTCGAAAATGCCGGCCCCTTGACCCGCGCTGCATGGCAACACGCAGTGAGCAGCGGTCGCAAGGGAAAGGGAACCATTTTTGTCTGGGCAGGGGGAAACGGTGCAGAGAAAAAAGATAATTCCAACAAAGACGGCTTTGCCAATTCCATTTACACTATCGCCGTAGGTGCCACCGATAGCCGAGCGCGCGCGGCATACTACAGCGAGCGCGGCGCGAACCTCGTCTGTGTCGCCCCTTCTGATGGTTACAGATTAGATACCCAAGCAATTTTAACGACGGATCGATCAGGAGCCGCTGGCTACACATCCAGCAACTACGTATCCACTTTCGGCGGCACCAGTTCCGCTTGTCCTACGGTTGCAGGAGTGGTGGCATTGATGTTGGAAAAAAATCCGGATCTCGGCTGGCGTGATGTGCAGGAAATTCTGTTGCGCTCGTCCACGCGGATCCAGTTCAACGACAGCGGCTGGAGCACGAACGGGGCCGGGCTTCGTTTTCATCATCAATTCGGAGCCGGCTTGGTCAATGCTCAAGAGGCCGTGAATTTCGCCGCGACATGGCAAAACCTGCCAGCTCGCGCAGAGCCTTTTGTCCTTGTCCAGTCGACGACTTCACCGATCCCCGACAATTCTCTCACGGGTGTCACTTATTCTTTTCCCGTCCCAAGCGCTCTCCGTGTCGAGCACGCGACAGTCACCGTAAACATCCGCCACGCAGCGCGCGGACAATGCGCCATCACACTCACCTCGCCCTCTGGCATGGTCAGCCAGCTAGCGGAAACGCATGCCGACAAACGCGCCAACTACAACAACTGGACTTTCAGCACCGTGCGCCATTGGGGCGAATCCGCGCAGGGCCAGTGGCTGTTGCATGTGCGCGATGGTGGCAAGAAAATCACAGCCACACTGCTCATGGCCGAGCTTACCCTCTACGGAACGCACTCCACCCCCTGATCATCCGCGATCCGGCAGAAAGGACTTACGACAGAGCTCGGCATACTTACCCTCTCGCAATAGCAAATCCGTATGGGTCCCTTCTTCCACCACCCGACCACCATCTAACACATAAATGCGATCTGCGTTCTGAATCGTCGAGAGTCGGTGTGCGATGACAAAAGAGGTGCGATTTTTCATCAGATGATCCAGTGCCTGTTGGATGAGTCGCTCGGTTTCGGAATCCACGGATGCCGTCGCCTCATCCAGCAGGAGAATGGGTGCATTTTTTAGCAGCGCGCGGGCAATCGAAAGTCGTTGCTTTTCGCCACCGGAGAGTTTGACTCCGCGCTCACCGACATTCGTATCCAGTCCCTTGGGAAGCTCCCTCACGAAAGGTGCCGCGTGCGCGGCCTCGAGGGCGGCCCACATCGTTTCATCGGTCGCATGCCGGTGTGCCAGTTGCAGATTTTCCCGGACGGTGCCATTGAATAGAAACGCCTCTTGCGTCACATAGGCCATGCGATCACGGAGAGATGATTTGGAGATAACGGAGAGATCCTGCCCGTCCAGCGTGATGCGACCGGACGATGTCTCGTAAAACCTCGCCAACAACGAAAGAATGGTCGTCTTTCCCGCACCCGTCGGTCCCACCAATGCCACAGTCTGGCCGGGGAGTGCCTCAAGGCAAACATCCTCCAAAGTCGGTTGGTCTTGGTAGGAAAATCCCACCTTGTCAAAGCGCACGTGTCCATCGACCTGCGCCGGCAACAAGGCCCCGCTGCTGGCGTGAATCTCGTCATCGGTATCCATAATCTCGAACACACGATCCGCCGCCGCCCGACCAGACAAAACCATTTGGTTGAGAGAATTAAGCCTGTCGATCGGTTCGTAAAAAAGCGATAGAAACAAAAAGAAGCTGATAAATTCGCCGTTGCTGAGCTCACCACGAATCACCGCCATGCCACCGAAGGACAACACCAGCACTGAGCCACACATGCGCAGCAAGGACATGCTGGGCGAATAGATCGCCCACCACTTCATCATCCGCAAGTTGGCCGTGCGCAACAGATCCGAAAACTGATTGAAGCGTTCCAGTTCTTCTTTTTCGGCAGCATACGCCTTGATCTGTCGAATGCCCGAAATGTTGTCGTGAAGCAGCGCATTCAGATCGGACGAAGCCTCTCGCTGATTTCGATAACGGTCACGACCTTTGGTCGAGTAGATCCATGCACCCACGGCTAACAACGGCACGGGTAGCGTTGCCCACATCGCTACGGTGGGATTGAGCCAAAACAAAAACGCACCCACGCCCACCACTTGCAGCAATGAAACGAGGCCCTGCTCGATGCCATCAATCAGCACCCGCTCCATGTTCGTCACATCCTCCACCACGCGCGTCATCACATCTCCCGTGCGTCGGGTGTCGAACCACCGCAACGGCAATCGCTGGATTTTTTCATAGAGGTCAGAGCGGATGTCATAGATCACTTTCTGCTCAAAGGTGTTGTTCACCATGATACGCAGACTGTTGAGGGCGGAATTGGAAAAATAACCGGCGAACGACAGCGCCACCCAGAAACCGAACTCTGCATGCCTCTCGGGAAATGGAATGATGTGATCGATCACATAGCGCGTGGCATTCGGGAAGACAAAGACCGCCATGGTCATTCCGACCGCGCAAAACAATTGCCCGGCCGCGTGCAGGGGGTAGTGTTTTAAGTAGGAAAAAACGCGCAAGATTGACTTCATCGGCGGGATACATCGCCTTTTGTATGCGCTTTGTAAAGGCGGGTTGTAAATTTCTGATTTTCCTGTTGCGCATCGCCCTAATTTTTTCTTAGTCTTTGCGCCTGACCCAACCCTTTCTCCCAAAAAAAGCCACCTAAGCTCACTACCCTATGCAGACGACTCTAGGAATTTTAACCGCTCTCGTGTTCGCCGTATCCGCTTTCCTCGGATTCAAGAACATGGAGAAATACAAAGAGCAAATTGAAGTCCGCCAAGCGGAGGAATCAAAACGCGATACGTTTCTCCGTCCCAAGCTGGAAAAAACACGCAACGAGCGTGACGACACCAAAACCGCTAAGGAAGAGCAACAAAAAGCAGCAGAAGACAAGTCGGCTGAAGTTGTCGCCCAGCAGAAAAAGCTCGATGACTTGAAAAAAGAAATCGCAGCGAAAGAAGATCAGGTGCGTGAACAGAAAGCGAGTATCGATGCTCTCGCCGATCGACTCAAGGAGCTCGGAGATGTGAAGGAACTCGCCACCAAGATGCGACGCATGAGCGATGAGCTGGTGCAACTTCAGAGTGACATCGATCAAACCACGAACAAACTCAACAACTTGATTTCTGAAAAAAATCGTACGGCTTCCATCATCGCGAGCTACGAGGAAGAAAACAACTGGCGCAATGCCACGCTCTCCAATCCCAAGCTCGCCACCCGCATCACTGCGATCTATGACACATACGGCTTCGTTACCTTGCCCGTCGGCAACAATGCTGGCGTAGTCGGCGGATCGACACTAGACATCGTGCGCGATGGCGAAGTTGTCGCCAAACTACTCGTCAAAACTGTAGAAGCCAGCACAGCCGCAGCGGAAATCATTCCTGACAGCCTCCGTCCTGATACAGTTCTCATGGTAGGCGATGCCGTTCGTGCCTCTGCGGCCAAGAAACCCATCTCCGCAACTCCAGCGCCCATCCCTACCGCGCCCGTCGAAACAACTCCTGCGGCACCCGCGGAACCAACCGCTCCTGCGGAAGAAGCTCCGGAACCTGCTGCACCTGCAGAACAAGACCCATTCCAATAAATTTTCTTATCACAAAATCCACCTGAATCCTATTTCATGAAAGCACTTCTCCATACCCTCGTCATCGTCGTAGGCGGCGCTGGCATTTTCTTCTCCTGGCAAAGCAATGTGAAACACAAGGAGCAGAAGTCCATCTACGAGTCCGCCGTTCAGGACAACCGCAAACTTGATGCGGAAATCAAAAAAGCGGAAAAAGAATTGTCCGAAGAACAAGCAGGCCTGGCCACAGCCAAGTCGGATTTCGAAGAACAAGTCGCCAAGCTTGACGCGGCGATATCCACGGAAAAAACCATGCAGCGACAGCTAGCCGAGAGTGAAGCTACGCTCGAAGAGCAAGCCGCCCAACTCGCCGAGCAGAAAAAGCTCATTGATGAAACGACCAAGATTCTGGGTCCTGGCGTCACAATTGAAAACCTCGCAGATAAAATCGCTGAGATTGAGGCAACCAAAAAAGATCAGACCAAAAAACTGGAAGAGCTAAGCACTCTGGCCGATGGTGCCACGAATGACGTCGCCAAAAACAAAGAGTCCATTGCTGATCTCTCGGCTCGCAAGGCCAAGCGTGATGAAAAAATCAGCCGCAATGCGAAAGAAGCTGTTATCACCGCAGTGGAAGCTGATTGGGGATTCGTAGTCATCGGCGCAGGATCCAACTCGGGCTTTACTCCACAAACCAAGCTGCTGGTCAAGCGCGATGGCGTTCTTGTGGGTCGCATCAATCCCACCTCGATCGAACCATCTCAAACGATCGCGGAAATCGACCGCTCCAGCATGGCTATCGGTACCTCACTGCAAGTGGGCGACCGCGTCATTCTCGCTGTTCCTGCTGCTCAGTAATCGGAAAACATTTTCTTACTTTCCTAACCCCGCACGCTTGCCAGCTGCGGGGTTTTTTGTATACTTAGGGCATGATGAAACACATGCTTCTGCTTTTGGTTGTAATCAGTGCACCCTTCCTGAGTTCATGCGGACAAGAGGAGCCTGAAAGAAAAGCCGTGCCACCCACCTCGTCTGCTGGCAACATGCCATGGAATCGCCCTATGCCCGGCGAAGGGAGCGGTCAGTTCGGTGGTATGCTTCAGCGCCGCTGATCTTACTCACTCAATGTTCTGCACCTGCTCACGGATTTTTTCCAATTCGGTCTTGGCTACGACCACCCACTGCGCGATAGCGGCGTCCAGGGCTTTTGATCCGATGGTGTTCCACTCGCGGTGAATTTCTTGACATAGAAAATCTAAGGCTCGACCCGGCGGCTCATCGCTTTTTAAGTAGTCGTGAAATTTCGTTAGATGACTCTGCAAGCGAGTGATCTCCTCGCTGATGTCACAACGATCCGCAAACAGCGCGATCTCCTTGCACACCCGCTCATCGTCAGCGGACACCGGGCAGTCCAGGTCCGCCAAGCGCTTGCGCAGCAAGTCTGCTTGGCGTGCGCAGCGCCCCATCGCCGCTTCTTCCACCTGCGCTAACAAACGCGCTAAGTGGCCCAGGCGATGCAAAAAATCTTCTAACAACGCGCGACCCTCCTGCTGGCGCGACTCCTGGAATTGTCGCAATGCCTTTTGCAATGCAGGCTCCACCACGGCCCAGGCTTCGTCCAAGTCCAAGCTCGATTCCTGCATCCGGATGATGCCGGGCATTTGTAGAAAGTCTGCTGCCACAGGGACAAGAGGGCGACCTAGCTCCTGCGAAAGCCGCTGATAGGCCCGCTCCAGCCCGTGCGCTAGTCCCATGTCGACCTCGAAACTGGAAGCGCCCTGCGTAACACGATGGAGATGAATCGACACCTGCAACCGGCCACGGCTCACGTGCGGCATGAGCAAAGGACGCATGCGCGCCTCCAACCCGCTCAGTTCACGCGCTAGGGAAAATGCCAACTCCAACTGCTTGCGATTTACAGAAGAAATTTCTACCGAGGCATGAAACGGGTCCGCGGCATTTGTGCCACGCCCAAAACCAGTCATCGAATGCAAAGTCATAGTTGCGAAGCGTAGCCATCACGCCCGAATTACTCCACTTCTTTTTTCGGCGCACGATCCGTAGCGGGTTGCGACTCCACGACCACGATTTGCTCGGCTTTTCGGATGACGATCTGCGGTTTCTCTTTGTAAAGCACCAGTTTTCCCGTGACCTGTATTGTTTTCCCCACCAAGGCACTGGGTTTTTTATCATCGGGCAAGGTCCCCGCCACCGCCTTGAAGCAAAAAAGCGTGAGTTCACTGCGATCGAAATTGTAGAAAAAATGTCCCGCCGCCGATACCGCCGATTTCGCATTTGGCACGCCTTTGACCGTTACTTCCTGATCGAGATGCGCCTTGATCCAGTCAGCATTCTCCACCGATTCTACGACGGGCTGCGCAAGATTTTCCTGCGGCTCTGCCGAACCAAGACCCATCATCAACCAACTGCTGAAAAAACACCACAAGAGGGATTTCATACGAATTTCCTAATCCAAAGTCCGTGACGCGTCGAGAGTAATATTCGGTGTTTCGCATATGCGAAAGACTCCCGCTGTTTACCAGTATTTGAGGGTAATCTCGCGCTTTTGATCGCCTTGGATTTCCACAACGGCTTCTTCAAATTTAGGGGCGCGGTTGCCTAACGGTTTTCCAGTCATGCCGACACCTTCCGTCGGGATACCAACCAGGTTGCGCTTGAGTTTCCCATCGCCATCCTCATCGTGCAAAATCGTGAGAGCCACTTTCCCTGCACGCACGTTTTTCAGGACCAACGTCACTACGCCTTGGCGCGCGGGCACTTGCGCTTGGGTGGCGGCCATCGCCACCCGATCGGGGAATCCATCAGGTTTCACAAAGGCAAGCGCGGCGATTTTTCCTTTATCGTTCCTCACTCCATTGACCGTGATCGTAATGTCGGCGGCATTCGCAGCCGCGGTTGTGGCAACCCACAACAAACCAGCTCGTAACAAATGTTTCATAGTCACTCTCCTTCTTCAAAGCGATACTCGCGGCGCGGATTCTCTTTCTTTTTTTCTCTCGCCTCGCGAAAAAAACTTTGGATCAGATAGAGGCATTCTTCGGCCAGCACACCGGAACTGATGTCACAGGTATGATTGAGTGGTGGGTTCGATTGCAGCAGATTGATCCAGCCACCCGCCGCACCCGCCTTGGGATCCGAGCAGCCGATGACGACGCGCGAAGGACGACAATGCACGATGGCACCCGCACACATCGGGCACGGTTCTTTCGTCACATAGAGCGTGCAGCCCTCGAGTCGCCAGTCGCCCATAGCCGACTGCGCAGCGGTGAGACAGAGCATTTCCGCATGCGCCGTGGCATCCTTGAGTGTCTCGACCTGATTCCAGGCGCGCGCAATGACCTTGCCCTCGTGCACGATGACCGCCCCAATCGGCACCTCGGTGGCGGCAAGCGCCTTGCGCGCCTCACGCAGGGCGAGGCGCATGAAGTGCTCGTCGCTCTGCGTGTCGATGAGTGGCTCGTCCATGGAGGTTAAGAGGGAAGACTTTCAGACATCAGACCTAAGACTTGGTGAGAAAGTCTCCTCCCTACTGTTCACTAGACACTTCTCCTCACATGTGAGCGATGATGTTATCGCCAAACTCGGAGCATTTGACCTGAGTGGCGCCTTCCATCAAACGAGCGAAGTCGTAGGTGACTTTTTTCGAGCCGATGGCACCATTCAGACCCTTGATGATGAGATCTGCAGCTTCATTCCAGCCCATATAGCGGAACATCATTTCTCCGGAGAGAACGACAGAGCCTGGGTTCACTTGGTCTTTATCTGCATACTTCGGAGCAGTGCCGTGGGTGGCTTCAAAAATCGCGTGACCGGTGATATAGTTTGCATTACCGCCGGGGGCGATGCCGATGCCGCCGACCTGCGCGGCCAGTGCATCGGAGAGATAGTCGCCATTGAGGTTGAGCGTGGCGATCACGTCGAAGTCGGTCGGACGTGTCAGCACTTGCTGCAAGGTGATATCGGCGATCGCGTCTTTGATCACAAGACCGGCACCGGGCTTGCCTTCGGGAATCACACACCAAGGACCACCATCGAGCTCTACGGCACCGAATTCATTTTTGGCACACTCATAACCCCAGTCGCGGAACGCGCCCTCGGTGTATTTCATGATGTTACCCTTGTGCACGATAGTCACCGACTTTCGATTTTGGTCGATGGCATATTGGATCGCTGCGCGCACGAGACGTTGAGTGCCGAGTTTGGAAACGGGCTTGAAGCCCACGCCTACTGTCTCCGGAGCCTCGGCACCAAAGCGGATTTTTTTGAAATCAGCAGGGAAATTTTCCTTCAGAAACTCTAACGACTTCATCGCTTTTTCGCTGCCGGCTTCGAAATCGATGCCTGCATAAATGTCCTCAGTATTTTCACGGAAAATCACCATGTCCACCAGTTCCGGATGTTTCACTGGGCTGGGCACTCCGTTGAAATACATCACGGGGCGCAGGCAAACGTAAAGATCGAGGATTTGGCGCAAGGCGACATTCAGCGAGCGGATACCGCCACCCACGGGAGTGGTAAGAGGGCCTTTGATGCCGACCAAGAACTCGCGAAAGGCCGTGAGGGTATCATCCGGCAGCCAGGCCTGACCGAGATCGCTGACTTGATCCTTATACATGTTGAAAGACTTTTCCCCAGCAAAAACCTCGAACCACGAAATCTTGCGTGTGCCATGATAAGCTTTCTCCACAGCTGCATCCAGTACTCGCACCGAGGAACGCCAGATATCGCGACCGGTTCCATCACCTTCGATGAATGGAATCACGGGATGGTCTGGCACGGAGAGCACGCCATTGGAAATGGTAATCTTTTCGCCAGCAGGAGGTGTGATGTGTTGGTAGGCCATGGTAAGAGATGCGTTGAGCGCGCGGAGTGGAGCAGTTTTATCGAAAAAAAGCAAGCACGGAACGTAGCGAATCCTCATTTCTTTTGCCGCAAAACAAAGCATTCAAACGCTCGCATCGGCATTGTGAATAACTTGGGAAGAAAGTCGCATTCGGGCCAAGTGGATCCAAGTAGTCGTGCCTTTTCACATTCTTGCGATCTGCAACGAAAACGTAACATAGGGGAATTTCGGCTATGTTTTTCAGGTTCTTAAACTGTTTGGTATCGCGAAATATCTCCCGCAACCCTTGATTTACCATGCTTTTTTCCCGTTAGCCCGATGCTGGATCAGTTATGCACAATCTTTTCACATCATCGGTTCTCCCTCGCTGTATTCCGAGCAAACCATGCAGAAATCCCCATGCCATTCATTCATAGCGATTGTGAATAACTCGTGAACAACGAGAAAAAAGCCTCATTTTTCAAGCGCTTTGATCTTTTTGAACAAATTGGATGGTCAAGGCGTCTGATTGCTACTATGGAGTTTCCACGAAGCATGTATCGCGCCCTGATCTTTGCCCTTTTATCGATTGCGCCCACGCTGGCGCAATCGCCCGCAACAGCCAAACCGAGCACCGTGACTGCCGTCACGCAGGATCGTGACAAAGCGATTTACGATTGGGCGAAACGACACGAAGAGGTCATCGCACTAGGCAAAAAAGGTCCTGTTGACGTCGTTATGATCGGCGACTCCATTCTGCACTACTGGGCCGGCGAGCCCAAGGCTCCCATCATCCGCGGTGCGGTCTCGTGGTCGACATTGTTCGATGGAAAAACTGTCGCCAATCTCGGGTTCGGCTGGGATCGTGTGGAAAATGTGCTGTGGCGTGTAAACAATCGCGAGCTCGCCGAGCTGAAACCGAAAACGGTGGTGCTCCTCATCGGCACCAACAACCTAGAGTTCAACAGCGCTGCTGAAATTCGCGTGGGCATTCAGGCCGTTTGCAGCGCCATCCACAAGCAATTGCCGGAATGCACGATCCATGTGCTCGGCATCCTCCCGCGCACCATTCCCGCCAAAATCAAAACTCTCCCCGCAGCGGTAAACAACGAACTGCACCAACACCTTTCTGGCGCTCAGCGCATCCACTTTCACGACTTATCCTCAGTGTTTCTCGACGAAGAGGGCCACCTCAATGGAAAGCTATTCAGTGATGGTCTGCACCCGAACGAGCAAGGCTACGAGCGCCTAGCGCAGGCCCTGCGACCGATGATCCTGCGCTGAGGAGAATCCGGACTCTTGGGGATGAGGCGTGATACTTGAGTGAGCCGTGCAAAAAAGAATTGCCCGTTTGCCCAATCCCACAGAAAACAGAATCCGACATGGCAACCACGCGTAACATCGGCATCATCGCTGGCAACGGAGTCTACCCCTCGACTTTTGCCAGCTCCGCACGCGCACAAGCGGAGCCAGTGAAGCTAAGCGTCGCCGCTTTTGAAAATGAAACCGATGCCGCAAGTCTCACGCCGCTCGTGGATTCGATCGAGTGGTTCCGCGTCGGGCAACTCGGTAAGCTAATCCGCTACTTCAAGTCGCAGGGCGTCACCGAGGCCATCATGGTCGGACAAATCGCGCCGAAAAATCTTTTCGACCTACGTCCGGACATGCGTCTCCTTTTCATGCTCGCCAAAGTCAAGGAGCGTCATGCGGAGAGCCTCTTTGGTGCCATCGCGAACGAGTTGCACAAAGACGGCATCACGCTGCTACCCGCCACGACTTTCATGGAGGACCTGCTGGCGCCGGAAGGCCACATCTGCGGCCCTACTCTCAAAAGCCGCGCTTGGGACGATGTGCGTTTCGGCCAACGCATCGCCAAGGAAAGCTCGCGGCTAGACATCGGACAAACCGTTGTGGTGCGCCACGGCACGGTGCTGGCAGTGGAGGCGTTCGAAGGCACCAATGCTTGCATCAAACGCGGCGGCGTGCTGGGACGCGGTAAGGCGGTGACTATGGTAAAGGTATCGAAACCCAACCAAGATTTCCGTTTCGATATCCCAGTCATCGGAGCGCAAACCATTCTCACCTGCGCCGAGGCAGGCGTGGGCATTATCGCTGTGGAAGCGGGAAAAACCTTGCTCTTGGAAAAAGACCGCATTGCCGCGTTGTGTAAGGAAAAGCACATAACGCTCGTGGCATTCGCGTGATCCACGCTCTTTTCACGGCGGCTTCATCATTTCTTCATCCCGAGCTGCTGAGATCTGGGCTCTCACCATGAAGCAGAACTCTACCACGCCGTCATCGGACCAACTCTGGCAACAAGCGCAATCGCGCGCCAGAGAACACGCGGAAAAAACTGGCATCCCGTTTCACCTCTGGCTACGGCAAGCTCAGAAGCAGGTGCCCTTTCCCTCACAAAATACCACCGACCCCGCCACCGATCTGCACCGTGCCTTTCGCGAGGAGCTGCTTTCCTGAATCCATGCTTTTCTTTTCACGCGGCTGTTTTACGCTCGTTCCATGTCGCGCGAGGAAATGGTTACCATCCTAGAAGAAATCGCTCTTTTGTTAGAACTGAAGGACGAGAATCCTTTCAAGATTAAGGCCTACCGCAGCGGTGCGGAGACGGTGCGGTCGTTTCCCGATGACATCGTCGCCTTGGCAACCGCAAATCAACTCACGGGCATCAAGGGCATAGGCGAGGCGCTGCGCGACAAGCTGCACGAGATGGCGACCACAGGGAAATTGGCGTTCCATGAAAATCTGCGCGCAGAATTTCCCGCTGGATTGTTTGAGCTTTTCGAACTGCAGGGGCTGGGTGCCAAAAAAATCAAAATTCTCCACCGTGACCTAGGCCTATGCTCGGTCGCCGATCTGAAACAAGCTTGCCTCGAGAACCGCATCGCCGGAACACCAGGTTTCGGCGCGAAAACACAAAACAATCTGTTAGAAGCGATCGCCCATCGCGAAAGCCATGCCGGTATTTTCCGCCTAGGCAACGTCGCGCATGTGGTGGAGGACATGCTGGACCAACTACGCAATCACCCGGATACGCTGCGCGTAGCGGTTTGCGGATCATACCGCCGAGCCAAGGAAACTGTGCACGATATCGATCTCCTCGTCGCCACGTCCCAGCCCACCGAAATTACATCGTTTTTTACGACGCTTCCTGGCATTCAGAAAATTCTCGCTCACGGCGAGACCAAGGCCTCGGTCATTCTCGATAACGGCCTGCAGTGCGATCTGCGCGCGGTTTCAAACGCCCAGTTTCCCTTCGCACTACAGTATTTTTCCGGCTCGAAGGAACACAACGTCGCCCTGCGCCAACTCTCGCTGCGCAAAGGCTGGTCCCTCAATGAATATGACTTCACACGCGTCAACGACGACGCGGCTCCCCTGCCCGTGGTCCACGACGAAAAAGACATCTATGAAGCTCTGGGGCTCTCTTTCATCGAGCCAGAACTACGAGAAAACATGGGCGAAATCGAAGCCGCTCAACATGGCAAACTACCGCGTCTGATCGATATCAGCAACCTGCGCGGCACCTTTCACAATCACACTACCGCGTCCGACGGCAAAAATTCGTTAGAAGAAATGGCCGCCGCTGCGCAAGAGCTGGGACTGCAGTATCTCGGGATTGCTGATCATTCGAAGTCCTCGTTTCAAGCAAACGGCCTGCACGAAGATCGACTGCTACAGCAATGCGCGAACATCCGTGCGCTGAATGAATCTCTCGATGGCTTCCGCCTCCTCGCCGGCTCCGAAGTGGACATCCTCAAAGACGGCACGCTCGATTTCTCCGATGACATCCTAGCCCAGCTCGACTACTGCGTTGCCTCCGTCCACAACGCCTTCACCCTCAGTGAAGACGACATGACCCGCCGCATCATCCGCGCCATGGAAAACGAGCACGTCACCATGCTCGGCCACCTCACCGGCCGCCTCCTGCTCAAGCGCGAAGCATACTCTGTGAACATCGCCAAAATTATCGACTGCGCTGCGGAAACCCGCACCGTCATCGAGCTCAACTGCAACCCCATGCGCCTCGACATGGACTGGCGTTGGTGGCACCGCGCGCGCGACAAGGGCGTACTCTGCTCCATCAATCCGGACGCCCACAAAACAGAACAACTCCAGTTCCTCCACTTCGGCGTCCGCCTCGCCCGCAAAGGCTGGCTGCGCCGCGAAGATGTCATCAATACACTTTCGTTAGAAAAAATCACTGAATGGCTGAAACTGCCGAAGGAGAAGCGGTAAGTTTTTCCGACTTTCGCCTCACCGACATACAATTGCGAAATTCGATCGTAATGCCTCAGGGATACCCCATCGCTGGATGATAAAAGTCTCTGGGATCATGAATACGGTCATAAGTATAAAAAGTGTCTGTTCCTCTGCCTTCCCAAAGCCCTCAGCCCCGAAGAAATCAACCTACTTCTCGCCATTCCCAACACCGCCCAACCCTTCGGCCTGCGCGACCGCGCCATGCTTGAACTCCTCTACGCCTCCGGCATCCGCCGCACCGAACTCAGTCAACTCGACCTCGGCGACTACGATCCCACCACCCACACCCTCACCATCCGTCGCGGCAAGGGCGGGAATTTTCGCCGCCTTCCAGTTGGCGCACGTGCGCACTCGTGGATGGACAAATTCCTCACAGAATCCCGGCCCCTCTTCGCCCACCTTCCGAATGAGACCGCCCTCTTCCTCAGTGGCTACGGCACCCGCATCACCCCAGCGTATCTGGGCAACTGGATCAAAAAACTGCTGAATCGCTGCGGCATCGACAAACCCGGCTCCTGCCATTTATTCCGCCACAGCTGCGCCACCCACATGCACCAGGGAGGCGCTGACATCAGGTATGTGCAAGAAATGCTAGGCCACGCCCGCCTTGAAACCACTCAAATCTACACCCACGTCAACATCGAGGCCTTACGCCAAATCCACACCCGCTGCCACCCCCACGGTCAACTTCCCCGGGAGGAAAGTCATAAATGGGAAGAAAATTCTTCCCTTACGTCTCCATATCCGCTAATGCCTCCATACATGAATTTGGTGAACGAACAAATCATCGAAGAGGCTCATACCACCTCAAACCGATGCCCGTTCCCCACCTCCACCGTCGAAAAAACACCTCCTTCCCCAAACGACCCGCCACCCGAAGAAGACGGCGGCACCTCCACCCCCAAAGCACCCACCAC
>CAMDAD010000004.1 GCA_945888515.1 Akkermansia muciniphila | reverse complement strand
TACGCGATACATGGGGGAAACTATATACTATGAACGTAGTATGTGCAAGGTTTTTCTGGGGAAAACACAAAAAAACGTGCATGCGATCTACTGAATTCCAGCGAAAACCCTTGATAATTGGGAATCTGGTTGTTATTCAGGAAGCGCTAGGTAGATTCACGATACGCATAAGGCAGAATGTTGAGTAGCAGTAAACTGCGCCAGAAACCGCCTAGTGCACGAAAGAGTTCGAGTAGGGAATCAGAGCGAAGGAACGTGGCGCCGTCCGATTCCCGCCAGACGACCATGGTCCCTTCCGTTAGCGAGGAGTAGCGGCTCAGGTCACGCTGTTTTGCGGTCTCGCCCTGCAATGGGGCAAATCTCAGGTGATCGCGATGATCGGCATGGGCGAGAAAGCGGATGGAGCGAGAGCAGAGGCTACATGATTCATCAAAGAAAACGATCCATCTCATTTTTGGATCCATTAGCTCGCTTGTGGTTGGAAAAAGCACTGCATGCGACGGTGAAGGTCATCGTAGAAACTTTTTTTCATGGCCTCTAGCGCGGCGATTTGTTCGGGTGTGGATTGATCGCGCAAGGCTTCTTGTTGGCGCATTTTTTCTGCAAAGGATTGCTCCATTTCGATTAGGCTATCGAGAAACTCACGCGCAGCGCGAGAGTGCTCCACGCCATCGACGAGCGCCGCTTCCAGGCGTTTGTTACGTGTGACGCCGAAGAGATTGCTTGAGGAGTTCTGCGTCATGTAGCGCTTATGATTCTGCAGGAAATTTTTGTGTTCCCCTGCGAAGTGGACTTCCTCACGGTCGAGCAGGGTATCGTATGGTCCGGATTTGGTGAAAAATTTTACGATCAGCGGAATGGTGTCGACCAGCATGAACAAGGCGGTGAGAATCAGATACGTGAAGTAGGCGAACTGACCACCTTTATTTCCGTCCTCGAACAAGCGATGCAGCGCGAGCGTCTGGGTGAGTACGTCCTTGCGGGGCTCGGCACGCAGGGAGTCGATCGTAGCACGCTCATCGGCAGCAACGCGTGCAAGCTCCTCCTGCACGCGTGCGAGTTCCGCAAGGCGAGTATCGATTTGTTGTTTGATGGTCTCGCGCAGGGCGTTTTGTTGTGCTGTGAAGGAAGCGGCTTGGTCGGTTTCGACCTTGCGTTTCAGCTCGGCAACGCGCTCTTGTTCTACTTGATTCGCGAGTTCAATTTCTTTGAGTTTTGTCTCAAAAGCGGCAATGGCTGTGGACTCGGCGCCTCGTATCTGGCTCTCCAAGGCTTTTTTCTCTGTGGTGAGATGCTCGAGAAGTCCGCCGAGTCGTCGGGATTCCTCACGGCGTGGATCGAGTTGATCCGAGCGAATCGATCGGGCGCGAGGACCCTCACCGGAGAGTCCTGATCGTTGACCGTTGAGTTCTCTCTCGAACTCCGCTTGCCAGTATCCGAGTTCTGTCTGCACTTTAGCATATTGCGGAGTAAGTTCCGCTGACTGAGCTTCGATGGCACTGAGGCGATCGGTGAATGGCTTCGTGGCTTCATCGGTAGCTTTTTTCAACTCCGCTTGCTGGGCGGCGGTGAGGCCTGGAATGGCTGCCGCGGCATCTTCATTTTCCTGGATGATGAATTTGGCTTGGAATGATTCGTTCCACTTCTGGCGTTGATCGGCGATGTTTGCCTCGAGCGCTGAAACCTGCTGACGCACGGTGTTTTTTGATTTCTCGAACTGCGCGCGCGTGGTCTCGATTACGGCCGCGCGATCTGCCTCGATCACAGTGGAAATGGTATCGCGGAACAGCAGCAGCACCATTGGGTGAGCGATGGTGATACCCATCAACATCGCGACGATAAAACGCAGCGCGAACTGGCCGATCTTGCGGAAGAACGACATGAAGGGGCGGTAAGAAGCGAGCAGGGCGCGGTCGATGCTCAAGATGATGAAAGCCCAAACGGTGGCGACGCCGTAGATCACGACTGGTTTGTCTGTCAGCGTGGAGAGAGCGTAGGCGCAGGCAATGAAAGCAAACGCGCAAGGCACGAGCACCGTGCAACCGAAGGCAACATACTTGCGTTGCTCCCAGTTGGGGCATTGTTCCAGAGTCTCAGTTCCGGCACCGGACAGCCAAAAAAAGAAGCGTTTGAGAAAAGAAGTCCTCATAATCAGACATTTACGCAGGGGAACACGCGGCTTGTTCAATCAATCGCAAAGATTTATTTTGCCTCAGCCGCGCCATCAAGGTTTGAGGGTTTGGCCGAGTGGCTTGAGCGTCTCGGCTGCCGCGGCTGCCATGAGAGCTGCGCCCTCGGTGTTGGGGTGGACGCGATCAGGAAGAAGTTCCGGGTGATCTTTCAACGCGGCATGCATGTCGATGATCGGTAGCTTGTGCTCTTTTGCGAGCTTGTCGACATGTTGGATGACAATTTGGAGATTCGCGTCGTTGATGCCGAAATTTCCTTTTCCCGGAACAGGGCAGGGGCGGCAAACAAAAACGACGGGCTTGCTGGGTAATTCTTGGAAGGATTGAATCAGCTGGGTGTAGTCTGCATAAAACTCGTGCTCGAATTTCCAGTTTTGCGGCTTAGTGTCATTGGTTCCGAGCATAATGATGACCACGTGCGGGGCGCTCGAGAGGGCGTTTTTGTAAGCTTTTTCATTCCAGTAGGGGTGATCACCTTTTTTAAGCAAGGTGCGACCACTGACACCGAAATTCTCGACGCTCCAGTCTTTTCCCAGCAATTCCTTGAGCTGGCTCGGATAGGATTTAGAGCGGGCGGCGCCGCTGCCTTGAGTGATGCTATCGCCCACACAAGCGACACGGAATTTAGGGTTTTCCTGAGCAGCAGGCTGGGCCATGGCGGTCAGAGCGCTGAGAGCGGCGATGAATGATACGAGTCGTTTCATAGAATGAATGATTTGATAGTTGCGTTAGGAATTCACCATAGTGCGTGGCGTGGCATGGGCTTGGAAGGGGATTTCCTCAAGAATGGATCGGACCAGATCGTTTGCAGTGAGCCCCTCGATGCGGGCATTGTATTCAAGTACGATACGGTGTCGCAATACAGCACCCGCAACGAAACGCACATCTTCAAACGAAGCGTGAGGACGCTCGTTGATCAGGGCGCGAGCCTTTGCGGCAGAGGCGAGGGACAGTGCGGCTCGTGGCGAGGCACCGTAGCGGATGCCGCGCGCAGCAGTTGACTGGCCGGCATGGGTGGCATCTACGAGACGCGCAATATAGTTGGCGACGGGGGTGGGGAGAAAAATACGACGCACAAGACCAAGGATCTGATCGAGGGTTTCCGACGCCATAATCGCCTCTACGACCGGATCGGTGCCGAGCTCGCGGTGATTTACGATGCGTTCCAGTGTGGCGACGTTGTTGCGCGTGACCTCCAGTTTGAAGAGGAAACGGTCGAGCTGTGCTTCAGGCAGGGGATACGTTCCTTCGAGTTCGATAGGGTTTTGGGTGGCGAGAACGAAGAATGGTTTCGGAAGATCATGGGTATGTCCCAATACCGTTACGCGGCGCTCCTGCATGGCTTCGAGAAGAGCGGATTGAGTTTTGGGAGAAGCGCGGTTGATTTCGTCGGCTAACAGAATGTTTGTGAAAAGCGGACCCGGCTGGAAGACGAATTCTCGTTTGCCATCGACTTCTTGGAGCACGGGATTGCCTGTAATGTCGCCGGGGAGTAAGTCCGGCGTGAATTGCACGCGTTTGGTATCGAGTCGCAGTGAACGCGAGAGCCCTTTGACAAGCTCGGTTTTGCCTAAGCCCGGCAGACCTTCTAACAAAATGTGACCGCGGGCGAGAACGCCAGTGATCACCAGATCAATGAGCTCTTCTTGGCCAAAAAGGACCTGATTGAGTGCTTGATTGAGTGAGCGGATGTGCTTCGAGGCATCGGCGACTTCGGTTTCTGTGGCGTGTGACATGATAAACTATTATTCAAAAAATTTCTTGAGCGCTTTTTGTTCCTGTGGGTCGAGAGATTCCTTCCAGACACGGTCTCCGCCTTTGCCGGTATCGGAAACACTACCGCCGGCACTGGTTTTGCTGGCGCTCTGATCAACATCGTGTTTTCCATCTTGCAGTTCTAACAAATCACCGGGCAGTGACTTGGACAGATCGGTGGCCTTAAGACCTTGCATCTCGCCTGTCTCTAGTTCTTGAGAGGCTTTTCCTAACAGGTTCGGATCGTGACCGGGGCCGCGATTGACGCCGCCTTTGCCGGGTTGTTCTCCATCGCTCTCACCTTCACCCTCACCTTCGCACTCTCCTTGACCTTTGTCGCCGGGGTGAGAGCCATCGGCCATGAGTTCATCCATCCATTCTTCCCCCTGCCCACCTTCGCCCTGCTGGCCTTCGCCTTGCAGTTGCTCTGCGCTTTTTTTGAGATTTTGCTGCAATTGCTCGAGTTGCTCTGGCGTGAGTTTACCGAGATCTTTCGGGTCGAGTCCTTTGAGTTGCCCCATGAGTGCTGCGTTTGGCTTCATGGCTCCGTTTTTCATGCCTTCCATGGCTTGCTCGAATTCGTTGGCCAGTCGTGCCTTTTCTTTGTCTGCTAGCAGTGGATTTTGTAGCAACGTTTCGAGAGTTTTTGCGGCTTGGTTCATCTCACGCTCGAGTCGTTTGGTCTCGGACTTATGCTCCTTGCGCATATTATCAGTGGCTTCCATGGAAGCATGGCTGAACCATTCTTCTGGGTCTTGGGCGCGCAGGTCTTCGATTTTTTTTCGCACTTCTTCGATGTATTCTTGATCGATGACTTGTTCTTGATCGAGCTTGGTGAGTTCGGATTCCGTGCGTTCCCATGCTTGTGGTTCGTCGGGCGGAAGTTTGGGCGGGATGATACGATGCAGAGGGATGAGCAGACCGGAAGCGAGGAGAAGGAGCGCGGCTAGGGGAGGTATCCATACGCGTTGCCAATGCCAATGCAAACCGGCATGCACGTGTTCTGGCAGGGGCGGCCATGGGCTTACACCAGCGAGCGCTGCTGAGAGTCCGCTGCGCAGGCGCATGGCTGCTTCCACGCGGACAAGTGATTGCTCGGGCGTTTCAAAATATTTTCGTGAGAGAACCCAGGCAAACAACGCGATCAGTAACAGAGTCGCGGTGATAACGAGCAGGTAGGGAAGCAATCCAACCTGAGTGTATTGTCGACGAAACCACAGCAGCAGTCCCGTGCCGATCAGGCTGCTCAGCAGCAAGGGCGTGGAAAAACGTTGCAGCCACCAGGCGAAATTCACCTTGCGGGCGACACGGCGCGCTTGGGCTGCCCATGCGTCTTGTGCTGACAATCCTTGTGGCATCTTTTTGTATTGTAGCATCTCTCCGCCAGAGGGAAAGAAGAAAACCGAAGGTTGCCAATTCTGCTGAATTGACTAAATGCTGAAAAAAGTGCATTTTGTTGTTGACGGTTACGCTTTTAAATGCTGTTTTTCCAGCACAATGAAATTGATGGCAATACATGAGATGGTGCTTCGCTTGCGGGGCAGGGGTTTCCTGATCGCAGTAATCGGCACTGCGGTGGGCTTGGTGGTATCTTCCTGCACCACAGGAGGTGTGGCGTATAAGCCCGTTGATTCATCGCGAATGCCATACAACCGGCCTTCTCCTGAAAATGATCATGGGCAATTTGGTGGAATGCTGCGACGTGATGAAAAGCCGAAAGCAGCAGGTTCCGTTGATTCCGCTGAAGCCTTCGCCAAGCCGGCGAAGGAGCGCCCTGGCTTGGCAACGACTTGGGGCAAAATGACAAAGTCACCGATGGGTGATCTTCGTTTCACGCGCGCCAGCTCTGGGCCCGCGGGAGTGGATGTCATTTTTTATAATAACCGTGAGGGACTCGCTGCGATGGACGCCATGGATCTGAAAGTGGACGCACTGCAAACGGCGGCGGGAGGAATCATTCAGTGGGGCATCAAGGGTGGCATCGGCTATCTACCCGCTTACAAATCTTGGACTACCGGCGGCTATCGTCGCTTCGCTCAAGGAGCTCACGGCGGAAATTACAGCATCGTCATAAAGAATGTTTGTCAATGCCGCGTGCAAGTCGTGGCGAGCGTGGATGGTCTCGACGTGCTCGATGGCAAGCCTGCCAGCGTTTCGCGCCCGGGATACGTCATCGAGCCGGGTAAGACTCTCGAAATCAAAGGTTTTCGCACAAGTTATGATGCAGTGGCGGCGTTTCAATTCAGCAGCGTCTCGGAATCATACGCGAATCTTCGCCATGGCGACACGCGCAACGTTGGCGTGATTGGTATCGCTGTGTATACCGAAAAAGGTGCGGATCCTTGGACCTGGATGCCTCGGGAAGTGCAGCAACGTCAAACGGCAAATCCCTTTGCCACGGCTCGGTAAGATCTAACAAAAACGCTCATGCGCCAGATTACGCTGCTAGCGATGTGTGGATTGTTTTCGTCGTGCTGGTGGATCTCCCAGCCCGCGAAGACCTTCGATGAGGCACCGATTCCTCCCTGCAACCCTCCTGTCGTTTCCTTTTCTGAGATACCCGTCGCACAGCCTGTGCCCGGGCGCGACGGTTTCGTCTTTAGTCCTTTTGGCAATCGCCTAGTCGATTGCCAAGGAATGGCGAGCGGCACGCTGGTCTATGACCCATATGATACAGAAGAACCTCGTAAGAGATTCCGTGTGCCTTGAGCGGAGTTGTTAGAAGAAAATCGGGATCAACAAGATGGCGACAATGTTGACCACCTTGATCATCGGGTTCACAGCGGGACCAGCGGTGTCCTTGTAGGGATCGCCCACGGTGTCGCCCGTCACGGCGGCGGCGTGGGCGGCTGAGCCCTTGCCGCCGTGATGGCCTTCCTCGATGAATTTTTTCGCATTATCCCAAGCACCACCCGCCGAGGTCATGGCGATGCCAACGAATAATCCCGTGACAATCGTGCCAACCAGCACCCCGCCGAGTGCTTCTTTTCCGAGGAAAGGAATGGCGGCGACTGCGACCACAAAAATGATGGGAAGCAGTGCGGGCACGATCATTTTTTTCAACGCAGCCTTCGTCACGATGTCTACGCACTGTCCGTAATCGGGTGTGGTTTCTCCTGTAAGGATACCGGGAAACGCTTTGACCTGACGACGTACTTCGTTCACCACAGCGCCAGCAGTCGAGCCCACGGCATCCATCGCATAGGCCGTAAAAATGTAGGGGAGCAGGCCGCCGATGAAGAGGCCGATGATGATCTGCGGGTTGGTGAGGTCGAAGTCCAGCGCCACTTTCGATTGCAGGTGAAATTTCAGCTCTTCCACATACGAGCCGAACAACACCATCGCGGCGAGACCTGCGGAAGCGATCGCGTAGCCTTTGGTCACGGCTTTCATGGTATTGCCCACGGCATCCAGTTCATCGGTGATCTTGCGCACCTCGGCATCCAGTCCGCTCATCACCGCGATACCACCAGCGTTGTCGGTAATGGGGCCGAAGGCATCCAGTGAAATGATGATGCCGGACAAGCTGAGCATACTGATGACTGCCACTGCGATGCCATACAAACCAGCGAGTTGGTAGCAGCCGAGGATGGATGCCGCAATCAAGAGCACGGGTAAGGTCGTCGAATGATGCCCCACGCTGATGCCTGCGATGATGTTCGTGGCGTGACCCGTTTCCGAGGCATCAGCGATGCGTCGCACGGGTTTGTGCGCGGTGGAGGTATAGTAGTTAGTAATCCACACAGTGGCAAAGGTCAGCGCGATCCCGATCAGCACGCAGGAAAAGAGAGAAGTGGCATCGATCATTTTTCCAGAAAAATCCAGTGCCTGTGGAAACAGCGCGCGGGTCGCGGGGAAAAGCAGTGCTGCGGTGATGACGCCACTCACTCCGACCCCACCAATCAAGGCTTTGGTGGCATCGGTTTTGGTGAAGTTTACATACCAAATCCCTAGCAACGATCCGATGATGGCAAGGCCACAGATCACAAACGGATAGATTAATGCCGCCGGAGCATGACCAGTGGAAGTAAGGTAGCCGATGAGAATCGCACCGATCAGACTCACGGCATAGGTCTCGAAAACATCCGCCGCCATTCCGGCGCAGTCGCCCACATTGTCGCCCACGTTGTCGGCGATCGTCGCCGGATTGCGCGGATCATCCTCGTGAAGATTCTGCTCGATCTTGCCTACCAAATCGGCACCGACGTCCGCCGCCTTCGTGTAAATGCCGCCGCCGAGTCGAGCGAAAACGCTGATGAGCGAGCTGCCAAGGGCAAGGCCGACGAGGGAATCGATGGCGACGCGTTCGTCCTGCGACAGATGTTTCGCGATCAGATAGAAAAGCCCTACTGAAACCAGTCCCAGCCCCACCACCAGCAATCCCGTCACGGCACCACCATTGAACGCGACGCGCAGTGCGGGACGTGGCCCAAGAGAGGCCGCTTGCGCTGTGCGAACGTTGGCACGCACCGCGATGTTCATTCCGATGTAGCCCGCCACCAATGAGCAAACCGCGCCCACTACAAATCCCGTGGCAGTGGTCCAGTTGCGCAGGAAACCCACGGCGATAAACATGATCACTGCGATCGAAGATATGGCGATGACCTGTCGGTGTAAATAAGCAGCAGCTCCCGACTGAATAGCGGCAGCGATCGTTTTCATCCGCTCATTTCCTGCACTAGAAGCCAGCACCGAGCGGATCAACCACAAGGCGATGAGAAGGCTTGCAAAGCCGAGTCCGATGGATAGGGAAATACCGTGATCGCGAAAAAAGGGTTCGAGCATACTTTGGGTTTGGGTTGTGATTCGGTCAGCATCCACATAGCGCGCGATCTGGCAAGATCATTTTTGACATCGTTTTGATCGTAACCTTCGGTGATGATTTGGTAGGTTGTTTTTTGTTATGCCTCAAAGCAGTCTGCGATGGTGTCGATCTCGAAAGAATCCACGACCCTGAAAATGCGTTTTCCATAATGGCTGAGGATAGAGCTTGTCGCATTCGCTTGTTTGCATATAAACGAAGTGGATCCTAAAACCAATTTCACCATGAAGCTCGTTTCACTATGCATTCACGTAATTGTTCTCGTAGTCTTCTCTCCGATTGCCGTTCATGCGTCGGAGCTCGAGAGCACTACGCCCGTCGCCGCCAAAACCAACGGAGAAAAATGGTGGAACGGCAACTGTGATAGGATCGATGCCGACATCAAGAATAGGGAAGGTCGTATCGATGTCGTTTTCGTGGGCGATTCGATCACGGCGCGCTGGCGCGGAAGCGAGTCATGGACCAAACACTGGGGAGCCTACCGATCGGTGAACATGGGCATAGGCGGGGACCAAACGCAGCACGTGCTGTGGCGTTTGCAAAACGGTGATCTAGAGGGATACAAGGCGAAACTGTTTGTGGTTATGATCGGCACCAATAATATGTGGGCGAAGGATGCCGATCCTGCCAATTCAGCAGCGGGAGTGAAAGCCGTTATCGATTTGATACAGTCCAAGCAGCCACAAGCCAAGATTCTGTTGATGAGCCTCTTGCCTGTTGGCGAAAAGCCCAATCCGGGGCGCGACAAGCGTTTGCTAGTCAATCAGCTGATCGCGAAATTTGCCTCCGAGTCGGTGGAATACGTCGATATCTGGGCGAAATACTTGCAGCCCGATGGCTCAATCAGCAAGGAAGACATGCATGATTATCTCCATCTCGCGCCCAAAGGCTATGACATCTGGGCGGACTCCATCAGCGCGAAGGTGAAAGAAATCGTGAACACGAAATCAATTTCTCCGCCTATTCCGTGATGTCCGCGTATCGAGAATAGTATGAAAAAGATTACTCATTTTTTTGGTCTGATTTTGTATATTATCTGGCTTACATGCGATCCTTATCTCCCAGCATGATGTCAATCCACCGAGGGTGAGCGACCGTATTTTGTTATGGGTGTCGTCTATTGAGTGCTGATGACCGATTTCTGTAAGCAGTATGAGTTAGACACACGCACGTCCTGGGAGCTCTTTACCAATGTATGGTAGGAAGTTGACGGAAAAAACATTCGTCAAGAAAGTGGATGAAAAGCAAGCAACCAATATAATCTCGCTGAAAAGAAAGCGCGAGCTTCACATGGCTGAACTGTAGTTCGACCAATATTCTTGACACGAAAGCTCCCCTTTGATTCCGTCGTGCGTCGATGTTTTTTCTGCGCATGCTGTTGCTCCCTCTCATGGCTTTCCTTGCGCAGGGTTGCGCTTCGGTCGGTGGCGCGCCTTGGAAGGCGATGGTGCAGCAGCACACTTCGGAACTCGGGTTTCGTAACTGGATCGTTATCGCTGAAGCATCTTTTCCCGCATACAGTCGCGCGGGAGTTCACCAGGTGTCTGCCGATGTTGAGGTTTCGGAAGCTCTCTCGTACGTGCTTGAGACAATTGATCAAACGCAGCACGTGAGACCTCATGTTTTTCTGACTCGTGAAATGCGATCAATGAGCAATGACGTGGCGCCGGGGATAGACGAGATGCGTGCAAAAACTCAGCAGTCGCTAGCAGGGTTAGAGTTCGCAAGTCTCGATCAGGAATCGCTGATGAGCTTGCTCGCCGATGCGAATCGCAGTTTCGATGTGCTGCTCATTCGCACCAACACCGCTTTGCCTTACAGCAGTGTTTTTATTGAATTGCAGCCCGGCTACTGGGATGCGGAATCGGAACAACAGCTACGTGACCGGATTCAGCGAGAACGCAAAAAAATTCCACCACCTTGAATCAGCCATAGTCCCATGAATCAATCAAAAGAACAACAAATCCGCGAGGAGCGGGAAAAGGCCTGGATCGGAGATGCCGTGCTGTGCTTGTTTGCACGTAAGTTTGTCCTGCGTGAGCGCGGCTGCATGGATGCGGAGTGGTTTACCCATCTCACATCTAACGGTTTCCTAAGTGCTCTGGGTAACCCCACCAGTGTGGAGGCGAAGATCGGAGCCATTTATGCGGAGCAGGGTTTGGACGCCGCATGCGAATGGATGGACGAAACACTCATACCATTGTTTCGCAAGCAGATTGCTAACAAGAAAAAATGACATCATGCGATGATTCGCATGATGTCGAGGGCCTGATAGATCGCTATCACAAGGTGGCAGTATGAACCGCTTTCGCGTTAGGGGATACGATACGCACCCGCGGCTGTGAGGTGGTTGCTTCCGGAAGAATCAAACGCAGCATGTGAGGACCTTTTTCGAGATTCAGCTTGATGACTCCCTCTTTCGCGGCAGTGGGTTTGCCGTCAATTTCCCAACGTGCGTCGGAGGCAGCGGACACTTGCAGCGCCAGATTGCCCGTGGTGATGACCTCAAATTTCGTATCTGCAATGCGTTGACGGGATTGTTTTTGGGCGATTACGGGCAGGTCTTTGGAGGAAAGAGAGCCATCGACCCATGTGGTCAGCGGTGTTGGATTCGTTAGGTCCGGCTTGTTGTGGGCGAACCACTGACGCAGGGTGCCGTCTTCTTGCACCTTGTAGGCGCCTTCCTTTCCGAGTTCGCTCAGGAAGCGTACAAGATCGGTGAGCTCATCGCGGCGCAGGCCACTCGTGAGTCCGGCGGGCATGAGCGATACCGGGATGACTTCTTTTTTTCTGACAGAATTTCTGGAGAAGGTGCGGACCTGTCCTGCGGCATCAGTGAGGAGGATTTCTTTCTCATCCTCGCGGGTGAGATAGCCGGTGTGGTTCGTTCCATCCTTTAGCTGAATCATTGCGGTGGCATAGCCTTCCTTGATTTTTTTCGAGGGTTGCAGCAGGCTGTCGATGATGTAATCCACGGGGGCGCTGGAGCCTATACTAACGAGATTGGGGCCGATGATTCCGCCCACAGGGCCAATCGCATGGCAGGCATTGCATTGTAATTCAAGACGTCGATAGATCTTTTCTCCGTTCTGAGCGTTGCCAGACCTTTGAACTTCGTTTTTGAGCTGATTCATTTGCGCGGTATCGAGCTGGGTGATGGGTGTGAGACCACCGGCTTTTGTCAGCGCATCTATCAATGCTTTCGTATCGCCGCCAGTGGCACTGGCTTTCTGCAGGGCTTGTGTTGCAATGCTTGATGCGAGAGTTTTTCCCTGCAGCTCACTCGCGAGTAGAGCGGGACCCTGTTGGCGAGTGAGGTAGGCGTCGATCAGTGCAGCGGTGCTGGGGCTGGACTCGCGTTGCGAACTGAGAAATAGGACCACAGATGGTGTGGCACGGGCTAGATCCAGTTGCGTCAGCGCGAGAAGGATGTCGACCTGCGTGGGTGATGATTCTCTAGTGGCGAGAAGTTGATCAAGGAAACGTTGCGCTGAAGGACCTCCCAAGCGAGCGATGCTGAGCTGCGCCGTGCTCGCAAGTGCACCAACACCCCGAGCCAGTGTTTCGAGTGGCACTCGAGCCTCTTCCAACTTCAACCATCCAACGAGTTCCGCAGCAGCTAACGCTACGGACTGGTCTTTCTCACTCATAAGTGCAAGAAGAGATGACGCAGTGCGGGGTCTGAGTTGGCGCTGTTGCTGAGCCGTGATGAGTGCGTTGAGTGCAGCGGTGCGTTCGTCAGATCGATTTTCAGTATTAGTGGCAAAGACTGAGACGCGATCGATCTGGGCTTGATTGACGGTGGAGCCAATGATGCCAAACAATTCGATGCGTTGTGCTTCCGTGCCTGATTTTTTTTCGACAATATCGAGCAGCAATCCTGAGGCATCCGGCTGATTCGCGGCTTTGAGCGCGAATAGCAGGCCTTGACCATTATCAGCAAAAGTGATCTCTCCTCTCTGCAATGCAGGGAGCCAGAGCGAAGATAGTTCGTAACAGCCGCGCCAGAGAGAAAAGTCGATATTTTCATCCATGGGCTGCTTCAAGACAGAGGCGGCGATTTCGATCGCGCGGGGAGTGCCCCAAGCCCGAAGTAGGTTCACCGCTTCGAGTCGCACGCGCGGGTGAACATCGGCACAGAATTGCTGGAATAAGGTCTCGCAGTCATTTTGCGTGAGTGCCTGGCCTGATGCATTTGTGAGATTGGCTAGGCCACCATCGACAATCCTCTGTCGCACAAATCGGACGGTGGCTGCGCGGGTTTCTGGGTGATCGACACGACCGGATTTGCCATCGAGCCAACCGTGTTTCAGCACCCACGGCAAGGAAGCAACGTCAGCGGTTTGGGCTGTCCAGATCGATTCAACAACCATGTTGGGGCTAGGGTTTTTCTTGAGAAAGGAATCGAGTAGGGCAGGGAGTTGCTTGACCTTGCGCGTCTTCATTTCCTGTTTCACCCAATAACGCACCGATTGATCGGGCGACTTGAGTTTTTCTAACAGATCAATATCATTCAGTTTCGTTAGATCGGTTTGCGAAGAGAGAGGGCGGTCTTTCATCGTGACGCGCCAAATGCGACCGTGCACCTGATCGCGACGTGGATCGCGGAAATCCACCTCGCCGTGCTGGATTATCGGGTTAAACCAATCTGCCAGATAGATCGCGCCGTCAGGGCCGATGTTCACATCCACGGGACGAAACGAGCCATGGGTGGAACTCATCAGGTCTGGCAGTTGTTTCGAGCGATAACCGCTGCCTTCGTCGGTGAGGGCGAAACGATTGACACGATGTCCGCGGAAATCGCAGGTGATGAGTTGCCCTTGCCATTCTGTCGAAAAATGAGCGCCAGTGATTTGGGTTAGACCGCATTGTTTCGGTTGACCGGGATTCATGCCGGTGAGAATCCTCGGCAGTTGGTTCGGCAGACAGCGGAAAGTGGCACCGGGGAAGGCGTAGTTGATGCCCTCGCCGTATGCTCCATCGGTCGTGAAACTTTGTCCCCAGTCATCGAAAATATGCCCCCAAGGATTCACCTGACCCATGCTGAAAACTTCCAGCCTGCCCGTGCGCGGTTGGAATTGCCAGATGCCTGTGCCCATCAATCGACGCACACCAAAGGGTGTCTCGATGTGACTGTGAATATACACACTTTGATTGAAGTAAAGATTGCCATCGGGCCCTCCCTTGATGGTGTGAAGGATGTGGTGTGTGTCCTCGGTGCCGAATCCGCTGAGTAGGACCTTGCTGGTGTCACATTTGTCATCGCCATTGGTATCTTGCAAGAAAAGCAGTTCCGTTGAGTTAGCCACATACACGCCGCCATCCTGCGGCCAGATACCGGTTGGAATGAATAATCCATCGTAAAATACGATACTCTTATCCGCTTTGCCATCGTGATCGGTATCCTCGAGTATGAGAATCTGGTCACTCTCTGTTTGACCCGGTTTGATGTGGGGATAGATCGCGCTGCTGGCAACCCATAGTCGACCGCGAGCATCCCACGCCATTTGAATCGGCTTGCGCACCATAGGCTCGCTGGCGAACAGATTGACTTCCAGTCCCGCAGCGACCTGGAAAGTTTTTTGTTCAACGCTGGGATCGGTGCTGGGAATTTCTCTCAGATTTCGTTGGGCGAACAGTGAGGGCGTGAGAAGCAGTAGAAACAGACAATGGCGAGTCATGGCGAAAAATGGGTGAATTAGGGATGGGGGAAGGTGCCGAAAATGACTTGTTCTTTCTCGGCGATCAGCGGGTCAAACTGGGGTATTTCAGCACCATTTTTCCCCTGTTCGTGTTTGCGTGAGCCGAACAGATAGATCTCGTTTTGCGGTCGCCAGCGTTGGAAAAAGAGTAGGTTTTTCGCAAGGATCGCATCACGAAGCGATGGATGCTGTTGCGGTGTGACTTTGCTGCTGAGACCCAGAGACTGAATGAAGAAGGGGGCGATTTTCTCATAGTCCTCGTCGGTAAATGTCACCCCATTGATGGAGGTGAGAGTCTGACCTTTCATGCAGCCAAACAAGTCGGCATAGACCAATGACTGTGACACGGCGAACTCACGGATGCTGTTGCTGTAGCGCGCGCGTTGGTCATTGTGCCGGACGAGGACTGGGAAGCGCTTGGGATCTTCAACGACGGCCGGCGGGCTCATCAAAACGACCTTTGCGCCGCAACTTGACTGGATCATTTGTATAAGTGCTTGATAGCTTTTGATGAATGAGGGTATTCCTCCTTCTCCGTTGAATGCATCGACAGCACCATAACAAGCGATCACGGTGGTGGGCTTGATTTCGGCGAGTTGTTTGCGTAAGCGATCAAATCCTTCAGCAGGCGGGCCGAAATAACTACGACTTTCGCAGCGCGGCGTATCACCACTCCAGCCGAGATTGCGGAGGCGTATGTTTTTGCCCGCCGTGGCCAATGTCAGTGCTGTTTCGAGATGACCTTGGCGATAATCGCGCTCGAAAAACGTGTCGCCCAGTAATACCACCGTCTCATTTTTCGCCGGTGTCCAGATCGGCTCTGCCGCGGCGATCAGCGAGGCAAGTCCCGTAAACAAAAGCAGTCGGTAAAACATATATCATCATACGGTGGCAGAATCGATTTCCTGACATTTGTTTGCAAAAAATGACAAATGGCAAATGGGACAGTGGGAATCGTGGATAAAGAGATTGCGTAGAAGAATAGTTATCGCATCATAGGTGTGTGCTGAAGCCGATAGCTAGTGGGAATCTTGATGAGGATGGGCGCGCGTTTCGTAAAGCATTGCTTGAGTGGTTTCGTTCTGACGGAAGGGATTACCCGTGGCGTCGCACTCGAGATCCATACGCAATTCTGGTGTCTGAGGTCATGTTACAGCAGACGCGGTTGGCGGTGGTATTGGGCAAGGGTTTCTATGCTCGTTTCCTGTCCGCCTTTCCTACCCTCCAGGATCTAGCGGAAGCGGATGAGATGTCGCTGCTGCGTGTGTGGGAAGGGCTGGGATACTATCGCCGCGCACGCATGCTGCAGGCCACGGCTCATGCGGTGATGGAGCGTCACGGTGGATGTTTTCCTTCTGACGAAAAAGCGCTGTTATCCTTGCCGGGGATCGGGCCCTACACCGCAGGTGCCTTGCGCAGTTTTGCATTTGATCTACCTGCGCCATTGGTCGACGGAAATGTCATGCGCGTTTTTTCCCGTCTTTTCGATGACGCGACTCCGATCGACTCGGCAGAGGGGATCAAGCGTCATTGGCAGCGTGCGGATCAATTGTTAGATCGTGATCATCCACGTTTGTTCAACTCGGCATTGATGGAGTTAGGGCAGAGGATTTGCAAGGTGGGAGTGCCGGATTGCATCAGTTGTCCGGTAGCGCAGTATTGCCGGAGCAGTCGACCTGAGTTCTTACCTGTCAAATCGAAAGCCAAGGCGATCACCTCGCTAGAAGAGCATGCGGTATTTGTGCTCGATCACGGGCAGAGAATTTTATTGCACCAGGAAATGGGCAAACGGCGCGGAGGTTTGTGGCGTTTGCCAATTCGAGAAAAAGAGTATCTTGCTGAGGCGCTGTTGCTGCATGAACTGACCTACACAATCACTCGCTACCGTGTGCGTTTGTTTGTCTATGAACTAACCAGCGTGAGCATGCAGGAAGGGGAAAGCTGGGTGCCTGTTGAGGAGCTCGAGGCGTATCCGATGGCGGCCCCATATCGCAAGGCCTTGTCTGCGGTGATGGGCTCCTGACGCGAGACGTGAGTCGTTTATGGAGTCGAAAGCAAAGATGCCTCAGCTATGCTGGCATAGTCTGTGGGGGAAAGGCAGCAGGGGTCAGCTGCAACGTAATGCCCTGGGCTCAGTTCTGTGAGGCGAAGGTCTTTGTTTATCGTTTGATCATATAGGGGATGACTGATGCGATGACCGAAGGCACTGCCGGCGGGAGGGTTGATGGGGGAGGGGACATCTCCTTCTAACAAAATGCGTTTTTTCTTCGCGCGCGGATCCGCCACCGGAATGGCTGAGAGCAGGGCTTGTGTGTAGGCGTGCCGGGGATCACGATAGATCGCATCCGCGTTGGCTAGCTCGACGATTTTCCCAAGATACATGACAGCGACGCGATCGCTAATATGTTTTACCACCGCCAGATCATGAGCGATGAACAGATAAGCGAGACCCATTTCCTGTTGTAGTTCCAGCATCAGATTGAGCACCTGCGATTGAACAGATACATCCAAAGCACTGACCGGTTCGTCGCAAATGATCAGCTTCGGTTTCAGGGCGATGGCGCGTGCGATACCGATGCGCTGTCGTTGTCCTCCAGAGAACTCGAAGGGATACTTGTCTCCTGAGTTGCTTGGTAGACCAACGCGATCGAGTAATTCATTGACCCAACGTCGGCGCTCTTCTTTTGTGCCTGTGTGGTGAATGATGAATGGTTCTTCAAGGATGGTGCGCACGCTGTGACGCGCATTGAGCGATTCGGATGGGTCTTGGAAAATCATTTGGATGTCGCGTCGCAACGGGCGCATTTGCGATGCACTGCATTCTGTGATGTCTCGGCCATTGAAAATGATTTGTCCTGCATTCGGTCGGTATAGTCGCACGATAGCTTTTCCGAGAGTGGATTTTCCGCAGCCCGATTCTCCAACGAGACCTAGTGTCTCACCGGGAGCGATGGAGAAAGAAACATCATCCACCGCACGAACTGCGCCGATCTGGCGCTTCAGTATGCCGCCGAGCACGGGAAAATGAACTTTCAATCCGTTTACGCTGAGTAGAGGAGATTCCATATCGTTAGAGTGATTCGACACATACCGGGCAGGCTTCGACCCAGTGTTGCGGTGATATTTCCTGATAAAGAGGACGTTCTCTGATCACAGATCCTTCCCGTTTCATGCGTTGGCAAAAACGACATCCGATGACGAGATCTTGCAGAGAGGCGACCATGCCAGGGATGACAGGTAGAATTGTTTTGCGTGGAGTGTCGAGGCGAGGCATCGATGCCAGCAAGCCCTTGGTATAAGCGTGGCGAGGGTTGTGGAAGATTTCCTCCACAGGTGCGCGTTCGACAACACGGCCTCCATACATTACAACTACTTCATCACAGGTCTCAGCGATGACGCCGAGATCGTGTGTGATCAGCACCATGGCCGTGCCAAGTTGTTCTTGCTGCTCTTTTATCAGATCGAGAATCTGCGCCTGCACCGTAACATCGAGAGCTGTGGTCGGCTCATCGGCTATGATCAAGTCGGGGCGGCAGGCTAGTGCCAGTGCGATGACGATTCGCTGGCGCATACCGCCGGAAAGCTGGTGTGGGTAGTCGCTGATGCGTTGCTCTGGAGCAGGAATGCGAACCAGTTTTAGCATTTCGATTGAAGCATCCCACGCCTCCTTTTTGTTCATTCCCTTGTGCAAAATAAAGCCTTCACTGAGCTGTTTGCCGATGCGATGAACTGGATTGAGTGCGGTCATCGGCTCTTGAAAGATGACTCCGATTTCATTACCGCGGATCTTGCGCATCTCGGCTGGGTTGATGCTGGCGAGATCACGGCCTTTGAACCAAATTTCCCCCTCGATGATTCGTCCGCTCGGTTGTGGTAGTAGTTTGACAATGGACATTGCCGTCACGCTCTTACCGCATCCTGACTCTCCGACAATGCCAAGTGTTTGGCGTTTTTTTACGCTGAAAGACACCTTATCGACGGCGCGCAACAGGCCCGCATCGGTTTCAAATGCGGTAATCAACTTGCGAACGTGCAACAGATCATCACTCATCGTTACCTCCTTGTTTTACGCGATAGTCGTCAAACACGCGGTTTACTTCAGGATATTTTTTTCCCTCGCGCATGGCCTGAAGTGTTTCTTTTTTTGTCTCTTCATCGATCCAGAAAACATAGCCCATTTCCGGTTCATCGCTGATACGAATATTGTGTTTATCAGGCCACTTCACCCAGCGCCAGTATGCGTAGCGATAGAAATCTTTTTTCCATCCAGGACAGAGCAGTGCTTCGTTATGGATGATTTCCTCGATACGGTAACTGGTATTCATGACTTCATCTTCGCTTCTTGCATTGCGGTTTGCCTCAAGAATTTTATCGGTTTCGCGATTAGCGTAGGTGAAAATATTATTCGTCATCGCGCGCGGTGTTTTGGTGCCTGGTTCGTAGGCATCACTGGAGTGAAAGAACTCAAAGTAATCGGGAAATGGTGGAGTGATGCCCCAAGCGGCGAAAGCGATCTGATGTTTTTTTTGCGCGGATTTCTGAAAGCTCTCAGTTCCATCCAGTCCTTCTAATTTGTATTCCACACCCGCCTTCAGAGCTTCTTCCTTCAATCGCTGCATGATTTGATCGACAAATGCCGACTTTGCATAGGTGATGGTGAACGAAAGTTTTTGCCCCTCGTCGTTCGTCCAAACTCCATCATTAGCTTTTTTCTGATACCCCGCCCGTGCGAATGCTTCCGCCGCCTTGGCGGGCGAGAACTCTCGGGTGACGATGCTGTTATGGGAAAATTTCCCAAAGCCATCGTTCATGATGTGTAGGCGGTTTGCATCGCCGCGCATATCGAAATCGATCACGCGCTGCCAGTGCGTGGCATGTTGTAGACCGATGCGAATGTTAATATCGGCCAGAAGTGGATAAGCTTGGTTAAAATACAAACCATAGGGACTACGTGGGTAGTCGTTGAAAAACGTGGCCTTCTCCACGTAGCCATCGAACACCTGCGGGATCTCCGTTTTTTCGTACCAGAATTTCGGCTGACCGAGTGGGAATAACTCTATCTCACCGCGTTTGAATAGCACGAAGGCTTTCTCTAATTCGCGGATGAGTTTGTATTCGATACGATCTGGATTGTAGAGGTAGCGGTAGTATTTTTGATCTTTCGCCCACCAGTTTTTCACTCGTGTGAGTGTGATCGATTGACCTTTTTTGATATCGCTCTCGAGGATCTGATAGGCGCCGGTGGTTGGACGCGGTCGCCAGTTGTAGCGGGTCTCAAAATCGGGACCGAACTCGCGATAGAATTTTGTCTGGAATGGAACCAGATTGCCGTAGAAGGCACTGCGAGGCTTGGGATTGGCAAGGCGCACACAAATGTAATCCTTTCCGTAGGCGGTGATGCCATTGAATTGCTCGCCATAGTAGGTCCGATACCATTGCTCTGTGAGATAGGGAGAGAGATAGACATAGAAGGACATGAAAAAATCTTCCGTCGTGATTTCCTCACCATCGGACCACTGCGCGAGGTCATTGATGTGAAAATAAATGGTTTGCTGATCCTCTGCCACCGCCCAGCGATCGGCGATAGCGGGAATGAGTTTTCCCGTGTTCGGATGGGTGCCGATCAGGCCGAGTTCGATGTAGTCCCAGTGATACGAGCGGAAATTATTGTTACCGCCTTTGCCTAGGCAGCGGATGGTAGGTGGATAGGCCATACCGGGCAGAAAGGTATGATAGGTACCGCCTTTTTTTGCTTGGGGCGAGCCGATTTCTGGATCTTCGAGATTGGTTTGCCAGTTCAACTCCGTGGGCAGATCCGCCTCTGTCTTGCGCTGAAAAAACGGGCCGTCCGCAATCTTTTTTTCCTCCATCGCCAAGGCGTGTCGTGTGTCAGTGAGTGCATCGGCGTCGATTGTGTTGGCAAGTCGCGCTCTGAGTTGTTCGATTTTTTCTTTAGCCGTTGCCGCTGCGTTTTGATTGTGTTGCTCGTAGAATTTCATACGTTCAGCGGTATTGTCCACGGGCGCAAAAGTCTCCTTTTGCTCGCAGTGCGACAGCAGCAAGATCGAAAAACAAGTGAGGATGAAACAGAGGATGCGCATCAGGAATATGTCGTGAATTTTTTCGGATCGAATGCTTCGCGAATGGCTTCTCCCACAAATGTGATGAGTAGGAGAAGGGTGACTAATACGACAAACACCGAGCCCACGATCCATGGTGCCTCCAGATTTGCTAGGCCGTCCGCGAGCAGAGTGCCCCAGCTCGGGTAGCGATCGGGCAGGCCGAAACCGATGAAGTCGAGCGCTGTAAGTGAGGTAGCCACGCCGGTGATGTAGAACGGCACAAGAGTGACCGTGGTCGATAACACATTGGGCAGGATGTGACAGAAGACGATACGAAAAGTTCCGGCGCCCAGAACCCGCGCTGCAGCCACGTAATCACGCTCGCGCTCTTTCAGGGCGGCAGTTCGTTTGTAAATGCTCACGCCGATCCATGAGAAAAAGCTCATCACGGCGACAATGGCGACGATGGAGACATTATCGCGCCCGATGCGGGAAGCGATGATCATCACGATGAAGAGAAAAGGAATATTGCTCATGACCTCGATAACTCGCTGCATGAGCAAGTCGAACCATCCGCCGAAATACCCGCTGATGAGTCCCATGCTGATACCGATCGAAAATGTCAGTAGCACATAGATCACAGAGGCCTTGCAGACCACTTGCAGACCTCCGTAGATTTGTGCAAAGAGATCCCATCCACGTGAGTCAGTGCCTAACAAATGTCCGCGTTTCCATGAAGGGGCGCTGGGAGGATACATCAGAGCGTAGTAGTCATTTGAGGTCAATCGTGCGACATCTGCCTCTGCGTCCTGAGTCATTTCCTGACTGTTGCGACTGCCCGCGACCCATTGTTCTTTGCCTATGGGGTCACCTTTGCGATTGTATAGAGTGGCCAGGCCTTGCAGTCGGCCATCGCGAAAAGAGGCCTCGCGCTGTTTGAGCTCCGCTTGATCTGGATCGTAGGAGGTGGCGAGACCTTGATAGGGAGTCTGGCTGTTCGCTTCGTAATAAACGCCCTCCCGCTGCACCAAGGCGATTTTTTGCAATTCGTCTGTATCAAAGGTCGTATCCCACGGAATCAGCGGCATGATCACAAAATTTCCATCATTTTCGAGCGCAAATGACTTCTTGAGCTCGCGGTAGTTCGTGCTTTGTCCTGCGATGCCTCCGAACTCATCTGCTGTGTAGTTTTTCTTGACAAATAGGGGTAAATACCATTTTCCATCGTATTTGACGATGAGTGCTTTTCGACCTACTAGGGCGTGGTCCGGAAGGGTTAAAACGACGAGACAGGTGAGAAGTAAGAATGCCCGATATCCGCGTGAAGAGGAGCGGAATCGCTTTATGCGCCGCAGAGTCATCGGATTCCATTCGAAGCTTCCTCCGCTCAACCAAAGCAGCAATGCCGTAAGCAGCATAAACCCGACTAGCGTCCAGCCGATGAGGTCCGTAAAAATCATCGCAACTCCGGGAAACTCCTGCTTCCAGCTCGCCGGCATCTCGAACGAGAAGAACCAGCGCAGCGTGGGGAGCTCGAGCGCGTAGTAGCGTCCTACCACAGCTGCGATGGCAGTGAGGGTCAGCAACAGAGCGATTTTACGGGGAAATGTCATGTGAGCCTTATTCAAAAGAAATCTTGGGATCGACCAGAGCAACGGCTACATCGGAGATGATATTGCCGATCAACATGAGCAATGCGGCGATGGTCAGGGTGCCCATGATCACGTATTCATCGCGTTCCAACAGTGCGTTGAATTGAAGCAGGCCAAAGCCATTGATATCAAAAATTTTCTCAATGAACATGCTGCCAGCAACCAGAATACTGACGTTTCCGCCGACCGTAGTAGCGAGAGGAATGAGCGAGTTGCGTAAGGCATGATGGAACACCGCACGCTTAAAACTCACACCTTTGGCAATCGCGGTGCGCACATAATCAGCAGCGAGATGATCCATCAGGCTATTTTTTACCATCATGGTCATCATCGCAAAAGCACCAACGAGATAACATACCAGTGGCATCGCGGCGTGGTGTAACAAGTCCTTGATTTGACCCCAGAGACTCAATTCGTGAAAATTTTCACTAACGAATCCGCCCATGGGAAAATAGCCTTTGGCGCAGACGTAAACGACCAGTAACGCACCTAACGCATAACCAGGGACGGCGTATCCGGCGAAAACGGCAACCGAGCTGGCGTTGTCAAACCAACTGCGATGCTTGATCGCCTTGACGATACCGAGCGGCAGACAGATGCCGTAGATCAAGATGATTTCGATGATGCCGTAGAACAGGGAAATCGGCATGCGCTCACGTATCATCAACGAGACCGGTTCCTGGTAGCGCATCGATGCACCGAGTTTCCCTTGCAGTAGCCCCGCATATTTCGCTTGAAAAATTTCTGCCCGATATGAGGTATCTGCGGGCATTTCAATGGCATTCGGGACGAATTTTTTCCAAATGCGCAATTGATCATCTGGCGACTGAATGCGGACTTGCCAGCTTGCCGCTTCTGCTCCTTTTTGCCTTTGCAGTGTGCCAGAGCCATCGGGTTGGCGAGTGACAAGCACCGATTCAGTCGTGCCGGGCAACTGAACTTCTGTCTGCAAGGAATTTTTTTCAAATAGGGCCGCACTCTTGCTGACATCGCGCGGTAGCAGGCCAAGCCACTCGAAGTAATGGATGAGATTCGATTTATCGCGGTCGTATTCGCCAGCGAGTTTGACAAGCATGTCGGGCTTGAGAGTGAATCCGCTCTGTTCGCGCGAGCGGGTCGTTTTGCCTTCTCCTTGCCCTGTGAGTTTTTTTAAGTCTTCTTCCATCGGTCCACCCGGCACCAAGCGCATGATGATAAAAACCAACAGGGTGATGCCCAACAAGGTGGGCGGAATCAGTAAAATTCGTCTAATGAAATACTCTTTCACTTCCCGACCAGATTGCTCAGCTACAGGCTGCTTGGCAAGAGAATGTTGGGAGAAACCCGCCAGCAGATCTCACTTTTTCTCAGCCGGGTGGCCATAGCATTTGACGTCCTCCAAGAATGTGGATGTGCAGATGAGGCACTGCTTCACCACCATCGGGGCCGTTGTTGATGATCAAGCGGAAGCCGTTTTTCGTTAGACCTTCTTGCTCGGCAATGGTCCTAACTTTTGTCATCATGTGACCTAACAGGTTCTGATCGTTTGACGTCGCTTCGGCAATGCGGGGGATGGCGACGCGCGGCACAAGCAGGAGGTGAGTGGGCGCCTGCGGTGCTATGTCGCGGAAACAAACGCAAAGTTCATCTTGGAAGACGATATCCGCAGGAATTTCCCCGGCGCAAATTTTTTCGAACAATGTGGGCATGAGCTTCAGGCGTTTTGGTATTTCTCATGCCATTCTTGATAGACCTTGGGAGAAATCTCCGATGGTTTGATTTCTGATCGACCACCCCAGAAGACGTTGGTGTAGCTGACGTTGATGCCGACAGATTCAAGGTGGCGATCGATCGCGGCCTTGTGCTCTAATACACGATCTTTTTCCGTGCCATGGACCACGCCCATGATGTTGACATTGCCAAATTGCGGTCCGCCTTCGCGCCAATAACAATGAGTCATGCAAAAATGACGACCCACTTCTGCGCCCGCTTCGATCTCGCGGCCTTTCGGCACCGCCCAATGGAATAATCCATTGAATCGCGTCACACGCTCGCCCGTGGCAGAGGGTTTCACGTGTTCCAGAAATGTGGAAAAGCGGCCAATTACTTTCTTACGATTCAGACCCTCGGCGACTTCGCAGAACCGCTCCAGTGACACACCGGCGATGGCTGCGCGATTGTCCCAGGGGCTAGGACCAATTTCATCGAGTGAAAGTTCTTCCTTCAATGCTAACAAAACTCTCCACTCCTCGGCATCGAGCTCGACAGTGGCAGTGGTCATCATCACAGCTGGTTCTTCGGTCTTATCTCCGGGTTCCAGCGTTTTGCGGCGGACGTGTCCGACGCCGAGAGCGAAGACGCCATTGGCCGGCATGAGCAGGTATTCGTCTGCTTTTACTAGCTTTTTCAGGACTGAGGCATGGTCATCTAGGGATTGTCCGACAGGCACTTTCAGAGTAGTCCAGAGTCGATAGCCTGATCCGGAAACCTGGGTATCTGTCGAGCGGATGACGACGTGTCCAGAGAAAGGATCTTCTTTTGACATGAAGTCAAAAGCGGCGTTGAGATGCTCTTCTGGCAATCGCCAGGCGACGAGCGCGCCGTGGGCGAGCTTGGTGGATAGAAGTGTCTGACGCACGCGGCGGATCACGCCCGCTTCCAGCATCGCTTTGATACGCACGATGACCGTATCAAACGGAACACCCGATTTCTCCGCAATCACCTGAAATGGATGTGCGTGAAAGCCTGCCACCAAATCCTCGGAAATGGTTAGAATTTGTGCATTGACTGGATCGGAGTGCTCAGTGGGAATCATGGTGGTAGAATCGGGATTCATATGGAATCAAATAGATGTCTTGAGGGAAAACTGCGAAGCCATTGTGAGATGGCGCTACAAGTAAATTTGCGGATGACGCGCGCCGAAATACTGGATCAGATCGCCAGGTGGAATGACTTAGGCCTTAGGGGGCGACTTTGGTGACGGACTCGATCAGCACATTTTCTGTCGGCACATCGCGGCTAGGCTGGGTGACTTTTTCGCCAGTCCCCGGATGAATCATCGTCAGCGGGCGCATGCCTGTGGCAACGGCCTTGATTTTCTCTACAACTTCCATTCCCTCAACAACCTTGCCAAAAACCGCATAGCCGTGTCCATCCGGTTCGGGCGCGTTCAGCATGGCATTGTCCACGACGTTGACGAAAAACTGCGCGGTGGCGGAGTTTGGGTCGCCTGTGCGTGCCATCGCGATGGTGCCCTTGTCATTTTTTAGGCCGTTATTCGCCTCATTCTTAATGCCCTTGCCGCTGGGTTTTTCGATCAGCTTATCCTCCTCGACTGCAAACCCGCCTCCTTGAATCATGAAGGTGCCGATCACGCGGTGGAAGACAGTGCCATCGTAGTGCTTTTTATCCACGTAGGAGAGGAAATTTTCGACAGTGATTGGGGCTTTTTCCGGATTGAGTTCGACCATGAAGCTGCCGAGATTGGTTTTGACGGTTACCTTGGGGGAGGCGGATGCTTTCGCAGGCGTGGGGGCGGCTACTTCCGGTGCTTTCTCTTCGGCAACGCATGCTATGAGTGAGGCGAGTGACAAGATCAATGTGGCAAAAGTTCGTTTCATCGCGTATAGAATAGCGCATCCGCCCGATACTGGCAAGAGAGAGGTGAGAAAAATCATACACATCGATATGGACTGTTTCTACGCTGCGATTGAGGAGCGAGAAAATCCTTCGTTGTGCGGAAAACCAGTGGCGGTGGGAGGCAACGGGCGCCGCGGTGTCCTCACTACGGCAAATTACGTCGCTCGGACATACGGATGTCGCTCGGCGATGCCCGTTTTCAAGGCTCTTCAGCTGTGCCCGTCATTGATACTGGTGCCCGTGCGTTTTGAACTTTACCGAGCGGTGAGTGCGCAAATCCGTTCAATCTTCGGCCGATTCACGGATCGAATCGAGCCGCTCTCACTGGATGAAGCTTACTTGGATGTCTCCGAGTGGAATACATCCGGTGCCGCGATCGCGCGTGAGATCCGTGCGCAAATTCGCGAGGAAACGGGATTGACCGCATCGGCTGGCATGGGACCTAACAAATTATTGGCAAAGATCGCAAGCGACTGGAACAAGCCAGATGGTCAATACGAGGTATGTTCCGCAGAGGTTGAGGATTTTTTACATGATCTTCCTGTCACTAAGCTCTGGGGTGTAGGGCGCAAGATGGAGGAAAAAATGGCACGCTATGGCATCCGCACTTGCGGGGACCTGCGGCGCTTTGAGAAAACGCAGCTGTGTCAGTGGTTTGGCTCTTGTGGACAGGAATTCTGGGAGATGTCGCGTGGGATCGATTTGCGGCCTGTCGAGTCCGAGCGCGTTCGCAAGTCGTTAAGCGAAGAAACAACCTTTGCAGAATCGGTCGAAACACTATCCGGCTTGCGCTCCGCGCTGGGTGCGATCGCTGCCAGCGTGCGCGAGGACTGGCAGCGAAATCACGCCGACCGCGCCATAAGCACCTTGTTCGTCAAAGTGAAGTTTGCGGATTTCCAGCGTACCACTGCCGAGCGAAGCACGTTGGTCTGGGATGACGCGCTGTGCCAAGACCTGTTAGAGGAATGCTGGCGCCGCGGAAACGGCCGAGCTGTTCGCTTGTTGGGCGTCGGCATTCGTTTTACTGAGGAAAGAGAGGACGTCCAGATGGAGTTTTTGCTCGCAGCCGAATAGAGAAAAGGGAAGAACGGGGGAACCAACGCATGCTGATGCGTCTCTCTCGGGTCGACGAAATATGTTCTAAAAATATTCTACATCAGACGCGCTCCCACATCTGCTAGTTCCGAGCGCTCGCCACGGGTGAGTGCGACGTGGGCCGTGAAGGACTGACCGCGTAAGCGATTGCGAGTGTAAACGAGACCGTTGCTGCGACTATCCACATAAGGGTTATCGATCTGAGCGGGATCGCCGACGAGGACCAATTTTGATCCGCGGCTCATGCGTGTGACTACTGTCTTAGCTTCTTGTGGGGTAAGTTGCTGGGCTTCATCAAGAATGAAAAAGCGGTTCGGAATCGAGCGACCGCGGATGTAGCAGAGCGCCTCGATCTCGATGATGCCCTGGTCCATCAGCATCTCCCAGGGTTTTTTGACTTTAGGATCGGGCGATTCCTTTTTCACCTGCTTGCGTCGCGGGCCTGGCGGCATCGTTGGTCTCATCAACAGGTCAAGAGCATCATGGATGGGCTGGAGCCACGGACGCATTTTTTCTTCCAGCGTGCCGGGGAGAAAGCCTAGTTGATCACCCATCGCGACGACAGGGCGACTGATGGTCACGCCATTGTAGCGACGATTGAACATTTCGTGCAGACCTACCGCGACGGCGACCAGCGTTTTGCCTGTGCCAGCGTGCCCGTAACAAGTGACGAGAGATATATCGGGATTGAGCAAGGCATCAATAAGGCACTTTTGTCCCAAGTTTAGCGGCTTGAGATTATGACCATCGGGGATTTTCAACACATCTGGGCAGAGCAAACGCACGAGCATGCCATGAGCATCGATGCGTGCGGGCATGTGATGTTGATCTCCTGCATCGAGCAGCACATATTCATTCACCGAAAGCCCCTCGATGCGGCTTTCCTCCAGGTCTAACTCGCCACTGCTCGCGAAACGCTGCAGCTCGGTGGGATCCACGGGGATGCGCTTGTTTTCATAATTGGCGATTTCCTCGGGACGTACCTTGTCGTTCAAATAGTCCTCACAATTCAGCCCCACCGCTCTCGCTTTGAGGTGCATATTTAAATCCTTGGTAACTAGAATGACGGGTGCCTCATTGTGTTGAGAAATGAGCAGCACGCAGGCGAGGATGCGATGATCCATGCGCTCGCGATCTGGGAAAATGCGGTGAAACTGATCGAGCCTCTCGGTGTTTTTCGGGCAGATCTGAGGATCGTAAATGACCATGCGTACCGTGCCTCCGCCATCCGTGGGCACGCCCTGAGTCACGGGTCCCGAACCGGCAAACATCTCCATCAACATGCGATGTACCTTGCGGGCATTCGCGCCGCGTTCGGTTTGTTCGCTTTTGAATTTATCCAGCTCGGCCAGCACATCCGCCGGCACACAAATGTGATTGTCTTTGAATCGTCCCAGACAGGCGGGATCATGCAAAAGCACGTTTGTATCAAGCACGTAATTTTTCACCAACTGGGATGGCGCCACTAAGCCATAGTCTGCGGGATCGGCGGTGGTCATGCGGTTCTTCTGAGCTTTACTTGGTTTGGCTGGCACGGCGATGATTTCTGGGAATAATGCAGTTTCTTGTGATGGCTGGCGCTGGATCATTGTTTTTTTCTAGGATATGGCAAGCATCGATCGAGAGTATTTCTCTTCGACTGACCAGGTTGCGTGGAAGGCACAAAAGCTGTGAATGGATTGATTTTCAAGTTGTCCGTAAATTCACCATTTCTCCGATAAAATCAATGCAAAAAGAGAAGCATGTCGCAGAAATGTCGAAGGATGAGAAGGAGCAGATTATTTTTTGCATTTTCCTCGCCTTTTTCTTGACATGTCGGGTGAAAACGGTAGGTTTCCTTTCCCCGCATCAGCGGACACGTCGTTAAAATCTCTATCACTATTGTCATTTTTTTACCATGGCCCACACCAAATCTGCCCAAAAGCGCATTCGCCAGACTGAAGTTCGCACGGAACGTAACCGCGCCGCCAAGAGCCGCATCAGAACGCTTCGCAAGAAAGTTGCTGAGGCTGTAACTAGTGGTGACAAAGTTGCCGCCAACACGGCAGTGAGCGCACTGGCATCAGCCGTGGATAAAGCTGCCAAGACTAACCTCATTCACAGCAACAAGGCTGCCAATATCAAGAGCAAAGCTGCCAAAGCTCTCGCCTCTGCGGGGGCCTAACTCAGCCCATTCCTCATAACAAAAGCGGACGGGTCACTCCTAGTCCGCTTTTTTATGCACCCCTTCTTGACTCGCTATGAATGCACCCGAATCCCGACAGGATAAAGCACGAAAAATTGCAGCCGATGCCGCTTCCTATAAGGTTTGTGAAGGCTGTGATTCAATTGTGGGCATGCGCACGGTGCTTTGCCCGAATTGCCACTCATTTCGCTTTGACGAATCACCTCAGCGCGTCATTACCCAGTCGCTCTTACTGGGTTCTCGCGAGCAAAGCTCGGTGACATCGAGTGATCTGCTTTGATCTCTGGCACCCGTGATTTTTCACATGCGATCGACCGCAGTCCATGCTAGTATTGGTCATGCGCACGTTGCTCCTTTTGATCCTATCGATGTTTTCTCCGCTTCAGTCGCAAGAAACGGGACACGCCACGGCCGAGCTATGGCTGGCACCACCGCGGATCGAAAAGGGGAAGCCGACACGGATTCCCGCTGCGATCCGGATGGTCTATGAAAAAGGCTGGCACGGCTACTGGGTGAACCCAGGAGAGGCCGGCATGAAGACTGAGGTCACATGGAAACTGCCAGCGGGCCTCACGGTGGGCGAGCTTCAGTTTCCCCCACCCAAGCGCGAAATGACAGGCGAGCTGGCCTGTTATGGATACGTCGGCGAGGTCTTGTTGCCGGTGTTGTTCACTGTCACTGGTGCTTTGCCAAAGGAGGGAGACATCGAAGCGACCGTGTCATGGCTGGCCTGTGATGAAAAGGGCTGCGCCTCTGGTGAGACCACGGTGAAGGCAAAGGTGGCATCGGCTACGGATGCCTCACACGCTCCTGAAGTGGCGGCGGCCTTCGCGTCCTTGCCGGAAGGAGATGAGAAACTGAAACTACATGTGACGGAGGCAGATGGTTGGGTGACCTTGTTGGTTACGGGCGCGGAGCATCGCGATCTACAAGGTGGCGAAATTTTCCCCGTCACCGAGCAGGCGCTCGACCCACGAGAACCCATCCTTTTGCAAAAGAACGCGCAAGGATATTCAGCACGCGTCAAAAAAAACGAGTATGCGCCCAGTGCGCTGACACAGCTCAGCCTCGTGATTGTTCCCAAACCTCCATCGCAGGCACTTGCGGTCGAGTGGAAAAAATAGGCAAATTTCTCATTGGACAGTCGGGCAAAATGCGTCAGTGTTAATACGAATGATCTGTCTAATGAAGCGGATCAGTAACCCAAACCCCAACTCTATAATCACATGATGACTGCAAGAAATATGTTCGCGGCGATGGTCAGCGCCATCTCCATTTCCGTCTCTGCTCACGCCGCGGAAGTCGGCAAACCGGCTCCGGCTTTTTCTGCAAAAGATGCCAAAGGCGTGGATGTCTCACTGGAGAGCCTCAAGGGAAAAGTCGTGGTTCTCGAATGGATCAATCACGGATGTCCATTCGTAGTAAAACATTACGGATCTCAGAATATGCAAAAACTCCAGCAAACCTACACGGAAAAAGGAGTAGTCTGGATCAGTATCAACTCTGGTTCGAAAGCGAGTGGTAGCTACACGGATGATGCGGCATTTCTCAAGATGTCGACAGACAAAGGCAGTAAGGCTAGTCATTTGATCGCGGATGAGAGTGGCACCATCGGCAAGGCCTATTCCGCCAAGACCACGCCGCACATGTTCGTGATCAATAAAGAGGGTGTGCTGGTATACAACGGCGCGATCGATTCGAAAAAAACCACGAATGCTGCGGACATTGCCACTTCTGACAACTACGTGGCAAAAGCCTTGGATGAGGTCCTCGCTGGAAAGGATGTCACCACAGCAAAAACTGAGCCTTATGGTTGTGGTGTGAAATACTGAGGCGATTCTGATATTTCTCATAAGGAGCGGCACGAGGCCGCTCCTTTTTTATGAGAAAGAGCTGATGGGTGGATTTTTCGGATGCAAACCACGGCATGGGCGCGGATCGGGGGGGGGGACTTCGGTTGTTATCGGGTGAATTGGCGAGCAGTCATTCGATCACTGGATTCATTTACTGAGAAAGAAGCCGCGTTGTTTTTCACTGATGGGCAATGTCAGTTTTTCCATCGCCGCGAGCATGTCTTCCCAAAATTTCCGTTTTTTGCTAAGCGAGGCTGTGAGCAGGAACGATGGAGCATCACTGCAGCGTAAGGCAATGCCGTTCCACTCGTGCCACTGCTCACGCAGGGATTCGAGCGATGCCGAAGATGCGCACAAAGCTGTAGATGGGAACGATCCGAGAGAAATGATGACTTGAGGACTGACGATTTCCATCTCGTGTGCCAGAGCGGGAATGAATGCCGCGAGCTCCGCTATGGTGGGCGCTCGGTTGTTGGTGCTTTGGTTTTTGCTGGCAGGGCGGAATTTCACCAGATGCGTTAGATAGACCTCGGATCGGCTCAGATTCATCGCCTTGAGAATGAGGTCGAATCTTTCGCCAATGGCACCGGCAAAGGGATGACCTTGTTGCTCATCGTGATGCGACGGACTTTCCCCCACGAATACCAGACGCGCGTCCGGATTGCCCTGCGAGAAAACCAAGGTATCGCGCATTTGCGTGAGGCCTCGGGTGCGGGGGAAATCGAGAAGCTGCCGGCGCAAATCGGCGAGCCGTTCAGCCTTTGTCGCGCCCTGGCTAGTGACTATGGCAGGGGGCGGGGCGATAACTTCCGCGGCATCTGCTTTAGCGGCCACTGGCAAGCGCGGCGCGGCAGCGGGGGGGGGCGCAGCGACTGACGTCTTGCGCCTGGACAACTGGTTGAGAAAGTCTCGGGCGGGTTCATCGAGATCCACGTGCGTGATCCCACGCGATTGCTGTTCGCGCAGAAAATCGATCACAATGTCAACAGGGCGGGGCACGGGGTGATTGTAATGAGTTCCCGTCATTGTCCAATCCTCAATTTGTGAAATCGTGGGAGACGCGAAACGACAAGGAATACGGCAGTTTCGCTGAATGTTGGATTCTCGTTTTCCTTGAGTATTTGGTTTTGCGTGATGCGGGCGCTTGTGGCACGTTGGGTGCTGCCGATGGATCGTATGATACGCAATCAAGGATTAGGAGCTCGCCTGACATTTCTCGGCACGGGGACTTCGACGGGAGTTCCTGTCATTGGTTGCTCCTGTTTGGTGTGTCAGTCGACTGACCCGAGAAACACCCGCTTGCGGTCATCGGTGTTACTTGAATCAGAGTCTACTGCTCTGCTCGTGGATGCGGGGCCTGATTTGCGGCAACAGGCCTTGCGCTCACGACTCAAGCGTGTGGATGCGGTATTGTATACTCATGGGCACTTGGATCATGTGGTGGGCTTCGATGAATTGCGGGCGTTTTGCTGGGGTCGTGACGAACCCCTGCCGCTCTATGCCAATCGTGGCTGCATGGATATTTTGCAATCGATGTTTGCATGGGCTTTTGCTGATACCAACGTCTATCGCGGCTACATTAAGCCGGGGCCGATGATTGTGGAGGGTGACTTTGTGATCGGCGAATGGAGCATCACTCCGCTACCTGTGCTGCACGGCACTGTAGAGACCAATGGCTATTTGTTTTCACGCCCCGGCAATAGAAACGTGGCTTATCTGCCGGATGTGAAAGAGGTGCCGGATGCCACTAAGGAGTTGTTAGAAGACGTGGACTTGCTGATTCTCGATGCGTTGCATTATCGGTTGCACCCCACGCATCTGTCCGTGTCGGAAGCGCTGGCGATGATCGAGCAGGTGCAGCCAAAACAGGCCTATCTAACGCATTGTTCGCATGAAATCGATCATGCAACACTAGAAAGCCAGTTGCCACCGCATGTGCATGTGGCTCATGACAACTTAACGATTGCTTTATGAAATCTTACCTGTGCCTCATCCTATTGTGTCTATTGGGCCGCGTGTGGGCAACGCCCCCCGCGTTCTTTCCCGAGCAGGTGGCTATTGTTTATAATGCCACGCAACCTGAATCGTTAGAGCTTGCAAAGGTCTATCAGAAAGCAAGGGGTATCCCTGACGCAAACCTCATCGGATTGGCTGTGTCGGATCGTGAGGAAATCTCCCGTGTCGAGTATGAGGAAACAATCCGTAAGCCACTGCGCGCAGAATTTGAGAAACGTCAGTGGTGGAAGCTTGGGCGTGTCGATGCTGAGATGACGATTGCGATAGAAAATCGTATACAAGTTCTGGTCTGCATGCGCGGAGTGCCATTAAAAATCGCGCGCGTGGCTCAGGCTGGATCGGAGCCTATTGAGCCACCCAAGGAACTATCCGAAATGCAAACACAGAATGCCAACGAGGCGTCAGTGGATTCGGAGTTGGCGATTGCAAGCTGGGATGGACACCTACTGAACGGACCGCTGAAGAATGCCTATTTTGAGGCAAAGAAGAGCTTTAGCGCGATGTCGTTACCGTATTTGATGTTGGTGGGTCGCATTGATGGTCCTTCGCTCGCCGTTTGTAAGCGCATGATTGCGGATGCGATTCAGGTGGAAAAAACGGGACTTTGGGGGCGTGCCTACATTGATCTGGCGCAATTTTATCCGCAGGGCGAAGAGTGGATCCGAGCGACTGGTTTGTTGTGCACCGATGCGGGCATACCCGTGGTAATGAATCCCTGGAAAGAGGTTTTTCCCAAGCACTATCCGATGACTGAGGCGTCACTGTATTACGGATGGTATGAATGGAATGTCTGTGGACCGTTCGTCAAGCCGGGCTTTCAGATGAAGCGAGGTGCGGTGGCCGTGCACTTGCATAGCTTTAGTGCGGCCACCGTGCGGAGTGAATCGGCAAACTGGTGTGGTCCTCTTCTCGCGCGTGGCGCGGCGGTGACTTTGGGTAATGTCTATGAACCCTATCTGACCATGACTCACCATTTCGATTTGCTTCATAAACGGTTGCTTGAGGGATATACTTGGATAGAAGCGGCGTATGCGTCGATTCCCGTGGTGTCTTGGCAAGGTGTGGTGCTTGGTGATCCTCTTTATCGACCCTTCATTCATCTCAGCGGCACGGGAGATAGGCTGCCAGAGGATCGATCCTACCGCGCTCTACGTGTGGCCAAAATGTTGCACGCTGAGCAGGACAGCAAATTTCTCTCGGAGACCGAGCGCATTGGTCGGGGAAAAAAGAATCCGGTGATGTTAGAAGCACTGGGTCTGATTCATGCGCAACGCAAACAAGAGGCGCTGGCTTTGCGTTTCTTTCTCGAAGCCAAACCTCTGTATCAGAATCGGGCGGATCGGTTGCGCTGTGATTTGCATGTGATCGGTCTGGATCGCGATGCAGGACGTAAGTCATTGGCGGTGAAAAATCTGCGTGACGCGCAACTCGTCTATGGTGATCTATCGGAAGTGGAGGCGATCCGTTCGTGGCTTGCGATTCTTGATACGCCAACTCCTGCCCCGGCGCAGCCACCGAAAAAATGATTCTTCGCGCATTCGATTGTTGTGCCTCGTAGCATTCGTGATTAGTCTCGCGCCATATGCATTTGGGTATCGATAGCTCCACGCAATCCTTGAGCGGTCTTGTCATCAATGGGACCACAGGCGAAATCGTTGCGGAAAAATCCGTGAATTTTGGCTCTGATCTGCCGCAATACGGCTCACCACAGGGTTTCCTCCCCGGCGGAATCGATGGTGAAGTTCATGCCAACCCCTGCATGTGGTTAGCGGCTTTGGATCGCATGCTGTTGGAGTTGGGGAAGTTAGTCGATCTATCAAAAATCAGCACCATCGGCGGTAGTGGTCAACAACACGGATCGGTTTATCTGAATGCGAGTGCTTCCGAACGTTTGGCAAATCTGGATCCACACAGTGATTTGGTATCGCAGATGCAATCCGTATGGAGTCGGGGTACGTCGCCGATTTGGATGGACACCTCGACTGGTGCGCAATGCCGGCAAATTGCCGAAACGATGGGAGGTGATGCAGAAGTTTGTGCACGCAGCGGATCCACGACGATCGAACGCTTTACCGGCCCGCAAATCCGCAAATTCTGGCAGCAACATCCGGAAAGCTACGAGTCAACCTCACGCATTCATCTGGTGAGTTCGTTTCTCTGCTCAATACTTGCAGGATGCCACGCTCCCATTGATTTTGGCGATGGGGCAGGCATGAATCTGATGAATCTTGCCTCGCGCCAGTGGGATTCTGAATTGTTAGAGGCCACTGCGCCGGGCTTGCGGATGAAATTGCCAGAACTGTCAGCCGCGGGGAGCGTGGTGGGGGCGGTAGCTGAGTATTTTGTGATCAAGTACGGTTTCTCCCCGGAGTGCCGCGTGGGTGTGTTCACGGGAGATAATCCCGCATCCTTGGTCGGAATGGGAGCCACATCTCCTGGACAGGTTGTGATTTCGTTAGGAACGAGCGATACGTTTTTCGCAGGGATGACGCAGGCTTTCACCGATCCCCGAGGTTTTGGTCATGTCTTCGGCAACCCCGGCGGCGGATACATGTGCCTTGTCTGTTTTCGCAATGGCTCACTGGCTCGGGAAGCATTGCGAGATCAGTATGGGCTCGATTGGTCGGCCTTCGATCGCGCCGCCTTGTCTCAGACGCATCCGGGTAATCAAGGCAACCTGATGTTACCGTTTTTCGGCCCTGAGATCACACCTCGCCGCGATTTCGAACGTCCCGTGCGACAAGGCAGCGAAGCCTTCGTTTCCGGTGGCAACCCCGATCTCCAAGTTAGAGCATTGCTGGAAGGCCAGTTCCTTAATATGAAACTTCACACTGATTGGATTGGCATCCATGTGGATCGTATTCTCCTCACTGGCGGGGCTTCACGGAATGACGGGATTGCGCAGATCGTGGCTGATGTCTTCGGCGCTCCGGTAGAGCGCTTAGCGATTGCAAATTCCGCCGCGCTGGGCGCTGCGATCCTCGGTGCGGTTACTGCGGGTCACGACATGAATGCGATGCAGTCCAAATTCTGTCATCCGGCACAAGACTCCCGCATCGAACCCACGCCTGGAATCAGCTATGATGCCGCACTCTCGGCATACGCCGAATTACTCGAAAGAGAAATCTAACAAAAAATCGATCAACTCAGATAAGGTTTTGCGAGGGCGGTGTAGTCATCACTCGAAAGACCAGACTGGCACAGTCCGCTCATGCGTTCGGAGACAGTCTGCATCGCTGGTAGTTCCAATTGCATGCTTTGCGCCAGTTCCAGCGCGTAAACCGAGTCCTTGCGCATGTTGTCGAGAGAGAAATGGGTATCAAAGTCTTCTTTCAGCATGCCGGGCAATTTCATTTTCGTTAGATTAGACGCCGTGCCGTGCTGCGTGATGACTTGCTCGAAAGCATCTTTGCTGATGCCGTGGGTTAGCGACAGAGCAAGTGCCTCGGACAGCGCCTGAATCTGGCAGGCCGCGATGAGATTGGTCGCGAGCTTGATCACGGTTGCATTGCCACAGGCTCCCATGCGGATCATCGTATTGCCAGTGGGAGCAAGGATTTTTTCAGCGCGGTCGACAACTGTATCGCTCCCCGCTAGATAGTATAGGAGCTTCCCATCGGTAGCGGCGATTTTTGATCCGGTGAAGGGGGCGTCGACAAAGTTGCAGCCTATCGTGGCGCATTGCTCGGCGAGCCATAGCGTTGTCGGCAGATCGACGGTCGAGTGATTCATGATCAAGTGCTGGGTGCTGAGCACGGGGCGAATTTGCTCAAATACAGAACGCAGAGCCTGAGCATCTTTTAGATAAAAACTGAGAACTGCTGATCGGCGTGCCGCTTCTGCGGGATCGGATAGAATGTGTGGAAGATCCTTCGGGCTACGATTCCAGCGAGTGACGGTTTCGCCAGCTTCTTGCCAGAGATTGGCGCAGCGCGAGCCGATGATTCCCATTCCAAATACGGTAATATTCATGTGTGGGTCGAGCCTACATGCTTATTGCCCGTTTTCCAACTGACTTTTGGTTTTGCGGCGGAATTGTTCGTCGCGCATTTTTTTCAGATACTCAAAGTACCGTTGCTGGGCATCGAGATCCGGTTGGTTCGATGTCGGTTTCGCCTGCGGTCCGTATTTTTTCCAGGGTCCGTAAGGTACCTGAGAGTCTTCGACAAAACGCCAGTGGACTTGGCTGGAATTGGCGATGCCGAGGTAGTCGCGCACGGCGGGGGATACATCGATGCCGGCACCTTTGTTGTTGGTATTGATGGGGCGCTTGTCGCCGAATACATAAGGCCAGTCATCGACGACAAATGGTCCCACATCCTCCCACTGCGCATAACACGAGCGATTGTTTGAGTAGATTTGTATCCAGCGTCCTTTGAGAGTGGAGTTGCCATCTCGCTTTACCATGCGATGGAACCACGGTATGACCTTGCTGGCTTCAGGTCGGTAACCGTTACGTTGTTTGTCGTTGTAGGGGAGGGCGATGTAGAAGGGATTGAGCTTGGGAACGAATTGTTTCGGACGGAACTCGCCCGTGCTGTGAGAGGCGACGCGTTTGATCGGGTCGGGATCGTCATAGCCCCCGTAATTTTCCGCCCAATTCATATCCCAAGAGGAAACGTGGTTGGGCACGGGATTGTTCTGGCTTGGTTGCTCGCCGATCCAGAATGCGGTGGAGGTGATATTGAGTTTCCACGGATAGGGAGAGCGTTCGGTGGGAGATACGCTGCGAGCAACGGTTGTCCGCGGTGGCACGACCCGCATGCCGCTGGGTATGATGACACGCGGAGCCTGTGTTAAGCTCTGGCTTACTAAACGACTGGGATAAAGAAAAAGTATCACCGCTGCCGCTTGAAGGCAGAGAAAACGGGCAAGGCGTTCTTGGTGGCGGAGACGCATGGGGCTAGTAGTTGAATGAGTCGATATACAGCAAGGGATTGTTGGCATGGTGAAACCCATGCTTCAAGATCGAATTTTTTGCGTCGAGCTAGATACCAGGAAAGGACTCCCCCACATAAATACAAAAAATCCTGAGAAACGTCGGTTCTTCTGGTCTGTTTAAAAAACCAGTCATCCTTAGTTGTTATCAAGCTCGCTAGGGGTAAGATGTCAATCAAATCAATCTTATGAAGCTTAAAGTAAACACTTTTCTCCTGATCCGGATCACTACTTGTGCGACGATTTCCCTGATGGCATCACTGGCAGCAGCGGCAGACCGTATCAAGCAAAACAACACTACCGCATTGAATCTGGCTGGAAGTTGGGATGTGTTGCCAGATAATACCGACGTCGCAGTATGGAATAACGCGGTAACTTCTGCTAACAGCACTGCTTTGGGTGGTAACCTGAGTTGGGGAGGAGTAAAAATCAATAACCCTGGCGGCTTGGTTACGGTTGGAACAGCAGCAACGAATACGCTTACCTTAGGAAGTTCGGGGATTGACATGGCGGCAGCGACACAAAATCTTTTGATCAATAGCAATCTATCGGTGGGGTCCGACCAAACATGGCAACTTGCGGCGGGACGCACGCTTCAGATTCAGACCATCAATACGAATACGCGTTTGAGTGGAAGTGGCAACATTACGCTGAGCAATTCCTCCGGAACAGGGACGGCGAATTTTGATTATCGGCCCGGTTCCAGTGGTAGCACTGGTTTCACGGATCAAAATGGTTTTTTTGCTTTCACGGGAAACTGGATCGTCAATTCTGGCGTCACGGTCAGGACTTTGCGCAATGGCAGAAACGCATGGGGCGCGGGTAGTATTATCTTGAGCGGTGGCACTGTCGGACAGCATCAGAGTTACAGCGGAACGTGGACGAACGGAATCGTTCTACAAAATGCAACGAATTCTACGATTGATGATTTTAACCCGAGTGGTACACGTTCACTCAAATTACAGGGTGTGATTTCGGGGTCGGGGAATCTTACTATTGCTGAAACCAATGCCGGCGTCAGCTACGCAGTGAATGTGGGTGTTGTTCTGACTGGCGCAAATACGATGAGTGGTCAGCTTACGGTAGGACCTAACGCCGTGCTGCGAGTTGGTGGCATAGGAGGAGAAAGTGCATCCACCGATGCGGGGACGACAGGTAGTTTGGGCACGGCTACGGTGGTGAACAACGGCACCCTGACATTGTCCCGCAGTGATCATTGGACGTTTTCGAACACCATTTCCAGTGGTTCTGGTGTGCTGACGATCGGAGGTGTGACGGGAACCCTTGTGAATGGAGCGGGAACGCAGGTGGTTACCCTTCCGGGCACGCATGCGTATACAGGAGCAACCACTGTGGGACAAGGGCGCTTGAATCTCACGGGATCCCTAACTTCCAATATTTCCGTGCAGGCGGCAGGCCGGATCTCGGGAACAGGCAGCACGAGTGGTTCGCTCGCTCTCGCAGCTGGATCAGGATTTGCCCTAACGGGAGGCAACACACTCAATTCTCTGGTAGCCAATGGAGTGACGATCAGCGGTGCTGCCACAGTGTCCTTCGCTAGCAATCCCACGCCAGCCACCACTTACGATGTCGTTACCTATGGAGTGACGGGAATTACCGGTTTCTCCAATCTAACAGCAGCATGGCGGGGCACTTTGCAAAATGACACAACCAATCAGAAAGTGACTTTCACCACGGGTGATTCGGCGCAGCGGACGTGGACAGGCACCTCCGGAACTTGGGACAATACTGGCACAATCCTCAACTGGGCAGAAGGTGACTTCAAATTCTTCGACGGCGACACTGCGGTGTTTGGAGGCATAGCCAGCAATGCCACAATCACGATCTCGGGTAGTATCGCTGCATCTTCGGTTTCGGTGCAGAACGCATCCAACGTATACACATGGACCGGAGGCAGCCTCTCTGGCTCAGCCACTCTAACCAAAACAAACGAAGGTTCTTTGGTTATTACAAATAATAATACCAATACAGGAACTGTAATCATATCCGGTGGAGTTGTCGACGTGGGAAATGGCGGCACAACGGGGAATTTGGGAACGGGAGCGATCACAATTGGAGCGGGAGCTGAATTGCTTATCAACCGATCGAATGCAGTAACACTATCCAACGTCTTGAGCGGAGCGGGGCTTGTTAGCAAAAAAGGAGCGGGTCGATTGACCGTTTCTGGCGACAATTCCGCGAGTGCGGTTCAATGGAATTTTGCTGGAACAGGAAATGGCGACATATCCTTTCAAAACGCTAGCGCTTCCGGAGGTGCCGGATCTATGATTACGATGCAGTCGGCAGCCACTGGCAGTGCCTTCTTCAATAGCACGGGCAATGTATCTCCTATTGGGTTAAATCTAGCAACTGGTTCAGTTTTCACGTGGAATGGCATCTCGGGAAATACAAATACGCTGGGCGGTTCGTTGAGTGGTAGCGGGACTTTCACCAAGGCGTCAGGTGAGACTCTGATTCTAACGGGAAACGGAAGCTATACTGGAAATATCAATGTCAATGCAGGAACTCTGCAAGTTGGTGGGGCGGGGGCTTTGAACGCTATCGGATACTCAGGAAATATTGCCAATTCCTCGGTTTTTGCCGTCAATAGCACTACCAATCAAACTTTCGCCGGTGTCATTTCTGGATCGGGTCGTCTGGAAAAATCAAATTCGGGAATCCTTACACTTTCTGGTTTGAATACTTATACGGGTGGCACGGAATTGTTAGGGGGTGCGTTGGAGATCGATACCGTATCGCGTCTGGGCACTCGTACGGCTTCTCTTGATAACACAGGGTATCTAGCCATTAAGCAGGGTGGTATGCTGCGCTACACGGGAACCGCTAATGAGAGCACCACACGCCGACTATTCATGGACAATGGTGCGGCTACGATCGATGTTGTCAACGCTGGCACAACATTGTCCTGGGATGATGATAGCAATGCCCTCAAAAACGGGAACTTTACGAAGGCAGGAGCGGGAACCTTGGCGCTCGCAGATCCTTTGACCGGAAGCTCTCAGACGATCACGGTCAATAGTGGTTCACTCATACTTACGGGTGCCAACACGAATGGTGGAGTAGTTACGATCCTGTCGGGAACATTGCAAGTGAACAATTCTGGGCGTCTGGGAGCGGGTGCGATCGTCAATGATGGCGAACTCCAGTTTTTCTATGGAGGCGGGGTAAATGTTGTCATGAACCAAGCGATCTCGGGATCAGGAACAATCGTGAAAAGTGGCGGAGGTTCTTTATCGCTGACTGGCCTTGTATCCAGCAGCGGCCCCATCACCGCATTGGGTGGCACGCTACGTTTGCAAAATGAACTAGCCGCTTCCGTGACTATCTCCGATGGCGCTACTTTGGCCACTGGAACGAACACCGCTATTGGTACTGCCGCATCTGGTGTTACTGGTTCCTTGACTCTCGAGGCTGGTTCGAGCTCGGTCTTTCGCATCGATTCTGGCACGAATCATGATCGCTTTTTCATTGATCAGGAAAACCAGCTAACGATATCGGGAGCACACACCATCACACCAGTTTTGGTTGGAACGCCTGCCACGGATGAGGCATTCCCGGTGCTGGATTATGTGGGCACGTTCCAAGGCAGCTTCTCCGATTTCCAGTTGCCCCCAGGCACACGTTTTGAGTTGGTAAACAACACGGAAAATAGTTCCATCGATCTGGTCTACCGCGGCGGCGAATTGTTGTGGAGCGGGGGAACCGGTGACTGGGATATTGATCTGACGCCGAACTGGACGCTGGGCGATTCTGTCACAAATTTCTTTGCTGCAGATCGGGCGCGATTCGATGACACGGCCACGAGCGGTGTTGTCAATCTCGTGGGCACCATTTCTCCTTTCACGACCAGCTTTGCCAATGACTCGCTAGCATACACATTGAGTGGTTCTGCTCTTGCTGGAACTGGATCCGTCGTCAAATCTGGCGCGGCAACCACTACTTTTTTGATGGCATCGTCCTATGGTGGATCGACCACAATCAATGCTGGGAAACTTCGCATTGGCAACGGTGGCGCGGATGGTGACATTGGCTCTGGCGCGATCAACATCGCAGCGGGTGCGACCTTGGAATTCAATCGCGCCAATGCGTTAGCGAATGTCGTAGATCTCGACTACAAGACCACCGCAAAACTGCGCAAATTGTCGGGAGCTGGTGATGTGATTCTCACGGGCGGTGCGATTTTGTTTAACTATCCGGGAACGGGTCTTGGCTTTAATGAGGCGAATTCCTGGGACCAGTTTTCCGGTAACTTGCGGATTAAGGGCGATTCAGAATTTCGGACCATCCGCAATGGATCGACGGCAATGGGTAATGGCTCGATTGTCTTAGGTGACAGTGTGAGCAGCGGATTTTTGTCACAGGTGGAAGGAAGCTGGACATGGACAAATTCAATTGTGTTAGAGGGAGCGGGCAACGCCATCATCAATCGATCGTCAGGTATTGCAGGGGGACGTATCCTGAAATTGCAGGGGGTCATCTCAGGCAGTGGCGGTCTGCGCTTGCGGGATGCTACCGCTAGTATGACTGACTTGAACAAAGGATATGTGATCACGGCATCCAACACTCTCACGGGGCCATTGACAATCGAAGCAGGCGTTCCAGTGCGCGTCGGTGGGGTTCCTGGACAAACGGATGTGTTGCAACTCAATGCAGATGCATTTGGTTCGCTCGGTGGTGCTACAGTCGTCAATGATGGCACGCTTACTTTTTCTCGTACTGATGCCCACACGGTCGGAAATGCGATCAGTGGAAGTGGATCGGTTCGCATCGGTATTCCAACAGCGGCGAATCTAGGAGACACCTCCGCACAGGTGGTAACATACACTGGGCAGGCGACCTACGGCGGTACGACTTCGGTGAACAGCGGCACTTTGCGATTGTCTTCTGGCGCATCGATCGGTGGCACTACGCTGACCGTAGCTGCAGGCGCGACGCTCGATGGAGTTGGCTCCGTTACCGCAGCCGTTGAGGTGCAGGGAGCGATCTCTCCGGGGCAAGGAGTGGGGACCTTGGCACTAGGGTCGACAACATTATCAGGCACTTATGTATGCGATGTGAATGGAGCGGAGTCGGATCGATTGACTGCGGTTGACCTCAATCTAACGGGTTCTACATTGCAAGTCCAGGGGACGCCTACTGCATCAAGTTATACAATCGCCACGTATACTGGCACGCTCGTGGGTAGCTTTAGTGGAACTATCCCAGAGGGTTACGAGTTGAATACTTCGCAAGTAGGTCAGGTTCGTTTGGTCAAAAGCGGAACTGATTTCAGCAATTGGCTCGCAGGGTTTTTCCCAGGCGAGACGAATCCGGCGATCATTGGGTTCGATGCTGATCCTGACGCTGATGGCATTGCGAATGGAGTCGAGTTTGTGTTGAAAAACGGAAACCCCACTCAGGCCCAGGGCACGGTGATGCCCACGGCATCCCGTGTCGGAGACGCTTTGCTTTTCACCTTCGAGCGTGACGACCGCGCCAAGGGCGCAAACTCCGGAGTCATTCTCACAGTCGAAGCGGGAACCACCTTGCAGCAATGGCCTAAGTCCTATGCGATCCCAGCAGCAACGCAAGCCCCGGTAACAATCAGTCAAGATCTCGATTCCAACCCCGACACCGTTACCGTTTCGATTCCGCTAGAAGGCGCTACATCTCAATTCGCTCGGCTGAAAGTGGTCCAAGCATCGCAGAATTAAAAGTTGCGGACAACATCCCCTTGCCATGTGAGGTGGATCTGTGCATGGTTTGTCCGCACATGGCTGTCTCTTCTTTTCAATCATTGCCTGGCTTCCGCGACTTTCTTCCGCGCGATTTTGCGGTGCGTCAGTATCTTCAGGAAACTTGGCGAGCCACGGCGCGGCGGCATGGATTTGTCGAGTATGAAACGCCCCTGATCGAAGACACGGGTCTCTATCTGAAAAAATCCGGCGGTGAATTGTCCACACAGTTGTTCCGTTTTACCGATCAGGGAGGTCGCGATATCACCTTGCGCCCGGAAGTGACAGCCTCTCTTGCACGTCTAGCGGCGGATCACCAACGCGATTTTCCTAAGCCGCTCAAGTGGTTCGAGATCGGTCAGTGCTTCCGCTTTGAAAAGCCACAAAAGGGCAGGGGGCGTGAGTTTTTCCAGTTCAATGTCGATATTCTTGGTGAATGCTCCGCGCATGCCGATGCCGAACTGTTGGCTGTGGCGATCGATACCATGCGCGCTTTTGGTTTTGAAAAAAACGATTACCAAGTGCGCGTGTCCGATCGTCAGGCCTGGGCGGATTTTGCCGCCAAGCGTGGACTGGATGCCGAGCAACTTGCGGTATTCCTGCAGATTGTTGATAAACTCGAACGCGAGCGGCCTGAGGTGCTAACAGATAAGCTCGCGGCCTTGGGGATCGCACTCGATGAAGTAAAAGACTTTATCGCGAATCCCGACAACGCTTCTGAGGCTTATCGCACCTTGCTCGCCGATTTGACAGCCCGCGGAATGGGGGAATTTGTGCGCTGGGATCTATCCATTGTGCGTGGTCTGGCCTACTACACTGGTCTGGTATTTGAGGTGTTTGATGCACGCGCATCCATGCGCGCCGTGGCCGGTGGAGGGCGATATGATACGCTTGTTGCCACCATTTCCGATGGGAAAATCGACCTTCCCGCTACTGGCTTTGCGATGGGCGATTACGTGATCCGGCATTTGATTGAAGAAACGCCGCACGCGCTCATGCAAATGGAGGTGTGGCTCCAGCGGAATCAGGCAGGATGCGATGTCTATGTGGTAATCGATGAGGAGGAGAAACGCGGCGATGCCCTGCGCTTGGTCACCGACCTGAGATTGGCAGGCGTCTCAGTGGATTTCTCGCTCACACCGATGAAGTTCAACAAACAGCTGCAACGCGCCGAGCAGGCGGGTGCGCGGTTTGCGTTGATCGTCGGCCAGGATAATGAGCAGCGGAAACTGAAAATTCTCTCCAGCCGTAGCGATGTCATGCTTTCCGCTCAGGGAATTGTGGAGGCAATCGTCCAGCGACTCCACCGCCCTGATGGACCTCTGCTTGCCTGAACGCTATTTCGTTATATCAGGAGGAAAAAATTTCGACAAATCTTGACCTAGGGGAATCCCTACCCTAGTTTCCGCGCGGCAAATTTTTCAACAAGCGTATGAACATCCACGAATACCAAGCTAAAGAACTCTTCGATCGTTTCCAAGTCCCTAGCCCGAGAGGTCGAGTCGCTTCCACTCCTGCCGAAGCCGAATCCGCCGCACGCGAGTTCGCTGGTTCGCCTCTGGTAATCAAGGCTCAGGTCCATGCCGGCGGGCGCGGGAAGGGCACCTTCAAAAACGGCTTCAAAGGCGGCGTTCATTTGATCGAGTCTCCCGAGCAAGCGGCGGATTTTGCTGGCAAGATGCTCAACGAAAGGCTCGTCACGTTGCAAACCGGTGAAGCTGGTCGACTCGTGCGCAAGGTGATGATCGCAGAAGCTGTGGACATCACGCATGAATACTACCTCGCCATCCTCATGGATCGTGCGACCTGCCGACCTGTCATCGTCGCTTCCACGGAAGGTGGCATGAACATCGAGGATGTGGCACACAACACTCCTGAGAAAATCATCCGCCAGTTCATCCACCCGCTGCTCGGCCTTCAGGCATATGAAATACGGAAAATCACCGCCGCTCTCGGCCTAACGGGAGATTTCGCTAAGCAGTTCGCGAAATTGCTAGGCAACCTCTACAAGCTCTTCATCAGTTGCGATTGCTCCATGCTGGAAATCAACCCGCTGGTCACCACGCCCGATGGCCGAGTGCTTGCACTGGATGCAAAATTCGGATTCGACGACAACGCACTCTATCGTCATCCTGATATCGTCGCCATGCGCGATAAAGAAGAGGAAGACCCACGAGAAGTCGCGGCATCCGAATACGATCTGAACTACATCGGCCTCGATGGCAACATCGCCTGTCTTGTCAATGGTGCCGGTCTGGCCATGGCGACAATGGATATCATTCAACACTACGGTGGTGAACCAGCCAACTTCCTCGACGTGGGTGGTGGCGCGTCGAAAGAGCAAGTGACTGCAGCCTTCAAGATCATCCTCGGTGACCCGAAAGTGAAAGGCATCATGATCAATATCTTCGGTGGCATCATGGACTGCAACGTGATCGCAGAAGGCGTGGTCGCTGCAGCGAAGGAAACCGGTCTGCCGATTCCTCTGGTCGTCCGTCTGGAAGGCAATAACGTCGAAGCCGGTAAAGCCACGCTTGCTGCGAGCGGCATCAATGTCACCGCGGCCACAACCATGGCCGATGCTGCACAAAAAATCGTCGCGCTAGTAGGTTGAACAATTTCAAGAATGAAAACGCTCACCCTTGTATTGTCGACATTGATTCTTAGCTGTTCGTTGTTGCTAGCGCATCCAACAACAGAGGATTCTTTTGTTGCTGCATGGAAATCAGCTGTTCTCGATTGGAAAGGTCCGCGCGATACAGTTTGGAATTGTCATAGAATTGGCAAAGGGGCGGATGATATTGAGGTTGAATACAGTTGGAACGCTAGTAGTGTAGAGCTGACTAGGAAAGTAAAACGTTCATCGAACGGCATTGTCGGGCAACATATCAACTGGATCAAAGTCACGAGTAAAGATCCTGACTCTGAACTTGTGCTAGAGTTGCTCCAAGGCGATAAGGATTTTTATCAATCGAAAGTCAGCATTCAAATCACTACTGCTGAATTCTACCAAGAATTTCCCTCGCGTGCTGTTCCCGCCGATGTTCACGGCATGCTTAAGCGCGTCGCTAGCGTAGAGGATACTCTCGCGGGAAAAATTGCCGCATTTACCGATTCATCCCGCCGTCCCAGTAAGCGCCAGAAAGATCTTGCTGATATCTCTCGATTGCTCGAGTCACATCCGCATTTGCAACAACTCATTCCAGTCGAAGTTCTCTCAAAACTCACTTTTTAACACACCGATCACTCAACCTTCACACTAGACACTTAAGAACCATGTCCATTCTCATCAACGAAAACACCAAAGTCCTCATTCAGGGCATCACCGGTAGCTTTGGCGCGCGCCATGCCTCGCTTTCCCTCGCCTACGGCACCAAAGTGGTGGCGGGAGTCACTCCAGGAAAAGGTGGTCAATTGTTCGAAAACACCGTGCCGATTTTCAACGGCGTGGCTGATGCCGTGCGCGAAACGGGAGCCACGGCTTCCGCGATTTTCGTGCCGCCTCCATTCGCTGCTGATGCCATTCTCGAAGCCGCCGATGCCGGCGTGGAGTTGATTGTTTGCATCACGGAAGGCATTCCCGTCATGGACATGATGCGCGTCAAGGAGGCGATCAAGGGACTTCCCGTGCGCCTTGTCGGCCCGAACTGCCCCGGTCTGGTCACTCCCGGCTACGGCGAAAAATCTCACGGTGGTTGCCGCATCGGTATCGCACCCGGCTATATCCACAAGCGTGGCAACGTCGGCGTGGTATCGCGTTCGGGCACGCTGACGTATGAGGCGGTATTTCAGTTAACGCAATTGGGCTATGGTCAGAGCACCTGCGTCGGCATCGGTGGCGACCCGATCAATGGCACGTCTCACCTTGATGTGCTGCAAATGTTCAACGAAGACCCTGAAACCGAAGCGATCATTATGATTGGTGAAATCGGCGGCACGGCGGAGGTCGAAGCGGCACGCTGGGCGAAAGAGCATTGCAAGAAGCCCATCGCTGGTTTTATCGCCGGTGCCACAGCTCCTCCAGGGCGTCGTATGGGTCACGCCGGAGCCATCGTCGGTGGCGAGGAAGACACAGCCGAGGCGAAAAAACGGATCCTCGCCGAGTGCGGCATCGCTGTGGCCGAAACGCCCAGTGACATGGCTACGACTTTGTTGGCTCGTTGGGGCAAGTAATACGATTGATTCGTATTACTCTAGTTTACTTTTTGGAAACAGTCGCTTTTTTGACACCACGAACCGATTACGCACCGTGATCCAAGGGTTGTCAGAAAGGTGACTTTTTTCTAGTTGACTCGTATCGTGTCACACTCGCAGATCTCTTACCCCATCAATTGCTGAATCGGGCCGGTTTGGGGGAGTTTTTTGCGCGCCATTTCGGCATCGAGGTCACCATAGTGCTTGATGGGATTACCATGAGCGTTGAGCAGGGTGGTATACCAGTTGCCTAGGGTTTTGTGTCCCGGTTCACCGAGAAAGGGGAGGCGGATGTAGCGACCGGCGATGTCGAGTTGGCAATTCTTGCCAGACATGATGATAAATGGCGACTCGGTCCCGATGCCGTGGTGCGTCTCGCCGTTTTCGGGGAAATACATGATCATGGTGTTGTCAAACATCGTGCCGTTGCCCTCGGGGGTGGCCTTGAGTTTTTCGACGATGGTTTTTACTTGGTTCATGTGGCTGATGCGGATTTGCTCACGGGTCATCCAAGCGGGCACGCCACCGAAAGCTTCATCGTGGCCGAGTGGGTGAATGCCCACTCGGTCGGTTTCATTTCCTGGTAGACCAGTGATGGGGGTGCCAAGGTCGTCGATTGTGTAAGTGACGACATTGGTGAGCCCCGCCTTCAGTGCGGCAATGAGCACATCAGTCATGGCGGCTTGTTTCTCTGGAGTAGTCGCATTCGGTCCGCCATTCGCATGGACGGGTGCAAGTTCCGGGAGATGCTTGGCAAGGCTGCCGGAAATTTCGATGAGTTTTTTGTTGCGCTCACGGATGGCATCGATGGATTCGATCTGTGCCTCTTGGCGTCTGAGTTCATGACCTGCGATGCCACTGGCTTTCATGCCTTCCTTGCTTTGCAGGAAAGAGAGCATGTCGTTATCGGAATTGACGGCTTCGGGGTTGAGAACAGATTTGAAAAGTTCGGCACGCGCGGTATCGGGATCGGCGTAGCAGTAGTTGCGCGTTTGTGGTGCCGGTGCGGAAAAGCCGGAGACGATGCCGGTGCGACCGCCGGCGAAGGAGAGTTCGACGTGACCAAAAGGTGAGGGGAACAGTTTCGCGAGCTCGAAGTCGATCGTGGTGCGTTTGATGGCGCTCAGAGTGTTGCGATTTGATTTGAAACAACCCATGACCGAGGAGAAGGAGTAGTGGACATTTTCGCTCATCTTCGCGGAGAGCCCCTGGAGGATAGTTATGTGCTGTTTGTGATCGTCGAGACCGCGCAGCCATCGGGGAAGCTCGTGTTTGTCGAGATCCACTTCCAGCGCTTGTTTTTTTTCATCCAGCTCTTTGTCTTTGGCTGAGAAATTCATGAGTGCTGATTCGAGCGGTCTGAGCCCGCTGGATTTGCGAATGAAGATGAAGCGCTTGGCGGCTCCGGTGCTGGTATTCGAAGTGGCGAACAACTGATGAAAGGACGGCGCCAATGCCATGGCACCCGTGCCGAAAATGGAGGTTTTGAGGAAATTTCTTCTGCTAAACATGGGATTAGTTTTCGATGGGTTTGCGATAGAGGAAAGAGTCGGATGTGAGGAGTGAGATGATAACGGCATCGAAGCTACCACCGCTCTCGACATAGGATTTTTCCGCGTCAATGAGTGTTTTTGAATCGGAGAGAAATTCGTTGCGCCCCATGAAGTAGCGGAAGGCGTGGCGGATGATCGACTGGCGAACGCGGCGGGATTTGGCAAGGCGTTCAGTGAGGTCGATGGCGTCTTTGACATCGCCGTCCAGATCAGCATCACCTGTCCCAGAAAGGTGCCCCTTAGGATTGACGGTGAGCGTCTTGTAGAGATCGCGGGTGTCACTGAGCAAGGTGCCTTTATCGGGATTTTTATTGATCAGTTGGTCGGGGTATTCGAGCGATTCCTGCACGCGGAAGCGACCGAAGTCATCGTAGCTCTCGAACGTGTAGCCGAGCTGGTTCATTCCCTCGTGACATTTCCAGCAGTAAGCGACTTCGGTCGCGCTGGCGAGTCGATCACGTAGAGTCTTGTGATGGTCCTCAGGAATGACGGCATCGACACTGATAGGGATATCGGGGATGGTCCCAGCAAGGAGTTTTTCGCGAACCCATTTTCCCCGATGGATCGGATCGGTCTCGGTGTTTTTGGCATGGGCGATCAACCAGGCAGGGTGGGTGAGCAGACCTTTTCTGTTAGGAATTTTCGCTGGTTGGCTCGTTTCGTAATGCCAGTTCTCCATGGGGATGTCGTAAAATTTTGAGACGTTATAGCCGACCATGAAATCGTATCCATAGCCACGATAGAGATCAAAGGGAGCGGCTTCTTTTTGCCCTTTATTCAGGCGGGCGGTGATGGATTCCATGGAGAGCTTGAAGAGTTGTAATGTGGTGCCCTGTCGATTGCGGGCCTGCAGGTTGTCTGGGTTCACGCTGCGCATCTTCACCTCGCGCAAAAATTCGGCATGTTTGACGAGGTCATCGTTAGTGAAATTCTTCCAATTAAGGTCCTTGAAGTAGTGGTAGATGCTCTTGATGCGATCGGAGGCGGCTTGCATGCGGGCATTGTCGCCATCATGATAGAGATAAAATGTTTCGGTCGTCAGCAACTCTTCGATGACGTTTCGGTCCTGATGGAGGATGTGTTCCACGGTGCGGTCGGCCTCGTTGATAAGCCGACAAGTGGCGTCGTCGATCCGATCGCCGCCGAAACGTTTTTCGTCTTTGAATACATTGATCGCCATGGGGTAACCGAAAAATTCGCGGAAGAAGCGCAGTTTTCGAATGGCCATGGTGGTGGTGTTGTCGTTGTAGTTTTTATCGGCGAGGATGGGATCGATCAGGTAATGAATGTCGCGTTTTTTCAGGATGCGCTCGACTTCTCGTTTGTAGTCTTCGCGTGTGGTGAGCTTGCCATGCTGCGCTGCGGTTGTCAGCTCGGCATCGGGGCTTTGGTCGGTGAGGGCGTAGGCGATGGCGTAACTGGCATCGCGAGGGGAAAGCATGCGGCGTCCATGTTCATCAGCGGTGCCGCTGCCGAATTCCTGGCGGTAGACAAATTCGGTAGATAAAATCAAGGTCTGTATGAGCTTCTGGATTGCCTTGAGTTTGCCGAGTTTGGCGATGTAGGATTTCGCGAGAGTTAAGTATTCGTCGGCTTCCGTGGAAGTGGGTGCTCGTTCGAGAATTTGCACAAACAATTGTTGCACGAGATCAGTTATCAGTTGGTCTGATGGTGGTCCGGCGGCGATGCGCGCTTGCTCAAATTCCTCTTCCCACGCACTCATGCATGCCTCGATGATAGCTTGGTAAGTATCGCCTTTTTTTCGATGCTGTTGGATGGAAGCGCATACGATTTCTCTTTCGGTATCGCTGAGCGGCTTAATGACAGGCGGTTTGATTTTGTTCCGCTCCTGATTCACGTGTTCGCGCAGTTCTGGCATATATTCGCGCAGTATGGCCATACGTCCTTGGATCGTGCGCTCGTGGTCACCATGGTAGAACCAAGTTTTTTCACAAATCACGCGAAGTTCTTCATCGGACTTGCTGCTTAACTCATGATCTAACAAGAGCTGGAACACGGTATCGGAACCTTGCAGCTCTTTGAGCATATTCAGAGCGACATGCATCGGTGCTTTTTTGTAGGTTTCACCAGCGGCAGGGGCTTCTATCGGCTTCAACTGCACGGGCCTAAAGGTCGTCAGCAGTGACTCGTTTTTTTCGCCATACATCTCATCGCATAGTTTTGCGATGGAATTTTGGAGATACAATCGACGAGACGTCAGGGTTGCGGCGTGGCTGTCATCGAGCGCCATGATCTGATGGATGGCGGGGAGATACTTGCCATTTCTGCGTTTCACGAGTTCATTGGTGATGTATTCGGATGTTTTTTGGGCGTTTGTGAGCATGCTCGACAAGTGCCCACCCGTTCGGTCTTCGTTGGCGTAATAGCGGACGCCGGAAACGCTGGGCAAAAGAAAGGGATTCGCGAGACTTACGGTTTGAAAGCGGTTGCTACCGATGATCGTGATTCTTTTGCCGTTCGCTTGACCCATGGTGGTGTTGTCCAACATGCGCTGAAATTTCGCGTTAAAGATATACTCGCTGATCAGCCAGCGACGGTCATAGGTGAAACCAGGCAAGTTCGCAAACTCGCCTGAGAAGAGTTGTTGATGGTCGATGTAGTTGCCGAACTCGGGCTTTTGCAATTTGTCCTCTAATGTCGAAGCGTTGTGCGGAGCCAGTTCCTTGGCGAACAGGGCGAGGAGTTCCTTGCGTTGCTCCTCATCGGGTTGCCGCTTGTTTTTTGGCGGCATGAGCCGGAGGTAAATCTGCTCCTGCATGCGATTCAATAAGTCCAGTCGCTTGCTGAGATCCAGATCGGTGAGGTTGTCGAGGCGGATATCGCCTTTCTGTGTTTCTTCATCGTGGCAATTATAGCAGTACTGCTCTACTAGGTCTGCAGAGGCTGGAGACGGATGAAAGGGTGCAATCGGAGGCGTCTGCCCCATGGAGAAAGGCAACATAACGCAAAAGGCGGCGTTTATCCAGAGGGCTTTTTTCATGGTGAAGGCATCTATCACTCAGCTGCCCGATGAATGATTCCTCACCAAGAAAGCCAACCATACTACTGATGCGGCGGGCATCTTCTATCGTCTCAAATGTGCTAATTCTCGATGACTCTAGCAGTCAGTTTCGGCATGCTCGTCAACAGCACCTTGCTCTCGCGGGCGAACCTCAACCGGTCACGAGATTGTTGCATTTTTGCATATCTTTTATGCATCCGCTGATGATGCCGTGGTCCATGTGATGGACGTCGGTGCTGTCTCCCGGAGCGCGGAGAAGAAGGACGGTGAGTCGCCCACCGAGGTGCTCGCGAAATTCTTCTAATCCTGCGAGTAAAGCGAGTTCGCCCGACGCATCAAGCTCCAGCAGATGCGGGTCAAACATCGGCATGCCCATGGTTTCTAGCACTTTTTTGATGCGACAGGCATCGGACTCACGGAGCAGTCCTGATTTCACGGAGTAGCAGACATCGAGCCAAAGTCCGACGGCCACGGCCGCGGCATGACTGAGCGCGAAGCCGCTGAGTTGCTCTAATTTGTGAGCGGCCCAGTGACCGAAATCGAGCGGGCGACTGCTGCCCATTTCAAAAGGATCTCCTCCCAGTGTGATGTGGCGCGCGTGCCACAGGGCCGAGCGCTGGATGCATTCCTCGAGAGCGTGTTTTTCGAGTGTAGCGAGTGCGGTAGCATTCGCCTCGATCCAGGAGAAAAATTCCGCGTCTTTCACCAACGCGACCTTGATGGCTTCGATTAGGCCGAGGCGGCTGATTTCCGGGTCCTGGCTATGAAGGAAGGTGAAGTCATTGATCACCGCATAAGGCACGGAAAAACTACCGATCCAGTTTTTTTTACCGAAAGCATTGATGCCGTTTTTCACGCCCACTCCGCTATCGTCCTGCGACAGGGTGGTGGTGGGAAAACGCACCAGTCTCACACCCCGATGGGCGGTAGCGGCACCGAAGCCCACGGCATCGAGAAAGGCCCCGCCGCCGAGGCAGAGTACGTAGGAATGGCGATCGATTTTTTCTCTCTCGATTTGATCCCACACATGGCGCACCAGGTTGTCATCTGCTTTACAAACTTCAGCCCCCGGCATGATGTGAAGGGAATGAAGTTGCACGCTGGATGCGCTCAGATAATCGGTAATGAGTTGCGGTAACGTGGGCCATGCTTCCGCCACCGCTTCTTCCAGATAAACCAGCGCGCGCCGTCCACCACCCTCGGCTAAGATCTCGCGCAGAAGAGGATTCCCCGCCGAAAAGGCATCATGCGTGAAACACACACGATGCGTGAAAGGGACCGAGAGCGGTAAATCAAAGCGTTCCATGGTGAGTAGCAGGGAGATGAGCTACCTTGTTTACGTGGCATTGACCAGCGATTCTTCCATGAAAAACATGTCATGCATCGTCTGCGCTCAAGGCAGCACGTGCCACCATCGCATCCTGCTCGATCTGCGCTTTCAGAGCTTCCAGGCTCTCGAATTTCCGCTCGCCGCGTAGGTAGTGCACGAACTCGACCTCCAGCGTTTTTCCATACAACTCCGGCGCGGTATCGAAGAGATGCACCTCAAAGACCCGCTGAGTGCCATCGACCGTTGGACGCATCCCCAGATTCGCCACGCCAGTCCAGTGATCGGAGTCACAGGTCACATGCACCGCCCATACTCCATCGGGCGGCAGTTGCTCCTCACCGAGCGCCAGATTGGCCGTGGGAAATCCGATCGTACGACCGAGTTGCTGCCCCTTGACCACGACCCCTTCGATGCCATACGGGCGCCCTATCATCGCGGCGGCATTGGCCAGAGCGCCGTCGCGGATTGATTGCCTGATGCGCGTGCTGCTGATGCGCTCGCCCTCATGCATCACGGGTGGTAGGGCGTTGATCACCCATCCTTGTTCCTGAGCGATCTGGCGCAACAGCTTCACATCGCCTTCACGGCCTTTGCCAAAACGCCAGTCTTCCCCCACGGAAATCGAGGCAATGGCACCGCCTTGCTGCAATAAACCGATAAACTCCGCCGCGCTGAGCGCGGCCAACGCATGATCGAATGACAAGGCTAACAGAAACTCCGCGCCCATCCGCTCTAACAAGCGAGCCTTGTGATCGAGCGAGGCGAGAAGCTGGCGCGGGGCGCGCTCTGGTGCCAGCAATCGGATCGGATGCGGGTCAAATGTCACCACGCCCCAGCTTCCTCTCGTCTCTCGAGCACTCGTCTGCGCCGCCTGAATCACCGCCCTATGCCCCACATGCACCCCATCAAATACACCCAGTGCCAGATGCAAAGGCTGCGGTAGATCGAGGAGAGCGGAGGCATGAGTGGCGCGGAGCATGACCAGGATGATGAGGAAAAATGGCGAGTGCGTAAATGCTCAAAACAACATCGCCTCGGCGAGGCAGCGGAAGACGTCGGAGCGGCTGATTTTGACTCGTTGTTGCATCTGAATCCACGTGGCATCTTGCATTTTTTCGATGGTTTCGATCGCTAGCAATGCGGGCAAAACGGTGGCACAGCGCAGGCGTTTACCGCGTAGGGCGCTGGCGTAGTGGAGGCCTTCATCGACCCACGTGCGAGCCTGGGTGAGCCATCGGTCTTGAGCGTGGAGCAGAGCGTGTTCATCTGTCAAATGGGCGGTGCCTGGGAGATAATGGCGACCGTTTCGCAGGTCTTCTGGTCGATCGCGCAGGATGTTGACTAGTTGCAGCGCACAGCCGAAATGCTGACCCCAGCGCACCATGGATTCTGTATCCTCCGTGGAAAATTTTTCCCCTTCGCCAAGGAAGCCGAGCTTGGTCCAGAAGACGCCGACACTACCCGCAACACGTTGGCAGTAGTCGATGAGCGTGGCATCATCCTCGATGACCATGCGGCAGTCCTGGCTGGCATGGCCGAAACGCAGCAGATCAAGCCGCTGGCCGGAGATGATTTCATTGATTACTTCGTGCACGAGTCCGCGCTCGGCGTTGGAGAGGGTCGCGAGCCAACTCAGGTTCTCCGGTGCGTTTTGCATCAGGATAGTTTCGCCGGGGGTGCATTTTTCTAACAATTCGTTAGGTGCGGCAAACGATTCCCCGTGCAGCACAGCGCGGTGGAACGCATCGAGGCAATGCAGACGGTCTTCGACGGCGAGCTCCGCGGTATCGGCAATGGTATCGCTGCTGCGGGCTAACAGATAGGCCAATCCGGCGGTGTCGCGCATGCTGGCGGGGAGCAGGCGCAGGCTCAGGTAGAAGGAACGCGAGACACCCTTGAGGATGGTAGTGCCGGCCTGCGATTGCGAAAAGGTTTGAGCCATGAGATCAGATCCAAGAAGCGTGGAGGAGCTCGCGCAGTCTCACGATATCGGTGGCGGTAGTTTTTGCGACGAAGCCACGCGGGTGGGCGAAATGGACATCATCGTGATGTTCGATCACGGTGAAATTGAGTCGCGGGTGATCATTGTTGCGGCTGAGGCCGTAGCCTTTGCCGCGTCGGTCCGGATAGATCATGGCCACGACTTCCTGATCCTTGCCAATGCTGCGTAAATAACGAGACATGGCGCCGGAGGGGTCATCGATGGTCGATTCCGAACGTGGCAGGAAAACAGCATGGAAGCGCTCGCCCTGTTTTTCCATTTCCCAGAATTGCAGGTTTTCGCGCAAGACCTCGATGCGTTCGCGCATGGTGCGGAGGTAGTAAAGCAGATCGCTTCCCACCAGTTGCATGAGTTCCCAAATCAGTTGACCAGGCTCCAGTCGAGTGCTGGCAGCGAAACGGCGAAGGATGGTGACGTCGATGGTGGACTGGAGTTTGCTTAAGGCATCGCGCGAGACGCCGAGCCACTCCGCCGTTTGGACGGGGCCTTTGGTATCAAACCATTCCGTGGGCTCTAGCCATTCGCAAAACAAACGTGCGTCCTCGTAAATACCGAGATGCATCATGACCAAGCTGAGCGCGCAGATCGGCGGGGCATCGGCGGGGAATTGGTGGTGATCGAAGTTCATCCGCTCCGGTTCGTGTCGACCGCCCACGTCCACAACAATAGTGGAAGGGTCGTTCAGGTCATCGACGCTGGGCTCGCGCCGCACGACCGATACCTTGTGCACGGCGATCAGAAGACAGCACGCGAGAAATTCATCTTTGTGCGCGCTGCCTGGGTGTGTGAGAATTTGCTGTATCATCTGCGCGTAGTTTCCACGCCGAGAGCTACTTCGTCAATCCGCGTTGTCGGGCTTCTTCCATGGGAATCGCTTTTGCCTCGCAAACTTGTCGCCAACCGGGAAAGTTCCACCTATTAGGGAATCCGGCGCATTGCGATGGTTTGACCGCATGGATGCGGCAGGAGTTGCCATCGAGCATGATGCATTCGTGATTTTCTTTTTCGAGCAGAGAGAGTCCTTGTCGGTTCGTGCGCAGCCTCGTGTAGCGATTAAGAAATTCCGTTTCCGATAGATCGAGAAAAGCCGCGACTCGAGGAATTTCCTCGTTTTCCAATCGCACATCACCTGGCCACTTGCAGCAGGCGGTGCAGCGTTGACATGCATAATAGGTATCCGGCTCAAGGATGGTCTCGCGATTGCCCGGACTGCCATGGGAAGCGGTTGACATTAGCGAATCATTTGGCGGTAGTAGGAGTCAATCTTCGCGAGGAAAGCTCTCCATTTGCGACCCGGGCGACCGTTTTCCATGAGGAAATGCGGGCAGTTTTTGTTGGGCGGCTTTGCTCCCCGGCGGGGCCAGTGATAGTGAGGGACAACATGTCGCAAGGGGATGCTGTGCTTAATCATCAGGTAGGCGGCGAGCCGCGCGGTGCGATCCATCGTGGCGTTGAGATTGCTGCCGCGTTGCTCGCACATTTCGATGCCGATGCTGTAGCGATTGCCTGGACCATCGAAGTCGGCGTGTTCGCCTTGCTCATTGGTGGGCATGTGCTGTAGGGCCACGCGGTCATCCACCGTGAAATGCCAGATCAGATAGCCGATGCGATTGCCGCCCCTGCGTTTGGGTGCGCGCAGGGCACCGTTTTTTAGCGCTTGTGAATGTTTCCATGCATCGGCAGACCAATTCTGCGTGCTGTGGATCGTGATGTAGCGCGGTGACATCGGGCGAAACACCTTGCGTCCATGGGTGCCGCGTGGCACCAGATCCTGTCGGAGATTGACGCCGCGCATGATCGCTCCCATGGATGCACCAGCGGACACTGGAGTCGATCCACTGCCCCAAGAAATCGCACGATCCGCGCCGCCGCTGATCGGCGCAACGGGCGAGCAGCAGACGCCGATAATGACGAGAATCAGCACGCAAAAAGGAAGCGCTATGATCGGTGCTTTCACACACTCAATCTAGCTACATTCGTTCAGTTGAAAAGAGAAATGTCAGCGAGAAGAACGGAAGCAACTCACAGAAATGGCTTGATCGCGGAATGGAAATTGCTGGCACCCTCGCCGCCTAGGGATCGGTCTATGTCTTCCAGTCGTTGGATCAAATCGCGAATCAGTGCGCGCGGTGTTTGTCCGCCTGCCGCCTCACAGAAATGCGTGCGACATCCGAAAGGGCGCGATTCGTAAATTTGACAAAGCCCCTGTTTGAGAAAAGGGCAAGCTCCATCGGCTGTGACAGGCATCTGTTTCCGACCACTGGCGCGCCAGGCCTGCGCTGCGATCATCGCCTCGCCGCGTGTGAGATAGGGCGTTTTCCCCGTGAGCTGGAAATGGCAACAGGTCGTGCGACCGATGCAATGACCTCGCAAGGGGCGCGTGGCCAGCTCCGCATAGACTCCACGCACCTGATGCAAGAGCGTGGAAGTGTCGCAGTCCTTTTTGCGCGATCGTGCGGATGATGGTTTCGATTTCACAAAGTCGGTAATAGATCGACATCCTGCACATACTGAGATGAGCTGGCAATGCGAATTCGATTCGCTTTTTGTCAGTGTGATTCGTTGACAAAGCATGCGCGCGGTATAGTCTGCGCGACCGAGAGGCGGATCATGGCAGCGAGAGAAATTATCAGAGTAGGCACACGGGGTAGTGAGTTAGCCCTGTGGCAAGCGAATGCGACAGAGCAGTTGCTGCGCGCGGCGTTTCCTGAGGTGGAAGTGGTGCGCTGCGTTATCAAAACCACGGGCGATCGGCGCACGGACGTGGCTCTCAGTGAGGTGGCAAAAAGCGAAGGGACTCTCGATAAGGGAGTCTTCACCAAGGAATTGGAAATGGCCTTGGAAGCGGGGGAGATCGATGTGGCGGTGCACAGCCTCAAAGACGTGCCAACCATACTCGCGGATCATTTTTGCATCCCCGCCACTCTGGAGCGTGCCGGCGTGCGCGATGCTTTGGTGTCAAAAATCGAGGGCGGGCTGAATGCACTGCCACAGGGCGCGCGCGTTGGCACGAGCAGTGTGCGCCGCGCGCGCCAACTCCAGTGGCTGAGACCGGATTTGTTACTCTCAGATTTGCGCGGTAACGTACCAACGCGATTGAAAAAGTTGAGAGACGCCGATGACTACGACGCCATCATGCTCGCCGAGGCTGGACTGGAGAGACTCGGTTACTTGCCCAATACTGACGAACGTTTGTTTTATCATATTCTCGATGAAGAAATGTTTTTTCCCGCTGCAGGACAGGGAGCCATTGGTTTAGAAGTTCGCAGTGATGACGACTGGATGAAAGCGACAGTTGAGCGCGTGGGAGATTCAGATACATATTTGAGAATCAGCGCAGAACGTGAATTTTTACGTTTATTAGATGCAGGGTGTCACACACCTGTAGGGGTGTTTTCTATTTTGGATCATGAGGAGTTGATCATGAGTGCTCGGGTTTTTCCTGAGGCGGGGGGTGAACCGCTTCTGTCTCACGTGCGTGGGTCTCGCTTCGCTCCGCTTGAAGTAGCTAAACAACTGTTTGAAACATTGGTATGAGTGTAAAAGGGATTTGTTATTTGGTGGGTGCGGGTCCAGGGGATTTGGGCTTGGTGACGTTGCGGGCGAAAGAATGCATCGAGCAGGCCGACGTTTTGGTTTACGATGCATTGAGCAGTGGGGAGTTGCTGAAGTGGACAAAAAAAGATTGTGAAAAAATCTACGTCGGCAAGCGCGCGAAAGACCACGCGCTACCGCAGGATCAGATCAATGAACTGATCGTGAAGCGGACCAAGGAGGGAAAGAGCGTGGTGCGACTGAAAGGCGGGGATCCGATGATTTTCGGCCGCGGTGGCGAAGAAGCCGCCGAACTCGCCGAAGCGGGTGTGGCATTTGAAATCGTTCCGGGTATTAGCTCCACGATTGCCGGCCCATGCTACGCTGGGATTCCTGTGACACATCGCGACCATTGCTCACAGTTGACAATTTTTACAGGTCACGAGGATCCGACGAAACAGGAGAGCTCGATCGACTACGAGCACCTCGCCAAGGCACCAGGGACGAAAGTGTTTGTGATGGGCGTGGCTCGCCTCCGCGAAATTTGCGAGCAATTCGTGAAGCACGGTGCTGACCCTTCGACGCCTATGGCTCTGACACGCTGGGCTACGACCGGCATGCACCGCACCATCGAGGGCACTCTCGCCACGATCGCTGAGATTGCGGAGAGTCAGAATTTTTCTTCTCCTGCGGTGGCGGTGATCGGCGATGTGGTCAGAGAACGCGCGAAAATTTCGTGGTTTGAAAAGCGACCATTGTTTGGCAAGCGCATCATTGTCACTCGCACTCGCGAACAGGCTGGCAATCTTAGCAAAGAACTAGCGCAACTCGGTGCGGATGTCGTAGAGCTGCCAGTCATTCGGATCGAGGATCCGGTGGATAAGCTGGGCTTTGCGGAACTGGTTTCTTCTGCTCACGAATACGACTGGCTAGTCTTTACTTCGCCCAATGGGGTTTCTCGCTTTTTCGATGCGTTTTTCTCGATTCATGACGACGCTCGTTGTCTCGGCAAACCAAAAATCGCGGCGATTGGCCCAGGAACTGTCAGCAAACTGCGCGAGTATCACATCGGCTGCGATCTGCTTCCGGAAAAATTCGTCGCCGAGGGCCTGGTGGATGCTTTTAAAAAAGAGGACATCGAGAACCTTACCATCATGGTGGTGAAGCCGGAGGTATCACGCGATGTGGTATCGATGGGTCTGCAAGCGATGGGGGCCATTGTCGATGACTGCATCGCCTACCGAACAGTAGCTGAGACAGAAGACCCGACAGGGGCCGTGGCTCGCTTGCGCGAGGAGGGCGCTGACTTGATCACTTTTACTTCCGCCTCTACTGCGGAGCATTTTTTCGCCCTCGGCGTGCCATGGCCTGAGCACTGTGTGGCGGGCAGCATTGGTCCGGTGACTTCACAGGCTCTCGTGGAGCTTGGTCATCCACCCGCGTTTGAGGCGAAGCAACATGACATTCCAGGCTTAGTATCGGCAATTCGAAAATACCTCAAAGTCTAACAAGTGGCATGCTGTTTGCAAAATGCTTTGGTAAAGTTGATTTTTTTCTGAAACGATCCGTTGAAATGATCGTTGGATTGATGGGGTTTTGTGCGGTTTTTTGAGCGCTTGTTTGACAGCGATAAAAAGGTTTTGTGGAGTCGTCGCGACATGATCGATTTGCGTATGAAGGGAGATGCAACCAAAAAACGTTTGGTAGAGGCGACGGAGTCTCTCATTGCTCAAAAAGGATTCGATGCGGTATCGGTGCGCGACATTACAGGATTGGCAAAAGCGAATGTGGCGGCGGTCAATTATCACTTCGGCAGTCGCGAAGGATTGCTCGCAGCGGTGCTGGAATATCGCATCAAGCCAGTGATCGTGGATCGCGTGCAACGCATACAGGCACTCGATCCGCAGGCGACATTGCGCGCCATTTTTCAAGCATGGTCAGATCCTCTGCTGGCTGCCTCAGCGAGCAAAGGACTGGACGAAGCATCGCATGCTCGTGTGCTCGGTCGTGGGTTGGAAATGCTGGCTGCTGGGACCTTTGAAGAGATCAGCGCGGCAGGTCGCCTGAGCGACACTTCGATGCGAGATGTTCTCGCGACGCATCTGCCTTCCCTGAGTCAGGAGGAAATTTTCTGGCGTCTGCATTTTTCTCAAGGCGCGCTGATTCACGCGTTGGTGTATGGATCGGCGCTCATGGCGGAATTCCGATTGGCGACTGTATTAGACCGATGGATCGATTCAACTATCGCGCAATTTGCGGCGGTGGATGGTGTGCGCGGTCGTCAGGCAGGCGATGACAAGGCGACCCATCCGCGACGCAAAGGCAAAACCGTTTCTCCCCTGCGCCCAATCGCCGAGGTTGTCTCGGCGGCAATGGAAGTCGACGAAATCCCTGCGTTTGATTCTCAACAGACCGAAGCTGCGAAACTACCCAGTATGGAAAGTCCCGCGCCGCAGGAGCCATCGATGATTTCAGCAGTGGCAGCATCCAAGCCCGCGCGAAGCAAAAAAGCCAAAGCGCAGGATGACATGGGTGATCTTTTTCTCTTTTAAGGCGAAAACGGATCCAGGCGGTCGTCACCTAAAGGGGAATCTTGTTGGCAGACGTATTGATAGAAATTCGCACAGAATCCAGTAGGGGCAACATGCGTTGGATTTCTTATGTTGTTTTGTTGAGCATCGCCCTCTCGCAGGCGGAGGAATTGGGGGATTACAACATGCCCGATGCGGTCACGGCGAACCTGCCCATCGATACCGTGACGAAAAAAATGACCACCGCTGTCGATCCAGCAGTGCTTGCGGAATTTCAGAAAAAACATCCAGCGGCGTTTTGGGTGTTTGGGGAAGACCGCCAGCAGTCGGTGCGCAAAGGCATCATTCCCGAGCACTGGTTTGTAGGTGATGCCAAGCAGTATCGTCGATTTTTTGGCATTGCCCAACCGGGTGAGTTTTATGTTTTTCAGGCGTGTTTGATCGGCGCGCCAGCTTTGCGCACAAAGGTGGAGTTTGACGCGCTTCCGGGGGCTACGGCGAGGGTCATTTCTCCGCAGGGCGAAAAGCTCGATGCGTTTTGGTTGGGCGTTTCCATCCCGCAAGATGCCAAGCCCGGGCGATACACGGGCAAAGTGCGATTTGATCCGCAGACGACGGATCCGAAAGATGCGCCCAGCCCAGTGGAGGAGAGCCTGATGTTCACCATCGAAATCAAAGGCGAGGTATTGACCGATGGCGGCACGCAAGATGCCTGGCGACTGGCGCGTTTGCAGTGGCTGGATTCCACTATCGCCGAGAGTGACACCGAGGTGACGCGGCCTTTTACGCCGATTCAGGTCGATGAAGCATCGCGCACCCTGAGAATTCTCGGGCGCTCCGTGCGGCTGGGCGCCAATGGCATTCCTTCACAAATAACTAGTCGTTTTTCTCAGAGCAATACAATTATTTTACCTACTGGCAGAGATGCCTTTGCGAAGGCTCCCGAGTTGCAATGCTTGTTGCGTGGCGAACCGGTCGAGTGGAACTCTGTCGATTTTTCCTTCGGAAAATGCACGCCCGTAGCAGTCTCTTGGACCGCCCGTAGCGAGGCTGGTCACCTGCGTCTCACCGTTAAGGGTTCGTTGGAGTTCGATGGCAATCTCCAGTTGCGCATGGAGCTCGATCACCCCGCGTCCGGCGAGGTCACTCTCGATGATGTGCGTTTTGTCATGCCATGGCATTCGGAGGTCGCGCGCTACGCGATGGGGCTGGGCTTACAGGGAGGTAAGTGCCCACCACGTCACGATTGGAAATGGGATGTGACTAAGCACCAGGATGCGATTTGGATGGGGGATGTAAACATCGGTGCGATGCTGCGATTTAAGGATTCATCGAATTTTCGTCGACCGCTCATCAATGCTTACTACGATTTTTCCCCCTTGAATCTTCCCGCCTCTTGGGGCACTGGCGGCGTGAAGTGGGAACAAAGTGCAACAAGTACGAATCTAGTAGCCTATGCAGGTAGCAAAACCATAGGCACGAAACTGACTCCTTGGCACTTCGATATCGATTGGTATCTCACACCCTTCAAGCCCTTGGATCTGAAAAAGCATTTCGGTGATCGCTATTTTCACAGCGGGCAGGGGAGTCCGGTGGAAAATACCGCTAAACTTAGGCAAGAAGGCGCCACGATCCTGGAAGTCCATCACAATCGCCTTTGCAATCCCTACATCAACTACCCCTACAATGATGACTCGATCAAGCACCTCAAGGACTTTGTCATACAAGCACATCGCGATGACATGCGCGTGGCTGTCTATTACACCACACGCGAGCTGACGCAAAATTTGCCTGAATTTTTCGCCCTCAAGAGCATGGGCGGCGAGCTTATCCTCCCACGCAAGCCCGGCGTCGCCTGGCCCGTGACGAACCGCAGCGGCCCGCATCCGTGGTTGTTGGAACACGTGGGCGACGACATCGTGCCTGCTTGGCGGGAGAATCTGAGATTCGCCGAATACCCGCAAAAGCTCGACCTCGCGGTCATCACCACGCCGGACTCGCGCTGGAACAATTTTTACCTCGAGGGCTTGCAGTATCTCATCAAAAACGTCGGCATCGATGGCCTGTACATCGATGACACCGCGCTCGATCGCAAGTCCATGCAACGCGCGCGGCGCTTGCTCGACGCCGATGGTAACACGCGCCGCCGCGTTAGCATGCACTCGTGGAGTCATTTCAACGGCCTCGCGAAATGGAGCAACAGTTCCATCGCCTTCATGGAACTCTACCCCTACTACGATGGCTTCTGGCACGGCGAGGGCTTCAATGCCAATTCGTCACCGGATTTCATGCTGGTGGAGATGTCGGGCATTCCCTACGGCCTGATGAGCGAGATGCTGGATCACCCGAATGCCTGGCACGGCATGGTCTTCGGCATGCGCACCCGCTGGCCTTGGAGCGGAGATCCGCGTGCGCAGTGGCGGTTCGAAAAAATGTTCGGCATCGAGGATTCCGACTTCATCGGCTGGTGGGATGAATCCTGTCCGGTGAAAGTCGATCATCCCGACTGCAAGGTCTCGGTCTATCGAAAAAACGGCAAGACACTCATTGCCCTGTCCAGTTGGGCGAAGACGAATGCAAAAGTGAAATTGCAAATCGATTGGAAAGCCCTCGGTCTCTCGCCGCAAAAAGCCACGCTGTGGGCCCCCGCCTGCGAGAAATTTCAGAACGAAGCGGTCTTCGCCGCCGATAGCGAAATCCGCGTGGAAGCGAATCAGGGCTGGATGTTCATCGTCGATGAAACGCCGCGCGAAATCCTGCTGCCTGCTGCTATGAAAAACCCCAGCGAGGGCCTGCGCGAGCTGGCAGCAGCTCCTGCCCTAGACCTGAACATCCCGGCAAACACCGTCAGCACCAAGGACCTCGAGTGGGTCAAAGGCACTACGGTCGCGATGGCACAGATCGATCCGAAAAAGGACGCCGGTCAGTCGTGGGGCCTCGGTCTCGCCCTGGGCTGGAAAAATGGCAACTACCTGCAAATCAACGCCCGCACTGATGGCCGCTGGAGCATCCGCCGCAACGGTCAGGAATTACTCGAAGGCGAGCACCCCACCGGCCAGCCCGCCACCGTCGCAGTTCACCTCACCGCCGACCAAGTGCAACTCCTTGCCAGCAGCAAGGACGGCGAGTGGGAGCTGGTCAAAGCCTTCCCGCGCAGCGACTTCCCCGGCGAACCCGTCACCGTGCGCTACGGTAAAATCGGCTCCGCTTGGAACAGCAAACCCCACGCTGATCAAGGCACCGCGAATCCCTGCCGCGTCGAGTGGGTGAAACTCTATGGAAAAATCTAACAAAGCTGGCAGGATCGCATCAGCGGCTTTGTTTCATCTTGGCGCTTACAAAAAAAAGTCCGAGCACCACATGCGCCGCCGCATGATGAGATTCCGCGGAAGCCACCCCTTCTGCGAGTAGCTGATAATTCATATTTTGCAAAATAGTGTTCCAAGTGGCAGGAAATTTCTCAGTCAATGGAACAGACGCACCGATGAAAGTCCGCCATCTGGGCGCAGAATTTGTCCGGTTAGGAAACGGCTGTGATCGCTAAGCAGGAAATCCATCAGCGCGACGACATCGTGTGGATCTCCGACTTGTTGAAGCGGATGTCGTTTAGCCGCGGCGGCGCGCTTGGTGTCATCGGCGAGCAGCGAGCTGGCAAGAGTGGTATCGGTGAGCGAAGGCGCGATCACATTCACGCGGATGAGTGGCGCCCATTCGGCGGCGAGGCTGCGTGCCAAGCCCTCCACGGCTCCCTTTGCGGCTGCGATCGACGCGTGAAACGGCATGCCCTGCGCGACGGCGATGGTGGAGAAAAGCACCACGGAGGCACTGCCACTGGCCTTGAGAGCAGGCATGGCGGATTGCAAGACATGGATGGCCCCGAGGAGGTTGACTTGCAGGTCGCGCGCTAGGTCCTCGGTGCTAAGGCGGTGAAACGGTTTCAATGTAATTGTTCCGGGGCAATACACGAGACCATCAAGTTTTTCTGGCCATGTGAGAGGCGTGGGTGCGGTCGCATCAAAGTGCTGCGCATGAGTGCCGTGTGCGGCGAGCAGCTGTGGTTGGCGGCAAGCAATGTGTAGCTCGTGCCCTTCTTGTTGCCATTTTTCCCGAGCCGCGGCGCCGATGCCCGACGTTCCTCCAATCAATGCGATGCGTTTTGACATGCGAGATCTTCGCCGAGAAAATGCCCGCGTCAAGCTGCGGGTGGAAATTGTTAGGACGCGGCGCGGTTGATTTTCTCGCGGAGGAAGGAGGTGGTGAAGGTGTCGATGATGTGGGCGAGATCCGTTGGAAAGTTTGCTCATCGGGCGTGGCGGATAAACCTTAAGGGATCACTCTTGGATGAGAGTACCTTCTTTCCGTATTGATTTTGTTCGTGGTGTGCGTAGCATAGTGACATACATGAGTGGTAAGGAGATTAGACGGAGAAAATCGGAACACTACAGCGGGCTGATGCCGGCGAAGGGGTGGCCTCAGCGGAATCTCAAAATGCTGCGTCAGCATGTGGTGCCAGGACTTTTTCGTAAGCGCCAGGGTGAAACAAAGCCGCTGATGCGTAATGTCATTGGCTCGGATGACGTGCGCGTGACGTGGATCGGGCACTCCGGATTTTTTGTAGAGATCGGCGCGCGCTCCGTGGTGATCGATCCGAACTGGGCGAAGTGGCTGGGATTTTTGAAACGCATCCGCGAACCTGGCTTGCATTTGCATGAACTCCCAGAGGTGGATTTGGTGCTCGTGAGTCATGCGCATCACGACCACATGCACAAGAAGAGCCTGAAGATGTTGCAATCGAGTGCTGGGGTCATCGTGCCGACGGGAAGCGCCACGCTGGTAAAGAATCTAGGCTTTCCCGCTGTGCACGAAATGCAGGTGTGGGATCAACTGGACTTTGACGGACTAGAAGTAATCCACACTCCAGCGATGCACTGGGGCGCGCGTTTCCTCCACGATACGCATCGCGATTACGGTGGCTACATCGTCAAAGCAGGCGGGCGCACGGTCTATCATTGTGGTGATAGCGCCTATTTTCCGGGCTTTGAGGAAATAGGAAAGAGGCATCAGATTGACGTCGCACTGATGCCCATCGGCGCGTACGAAGCGCCGAGCGGTCGTGATGTGCACATGAACCCGGAAGAGGCAGTGCGCGCATTCATCGAATTAGGTGCAAAAAAACTGATACCCATGCACTATGGCACTTTCCCGCTGGGAAATGAACCCATCGACGAACCCGTGCAGCGTCTGCTCGTCGAGGCGGAGCGTCTTGGCGTAGCTGAGTGTGTGATGGTGCCACTGGAGGGCGAGTCCGTGATTTGTTAGACGAAACTGATCGCAATGAATGAGGTCTCAGGAAACGTCTTTGCATCCTTCAGATCTTGCTCGAGAGCATTTGTCTGAAATATTTCTCTCATTTCCGCGGTATCGATGAAGTAATTTTTTCCCATGCGAACAATTCTTTTTCTCACAACCTTGGCCTTGCCACTGATGGCGCAGGACGGCGGTCAACTCTACGGGCTGTATTGCTCTGCTTGTCACGGGGCCGATGGCAAGGGTGCTACCGGTGGTCAGTTCCCTCCACTAGCTGGTTCCGAGTGGGTGTTAGGCAATCCGGATCGCTCGATCAAGATTGTTCTGCATGGGTTACATCAACCGATTGAAGTCGCAGGAAAAACCTACAATCTTGAAATGCCACCACAGGGAGCGGCTCTGCCAGATGAACAAATCGCTGCGATTCTGACACATGTGCGTGCATCATGGGGCAACAAAGCCGGCGCCGTATCGGTGAATCAGGTGAAAAAAGTCCGCGCCGCGACAACAAATCGCAAGGAATACTGGACCGCAGCGGAGTTGCTCAAACTGCATCCTCTAGAAAACGTGAAGCCGCCACTGGCGAATCTGATTTCCTATTACTACAAAGGCGCCTTCAAGAGCATGCCGGACTTTTCTCAACTCAAGGCCGCAGCGGTCGAGGAGGAACCGCGGGGTCTCATTGATTACAGTTCTTATGCAAAAACAGACAGCTTCGCGATGATGTGGGAAGGGGATCTGCTGACCCCGGCGGGCAAACACGAGTTTCTGCTAGATTCCGATGATGGCTCGCGTTTGTTCGTTGACGGTGCTATCGTTGCGGAAATCAAAACGATTGGGCCGACGGGGCGCACAGTCAAAAAAGTGGTCAACCTAAAAGAAGGCCTGCACAAGATCCGAGTCGAATACTTTGAGTTTTCCGGGAACGAAGGGCTGAGCGTGGGGGTGAAATTTCCCAAGCAACGGAATATCAAATGGCTTAGTAAGGAAAAAGGTCAGACATCCGCGAAATCTTGGCCAGAAATCATGCTGACTCCTGCAGATAACCGCCCGGTCATCTATCGAAACTTCATCCAAGGCAGCACGGCGCGCGGGATTGGCGTCGGTTTTCCTGGGCAGAAAAACATGGTCTACAGTGCGGATCATTTCTCGATGGAATTGCTCTGGGGCGGGAATTTCATCGATGCCGGACACCACTGGACGGATCGAGGTGTGGGCTACGAACCTCCTGCTAGCGACAAGGTGTTCTCCCTGAGCAAACAGACAGCGTATTCGTTTACGAGCGAGTCAGCCACTGCCTGGCCCGCTTCCTCGAAAGCGACGCCCCGCTTTCGCGGCTACCAACTGAGCCCTCAGGGCAATCCTACGTTCATGGTCGAGGTCGCTGGCGCACGAGTGTTCGATGGCTACGAATCTGTCACGGATCCCTCACCGTCCTTACTGCGGATACTGCGACTCCAGGGGAAACCGGCGCAGGGGATCTCTCTGCTGATTCATTCTGGCGCCCATGAAGCAGCGCGGCCTGATGGTTTCACCGCGGGCGGCCTGAGCGTGCGCCTCACAGGAGGAACATTCCGTTACGGCTCAAACGTGGTCATGCTGGATCTGATCACTCCAGAGGCGCAAGTCCGTTATACTTGGTAATCTTACTTTGTCGATTGATATGAAATTGTTGTTTGCTACGTTTTTTTTGATGGGTGCAGTATTTGCCGCACCGGTGCAGTCGGATTTTTACAAGCGTGAACCGATTCCGCTTCCGCCCGGCGAAGTGATGGAGATTGGTTCGGTCGCCTTGCTTCCGGGGCAGAAGGTCGCCGTGGCAACGCGTCGGGGTGATATCTGGATCTGCGATGGCGCTTATGCGGAAGATCTCAGCAAGGTCACGTGGAAAAAATTCGCGCAAGGACAACATGAGCCTTTTGGAATGTTTTGGAAGGATGGCTGGCTTTGGATGACGCAGCGTCCGGAAGTGTCGCGCATCAAGGATGCCGATGGCGATGGCGTGGCGGATACTTTTGAAACGATCTGCGCGGAGTGGGGGATCAATGGCGATTATCACGAATACGCCTTCGGTACGGAGCCGGACAAAGAGGGCAACATCTGGATCACTCTCTGTCTGACGGGTTCAGGTGGCGCTGCCTCGAATTGGCGTGGTTGGTGCGTGCGGGTGACACCTGATGGCAAAATGATTCCCACCTGCTCTGGCATTCGCTCTCCCGGCGGCATGGGTTTCAACGCGAAAGGTGATGTTTTTTATTGCGATAATCAGGGGCTGTGGAATGGCTCGTCATCGATCAAATGGCTTAAGCCTGGTTCTTTCCAAGGCAATCCCACAGGCAACAAATACCACAAACTTGCCAATCTCCCTGCTCCCCCTGAGCCAGTCTCCGGCTCGCGAGTAGAAGCCGAACGAGCGAAGTTCCCTACTTACATCCCGCCCGCTGTCGTCCTGCCGCATGGCAAGGTCGGCCAATCGCCCACGGGCATCGTCGCCGATACCACAGAAGGAAATTTTGGACCGTGGAAAGAGCAGCTCTATGTGGCAGAGCAGTGCCATTCGCAAATCCAGCGAGTTTGCCTCGAGCAGGTGAATGGCATCTACCAAGGCGCGGTATTTCCGTTTCTGGAAGGATTCGAGGCGGGACTCATTCCCATTCGCCTCGATCCGAGTGGCGTGATTTTCACCGGCGGTTCGAATCGTGGTTGGGCTTCGCGTGGGAGCAAGCCGTTCACTTTTGAGCGGGTTCGCTGGACGGGCAAAGTGCCGTTTGAAATGTTGACCATGTTCGCCACCTCAGATGGCTTTGAACTCACCTTCACCGAGGCTGTAGACAAAGCGATGGCGTCGGATGTCAAGAACTATTCCATGGCAGCATGGACCTACATTTTGCAATCAAGCTACGGTAGTCCCGAGGTTGACAAGGCCACTCCTGCGATTGTCTCGGCAGTCGTCTCAACGGACGGCAAAAAGGTCCGATTGAAAGTCGATGGTCGCGTTAAAGGTCATGTCCATCACCTACAACTCAAGAACATCAAAGCCGCTAGTGGTGCGGACATGTGGCACCCACAGGCCTACTACACATTGAACGAAATCCCCCATTGAGGCTGCTAGACTTCGCCGTTTCCTTTGGCGATCGATTTCCGTGTTTTGCTCTCAGCAATCAATCCCTACAAGGGCTGCGCGTAGGTTTGGCAACGGTTCGTCCATCCCGCGCGCCAGCGTGCTTCACCTCGTGCGGGCGGAGAGTTATCAATGCGACGGTTGAGGCATCGGGTGGCGGCATCGGCGAATTCCTTGGCAGCTGCCGCTCCGCTCGTCACGTTTCTCATTTCGCCCAGAACTTGCAGCAGGCCCCAGCCTCTGCCGTTGTAACGTTCGCCGGTGTTGAGACCATCGCCTTTGAAGTTGACGTAGTCGATGAGGGCATACTGGCCGTGTGCGGTGGCGGCGACTTTTTGGTAGTTCGTCGCGATGCGTTCACGCTCGCTGGAGGGAGCGCCCGCGAGAATTTTCGGCAATGCCGCGCGGGAGCGGGTGATGATAAAGTCGGTTTGCAAGGTGACGGTCGAGGCCAGCCATTGGCGCAGCTCATTCATGCGCGGACTGCGGAAATCAGCCTTGAACTCGGCGGGCGAATTCCACGGGGCGTGCGGGGAGAGAGCGACGGCGGGCGGCGTCACACCGCGCTGCTTGCAGTAGGCCATGAACTGCGGCCAGGACTCGGTGAAGGGCCCTTTGTGCGAGGCAGTATACCAGATAAAATGTCCGATGCCGAGAGAGGGGAATTCTTCGCCCGCATTCCAAGTCGTGAGTCCATCGATGGAGCCCCCGCATTCGTTTTGCCAGATTTTTTGACCGATGGCGGCTTTTTGCGAGGCGCTGAGTTCTGGAATGGGCTTGGTGTTTTGTGCCGATGAGGAAATGGAAAACGGCGCGCAACTCAGTGTTGCGAGGCAGAGGGCGATGGTGAGGAGTTTCATAGTGAGTCAGGTGGCGTTGTATCGATGGATGTTGCGGGTGGCAAAGTTTCCGGAGAGGGCGTAGGCTCGACGACTTTCGATTTCCGCATCATCGCACGGTAGCTGAAATAGGCAAGCAGGATGCCAACCCCTAAGCAGATGGCGAGATTGCGCCATTGTTGTTTTTTATGGATCGAGATCACAGGAGTTTCGATCACTGAGGTGATGTAGCGCACTTCCACGGCAATCTCATCATTTTCGGCGATCCACATCGTTCCCGCATCGGTAGTCTTGGGTGATAGCACGAGAGCGCTCGTGTTGCCGACATAGGATGCCGTGGTCAGCAAGTATCCGCAGGCCGATACTGCGGCGCCGAGTGTCAGGCCGAAGACGGCGCACTTGATGGATAAAAAGGTCATACGGATTGATCGGATTTTACCATCTCGGCGGCGCGTTGCAGAGCGCGCAGCATCGAAGAGTGATGGGCGATGTTTTTTCCCGCGAGGGCGAAGGCTGTGCCGTGGTCGGGACTGAGACGTGGACGAGGTAGGCCCAGCGTGATGTTTACCGCGTTATCGAAGTCGAGCAGTTTCAGCGGGATCAATCCCTGATCGTGATACATGCACAGCACGGCATCGAAGTCCCCACGCGCCGCATCGCGGAAAATGGCATCTGGCACGTGAGGTCCAGAAAATTCAGCCATGCCCAGCGCACGGAGTTGGGCGATCGCAGGGGAGATGATTTCGATTTCTTCGCGTCCGAAGGCGCCATTTTCTCCTGCGTGCGGATTCAGACCGCATACGGCGATGCGAGGGGTGCGACGTAGACGTTTTCGCATATACTCAGCTAGGTGTTTGCCGCTTCGCACGATAGAGCTAGGGGAAAGGGAATTCGCGACATCGGCGAGAGGAATGTGAATGGTGACCAGTGCTACGGTAAGGTGATCGCCAGTAAGACACATGGTGACCTCAGAAGCTTCCAAGCGATCGCAGAAAAATTCCGTCTGACCAGGGTAGGGGAATCCGATGGCTTGCAGCAACTCCTTCGAAACAGGCCCTGTGACGACAGCGTCCGCTTCGCCATGATGCAGGCGACGCGCGGCTTCTTCCAGAGTATCGAGCGCGACGCGAGCGGAGGCGCTATCGGGCTTTCCAGGCGCAGTCGCGCAGTCGTAAGGCAGAAGGTGGTAGTCACAATCCGTCGGAAGATCAGGAGAGGCCAGCGCCTTGGCGATGATCTCTGGGCCGATGCCTGCGGGATCCCCAGGTGTGATGATGATTTGAGGGCGTTTCATGAGTCTTTTTGTTCAAATGAAAAATAAAATACGACTCAATCGTTTTTATCCATAGTAACTACACTTTTTACGGATCCATCCGCCACGCGCGTGACCAATTTCATGCCATGGCAGACATCGTGGGAGCTGCGGATGATGTTTCCTTGTTCATCGAACGTGATGGAATACCCGCGTTGCAGCGATGAATCTGGGCCCAGTGTGCGAAGGATGACCTCGAGATGTCGCAAGCGCTTCTCTTGATCGAGCAGCGCTTGTTGCATTGCGCTCTGAAGCCTGCGACGAAGCTCGTCCAGTCCTGTCTCGCGGCGCTGCAGAATGAGGCGCGGGTGTAGGGTGCGGTGAGCGTTTTGCAATTGCTCCAGTCGTTGCTTGCGCTGTTGCCACTGACGCTCGATTTCTCGATTCAATCGATCTCGAACGTTATCAAGCCGCATGATGGGCTCACGCAAGAGGCGCTCTCCGCGTCGCTGCAAGATGCCGCGACGCATCGCATTGAGCCGATACTCCCATTGCAACACTTTTGCCGCGGTATTTTGTTTCATGCGTCGGCGCAAGAGATGCAGTCGCTGCGCGAGCGTGGCACTGTCGGGCACCGCCAGTTCCGCCGCGGCGCTTGGAGTCGGCGCGCGCAGATCGGCAACGAAATCCGCGATCGTAAAATCGATCTCGTGACCCACAGCGGAAATGATCGGAATGGGGCATCGGGCGATGGCTCGTGCCACAATCTCCTCGTTGAAACACCAAAGATCCTCCAGCGAGCCGCCACCACGACCCACGATCAAGACATCACAGGAAGGCAGACCGAAGCGCTTAGGATCGGAAAATGCTGCAATCGCCGCAGCGATTTCTCGTTCGGCACCTTTGCCTTGCACGCGCACTGGCAGAAGGTAAAGCCGGACCCAAGGCGCGCGACGAGCGATGACTTGTTGAATGTCTTGGATCACGGCTCCTGTGTCTGATGTCACAATGCCGATGCGCTCTGGGAATCGAGGAATCGCCTTTTTTCGCTCAGCAGCAAACAAGCCCTCCGCGTTCAGTTGGCGTTTCATTGCCTCGAACTTCGCCTGCAAGTCTCCCAGTCCCGCTGCCTCCGCCCGCATCACGATGATCTGCAAACTGCCGCGCGCTTCGTAAATCGTGGTCTCAGCAAAGACTCGCACTTTGGCACCGTCCTGCAGCGCCTCATGACCACTGCGCTTGCGGGCGCCAAACATCGCGCACTGAATCTGCGCGTGGTCGTCTTTCAGCGTGAAATACCAGTGCCCACTCGCTTGTTTTTTGAGGTTGCTGACTTCTCCCTCCACCCAGACCTCACCGACCTCGATTTCGACGACATTCTTGATGCGCCGCAGCAACTGGGTGACGGAGAGCGTTTTGGATTCGGACACTTCCAGATGCTGCGATCGAACGCCGCGAAGGGCAAGGCAAAATCACGACTTCGACGCATCTGGGGCGTGAGTGTGGAAAATCGAAAATTTTCCGCCTCGTAGCTTGCCAATTCCGTGGAATCCGATACGTTTCGCGCGCACGCTTGGCACAACGATTGCTCCGAGCGACTGATTCTTTTCCCTTAAACATCAATGAACACACTGCGCACATTCACCACGGGCTCGGGCCAGGAAGGTAAATTCTACTCGCTGCCAGCACTCGCTGAGCAAGGTTATGCTCGTCTCTCCCGCTTGCCGATTTCCATTCGCATCGTGCTGGAGAGCCTGCTGCGCAACCACGATGGCCTGAAAGTGACCGATAAGGACATCGCCAATCTCGCCGCCTATGAGCCGAAAAATCCCGGCGATTATGAAATTCCTTTCGTCGTAGCGCGCATCGTATTGCAGGACTTTACGGGTGTGCCTCTGCTGGTGGACCTCGCGGCGATGCGCTCGGCAGTGGATCGTATGGGCAAGGACGCGAAAATGATCGAGCCATTGGTGCCCGTAGACCTCGTGGTGGACCACAGCGTGCAGGTGGACTACGCCGGAACGGGGGACTCGCTCTCGCGTAACCTCGACCTCGAGTTCCATCGCAACCGCGAACGCTATGAGTTCTTGAAATGGGGTGAACAGGCCTTTGATACTTTTAAAGTGGTGCCTCCTGGCATCGGCATCGTACACCAAGTGAATCTCGAATATCTCGCAAAATGTGTTTTGGAAAAAGACGGCGTGTTCTATCCCGATACCCTCGTCGGCACCGACTCTCACACCACGATGATCAACGGCCTCGGCGTCGTCGGTTGGGGCGTGGGTGGCATCGAGGCGGAGGCGGGCATGCTCGGCCAACCGGTGACTTTCCTCGTGCCGGAAGTGGTAGGCGTTTATCTCACGGGAGAATTGACCGCCGGCGTGACCGCGACCGATCTCGTTCTCCGCGTGACGGAAATGCTGCGCAAAACGAAGGTGGTGGGAAAATTTGTCGAGTTTTACGGCCCCGGTGCCAAGGCACTCAGCTTGCCCGATCGCGCCACCATCGCCAACATGGCTCCGGAATACGGCGCGACCATGGGCTTTTTCGGCATCGATGAAATCACCACGGGCTACCTGCGTGGCACGGGTCGCAGCGAGGAGCTGTGCCACACCGTCGAAAACTACTACAAGGCGCAAGGCCTCTGGGGTATCCCGACGGAGAAGGAAGCACTGGAATTTTCCCAAGTGGTCGAGCTCGATATCTCCACCGTCAAGCCCGGCGTCGCCGGACCGAAACGCCCGCAAGACCGCATCGAAATCGAGTCTCTCAAAGCAAAATGGGCTTCTCTCCTCACTGGTCCCGCACCCGATGGCTACAACAAGCAGCCTGCCATCAACACGGAAACGCCGGAAAATCTTCCTTCTAGTCTCGACAGCACGCCGGATGAACTGCAAGGCGCTGGGAATCTCTTGGGAAGCGCTGTGGGCGTTGTCTCCGAGTCTAGCGAAAATCCTCACTATCCCGTGTGGGAAGTCACCGTCGATTCCAAAGACGGCATCAAAGACACCATCACTCACGGCTCCGTTCTCATCGCGGCCATTACTTCGTGCACCAATACCTCCAACCCGAGTGTCATGCTCGCCGCGGGATTGCTGGCGAAAAAAGCCAACGAAAAAGGCCTCACCGTGAAGCCCTCCGTGAAAACTTCGCTCGGCCCTGGCTCGCGCGTGGTCACGGACTACCTTAACAAAACGGGTCTGCAGGCCGAGCTCGATCAACTCGGTTTCCAAACCGTAGGCTATGGCTGCACCACCTGCATCGGCAACTCCGGCCCGCTCGATGCCGGCATCGAGGATGTCGTCAAGGCCGAGGACATCATCGCGGCATCGGTGCTCTCCGGTAACCGCAACTTTGAAGCCCGTGTCCACCAATCGATCAAAGCGAACTTCCTCATGTCGCCGCCGCTTGTGGTCGCTTTCGCGATCGCTGGCACTGTCGATATCGATATGGAAACGGAACCACTCGGCCACGGTTCCGATGGTCAACCTGTTTATCTCGCCGACATCTGGCCCACCTCCGCCGAGGTCGAAGCTGCGATGAATGCCTCGCTCAAGCCCGATGTCTTCCAGCGCCTCTACACCGGTTTCTCCGACCAAAATCCCAAGTGGAACAGCATCAAATCTTCTACCGGAAATGTCTACGACTGGGATCGTCAGTCGACTTACATTCAGGAGCCACCATTTTTCGATGGCTTCACCCCGACTCCGCGCGACATCGAGGAAATCATCGATGCGAAACCTCTCGGCATCTTTGGCGATAGCGTCACCACCGACCATATTTCGCCTGCGGGTGCTATCAAGAAAGACAGCCCCGGCGGTCGTTATCTTGGCGAAAACGGCGTCGATTTCGCCGATTTCAACTCTTACGGTTCACGTCGCGGCAACGACCGCATCATGACCCGCGGCACCTTTGCCAACGTCCGCATCAAGAACCTGATGGTTCCCGGTGTGGAAGGGGGCGTGACCAAGTTCAACGGCGAAACCGTGGCGATCTACGATGCAGCCGAAGCTCATGCGAAAAACGGCACCTCACTCATCGTCCTCGGTGGTGAGGACTACGGCATGGGCTCCAGTCGCGACTGGGCGGCGAAAGGCACTAGCCTCCTCGGCGTCAAAGCGGTGATCACGAAATCCTTTGAGCGCATTCACCGCAGCAACCTCGTCGGCATGGGCGTGCTGCCCTGCAACTTCGTCAACAAAGACGATTACGACAAGGTCAAAGACCTCGCCGATGCCACCTTCAGTCTGGTCGGCATCAGCAACGACATCAAACCGCAGAGCCAAGCCACTTTGGTCGTGAAAAAAGCCGACGGCAGCAGCTTCGAAGTGCCCGTAGTCGTCCGCCTCGACACCCCCGTCGAGATCGACTACTACCGCGCCGGCGGGATCCTGCCCTACGTGCTAGGTCAAATCATCGCCTAACCTTTGGCGGCGGCATCCTGCCGCCATGCCCATCCCCCTCATACGCCCGAGCGATCGGGTGTATTTTCTTTCAGATGATGAACCAGTCATTTAAATACCATCGACTCGTTTTGGGCTATCATGGATGCGATAAGTCCGTCGCAGATCGTGTGCTGAAGGGGAATGATGAATTAAAGAAGAGTGTTAAATATTACGATTGGCTCGGCGGCGGCATTTATTTTTGGGAGCATGGACCCGAGCGGGCTCAGGAATGGGCTATGAAACAAAAGAAACTCGGGAAAATCAAAACTCCTGCAATACTAGGGGCGGTCATTCACCTGGGCAACTGCTTCGATTTCATGGATGTTCGCTACACCCGTGTTTTGAAAGATGCTTATCCGCAATTCGAACAATATTGCAGAGATCACGGCAAAGAACTTCCCGTGAACGAAGCAAGCAGCGATCAGGACGATGATTTACTTTTGCGCAAACTGGATTGCTCGATGATTAACTGGTTGTGCAAATTTGTTGAGGGTGAACAAATGGGTAATTTTGACTCGGTGCGCGGAATGTTTCGTGAAGCGAAACCAGCGTTTCCCAGATCTTCCATTCATCTCAAATCACATATCCAGCTAGCGATCCGGAATTCCGCTTGCATCCTCGGGTATTTTCGGCCAACGTAATCAGGAAAACATGAAAACAAAACAATCTTCTAACACAAGTGATCGAATCGACATCACTGTAGCTTGGGCGCGTGCCAAGAAGCGGTGGGGCCGAATGACGATGGAGGAAAAGAATCAGACTTTCGTTGACGCAGGCATTTTCACCAAAAAAGGCAATCCCACCAAGCCCTACCGCGGCGTTTTCATCAAAGCAAAAGCCTAAACCGTGGCGGCGGCATCTTTCCGCGCCTAGCCCAATACACCAAATGCCCTCTATTCCAGCAGGAAAGAGGGCGTTTTGCTTGACAAAATAAGCGCTCCAGGAGCGGTCATCCGTCATGCTTTTTTTCGCTGATCCTTGTGCATTGTGGTTTGAATTTCTTAATTACCGGAACGCCGATGGAGCATGGCATGAATCGTGCTTTTTCAGCCATATATCGAAGAATGTGCAGCTAAATTTTTTTCGCAAGATTCTTTAGAGCTCATGACATATCTGATTACGCTGTGACGACTTCGTTACCGAAAGTCTGTCTTGTTTTCCCACACATGACCTATGGTTTCACCGCACACCGACAAGCAACACTGTATGAACTCGAACAAAACTCATTCATCGCAAGCTCCAACATCCTTGTTCCAACGTATCAAAGGTCCGTTTGCATCCGCGTTCTTAGGCGTGATGGGAATTGCCGCTCTGCCGCACATGGCGGCCGGGCAGGCTACGGTGATCAGTGATAATTTCAACACCAGCACCGGAGCGACGTATGATACCGATGGTAGCATCGGTACCAGCACGACATGGAGACTCACGCGATCGGGGGTGGACTGGGGAGCGCGGATCGATGGCAATATTCTCGACCTCACCAACGATGCGACTGCGTCTAGTAACGTTAATGGCTGGGTTTTTGGATACACCGATACCAACGGAGTTTCTGGATGGAATACTACGCTTTCCAGCAACACGGGGGTGGTGACTTGGGAGTTAAACATGCGTCAAATACGGTCGGATCCAGCGGGATTAGCTTCGGGTACCTATGGAGTCGCTTTCGTTCTGGCTGGCACCAATGCCACGGCTTCCAATTCGGGTAGTGGTTACGCCGTGGTGTTGGGACAAAGTGGAACGACGGACCCTGTTCGCCTCGCCAGCTACAACAATGGCTTGCAAGGAACTCTGACCAACGTCATCACCAGCAATACGACAGGATTGACGGACTTTGGTGCGGACTATTTGAGCATTCGGGTCACCTACACCCCTAGTACCAATCGATGGGAATTGTTCGTGCGCAACGATGGTAATGCCGCGTTTGCCGATCCGGCTACGGGCACGTTGACATCCCAAGGTACTGCGGTGAACAGCACCTTTACTTCCACGGCTGGCATGCGTTATACAGGAGGCTATTGGACGGGAGCAACGGGCAATACCCAAACCGCCTTTTTCGACAACGTATCGCTCAAGGTCGCGGCGCCTGCCCCGACTATCATCGGTGCCGCCACGGCAACAGCATTCACAACGACATACGGCACTCCATCCGCCGCACAGAGTTTTCCGATTACTGGAATCAATCTCACGTCAGACATCGTCGCCACTGCTCCTACAGGATTCGAGGTCTCTTCAGACGGCTCTACCTATGGGACCACAGCAACATTTCCGCAAACGAGTGGGTCAGCCAGTGGCTCACTTCGCGTTCGTCTGGCCGCCACGGCGGCTGTCATCGGCACTTACAATGCACAAGCGATCGCCTTGACAAGCACGGGGGCATCCACCGTGAATATCACCACAGCCGCTTCGGGCAATGCAGTCACCGCTAAGTCTTTGACCATCACGGGACTTGCTGCACAAAATAAAAACTGGGATGCCACCACGGATGCGACCGTCACCGGCACTCCGGAGTATGCCGGTCTAGCCAACAGCGAGACCTTTGCTGTCACCGGCACGGTCACCTGGGCCTTTGCCGATGCCAATGTGGGCACGGATAAAACGTTGGTCCGCACCGGCAATTATCTCGCTCCATCCACCAACTACTCGGTGACCCAGCCCTCCTTGACGGCGTCGATCCTCGGCGTGGTGCCTCCAGCCCCCACCATCACAGAAATCACCGCAGGCAATCAGCAACTCAGCGTGGCCTTCACCGCTCCGGCGAATAATGGCGGCGTGGCGATCAGCAATTATGAATACTCTCTCAATGGCGGCGCGAATTGGATCACCCCGGCACCGAGCGTAACTTCCAGTCCCTTGTTGATTCCTTCGTTGACCAATGGCGTCACTTACGACGTGCAACTGCGCGCGGTGAATGCGATCGGCAGTGGTGCGGCATCCACGACAGTGCAGGGAACTCCTGTCGCTCCCAGCTCTGCCACCATCAGCGTCACGCCTGCCATTCTCGGTGGTCCGCTGAGTTCCACCTACGGCGTGGCTTCCTCGCTGCAGAACTTGACCGTCTCCGGCTCTGTGCTTTCCGGCAATCTCACCGTAACGGCTCCAGCGGGACTGGAGTTGTCGCTGGATACCAATGGTGTTTTCAGCGATCAGCTCACGCTCACGGCCGATTCTGGTTCTGTTAGTCCCACGGCGGTTTATGTCCGCCTGAAAGCCTCGGCTCCCGCAGGCGGCTATAACAGTCTGAACATTGTGGTCTCGGGCGGCGGTGCTGCATCGCAAAGTGCGGCCACCACCCCAGCTGGCAACACCCAGACGACCAAGACGCTTACGATCACGGGACTCTCGGCCGCGAACAAGGAGTATAATGCCACGCCGGATGCCAGCGTCACCGGCACGGCAGAATTCAGCGGCTTGGAAAATGGTGATACCTTCACGCCTAGCGGACTCGTTACCTGGGCCTTTGCGGACAAAACCATTGGTAATGCCAAGCCATTGGTGCGCACGGGGGACTACGCTGCTCCCTCCGCCAACTATACCGTCACCCAGCCCACTCTTTCCGCCAACATCACGGCCAAGAATCTCACGGTCACGGGCGCTTTGGTGACCACACGTCCCTACAACGCCACGGCCACGGCCACACTCGTAGGTGCCACTCTGTCCGGCGTGATCGGCTTGGATGTGGTGACTCTCACCAACGACACTTCCGGCGTTTTCGCTCAGGCCAACGTCGGCCTGGACATCAGTGTGACCACCACCATGGGCCTCACTGGTGCCGATGCCGGAAACTACACCCTCACCCAGCCGACTCTCACCGGCACGATCGTGAAAGCGGATCAGGTGATTACGTTTGGCGCTCTTGCCGCACGATCCGTGACGGATGCACCGTTCAATCTTGTGGCTACCTCGAATTCGGGGCTGACTGTGAGTTTTGCCAATTCCAATCCATCCGTGGCCACCTTGAGCGGCACGACGGTGACCATCGTCAGTGTCGGTTCCACCACCCTCACCGCCAGCCAGGCGGGGAACGATAACTACAACGAAGCCGTGGCGGTGGAGCGCGTGTTGGTGGTCACTCCGGTGCCGCTGTTGTGGACCTTTACGGGTTCCACGAGTGGAGAGGCTGCGAGCACTCCCGCCAATGTGACGTCATCGGTATTCTCAAGTGGCAATAACAATGGCACGGTCACCTTGATTAACTCCAGTTCGCAGTCCACCACTGCGCTTGGCTTCAGCGGCACGAACAATGCGGGAGCCGCCGCTCGCACAGGTGCTCTGAACACGGCCGCCAATGGCAGTGCGTATTTTGAACTCACGGTGACTCCCACCAGCGGATTCAAGGCTACGTTGACCGACTTCAGTTTCGGCAGTCGCAGCACGAGCACGGGCCCCCAAGCCTACAGCATCCGCAGTTCTGCGGACAACTATGCCACGGACGTGCTCACTGGCACTCTGGGGGAGGGCACTACATGGGCACTCAAATCCCACACCGGTCTCACCCTAGATTTTGATACTGCACGGACCTACCGCATTTACGGGCACTCGGGGGTTGGATCCGCCGGTGCAAACACCGCCAACTGGCGGGTGGATGACATTCGTCTGCTGATCAACGTGGTGGAGAAAACCACACCCTCGATCACCACAGCACCCACAGCTTCCGCGATTACCATCGGTCAAACCCTGGCATCGTCTACTCTCAGTGGGGGTGCGGCCAGCGTGGCAGGGACCTTTGCGTTCACCACGCCGACCATCGCTCCCGCCCTTGGCACTTCCAGCCAGAGCGTGACATTCACCCCGACGGATACGCTCAACAACAAAACTGTTACGCTCTCCGTGGATGTCACCACCGATCGGAACACACCTACCATCACGACGGCACCAACGGCCACGGCGATTACGGTTGGGCAGACACTTGCCTCTTCCACGCTAACTGGTGGGGTCGCCAGCGTGCCTGGCACGTTTGCCTTTACGAACCCTTCGACAGCTCCTTCTCAGGGGACGAGTGCACAGAGTGTCACTTTCACGCCCACGGATTCGACCAATAACAACTCGGTCATCTTGAACGTGAATGTGACGGTCAATGCTGTAGTCACAGCAGATCCACTCTTCACAGATCCCACGAAAAACGCTGTTCTCTCTGACTTCACCGGTGGCGTGAAACGACTCAGCTTCACTGGTATCTCTGGCCGTGTCTATGGCATCGAGCGCTCCAGCACTCTCACCAGTTGGATCCAGATCGGCACGGTAACGACACCAGAAAGTGGCGCTGTCACCTTCGATGATGCCAATCCACTTCCCGGCAAAGGGTTCTACCGTATCGTTTACCCTGCGGCATCGAACTAACAAAAGTTTTTTCGTGAAGGCAATGGACTTTCTGTTCACTGTCCCTCGCATGCTGAAGAACAAAATACAGAAGGCTCCGGAGTAAACCGGAGCCTTTTTCTTGGGAGAAGGGATTGGCAATCCCTGATTCTCGTATGCTTCAACCCTGTCTTGATGAAAAAAGATTTCTCTCAGCGTGGGCGGCGCTTGAGTTTGAGCTGGGCCATGGATTTGGCGATGAGGGCTTGGAGGTGGGCCACTTCCTCGGCATCGACGCTGTGGTCCATGGTAAGGAGTTGTTTCTCGGCGCGCAGCATCGCTTCTTCCGCTACCGATTCATCGATCTGAGCGTCGCCCAGAGCCATATCCGTGAGGATGTTCACTTTCTCTTGAGTGACCTCGGCAAAACCGCTGCCAATCGCAAGTGACGTAAATGTGCCATCCTTTTCATAGCGCAGCTCGCCGGGAGCCAAGGCCGTGACCAAGGCACCGTGAGCAGGCAAAATGCCCAGCTCGCCATCGGCACCGGGAAGGTAAACGTTGGTGACGGTATCCGAAAAAACTTTTTTCTCCGGAGTGACGATTTCCAAATGTAGGGGCATACAAATTATGAGTTGTGAGTTATGGGTTATTAGTTAATCGTTAGATTCTTCACTACTAACTACTAACTAATAACTATTAACGATGAAATTAGCTACGAGAGACGGTTTCGATGCCGCCGCGCATGTAGAAATTTCCTTCCGGCACGTCGTCCCACTTGCCGTCGAGAATTTCGGCGAAGCCTTTGACGGTGTCTTCGAGGGAAACGAGAGCGCCGGGAACGTTGGTGAAAATTTCGGCCACGTGGAAGGGCTGGGTGAGGAAACGCTGCAATTTACGGGCGCGGAACACGGTGAGTTTGTCTTCATCGGACAACTCGTCCATGCCGAGAATCGCGATGATGTCTTGCAGGTCTTTGTAGCGCTGAAGAACTTGCTGCACGCCGCGGGCGACGCGGTAGTGCTCGGCACCGACGACTTCGGGCGCAAGCGCTTTCGAGGTCGAGGCGAGCGGGTCCACGGCAGGGAACAGAGCCTGTTCTGCGAGCGAACGCTCCAACACCACGGTGGCGTCAAGGTGAGCGAAGGTGTTGGCGGGAGCGGGGTCGGTCAAGTCGTCAGCAGGAACGTAAACGGCCTGAATCGAAGTGATCGAACCTTTGTTGGTGGAGGTGATCCGCTCTTGGAGAGTCGCCATTTCTTCGGAAAGGGTAGGCTGGTAACCCACGGCGGAGGGGGTCCGTCCGAGTAGAGCGGACACTTCCGAACCGGCTTGAGAGAAACGGAAGACATTGTCCACGAAGAGAAGCACGTCCTGGTTGTCTTCATCGCGGAAATGCTCGGCCATGGTGAGAGCGGAAAGGGCGACACGGAGACGAGCACCGGGAGGCTCGTTCATCTGACCGTAGCAGAGAGCCACTTTCGAGCCTTCGGTGAGGACGGGAGTGCCCTGAGCACTGACTTTGACGTGACCGTGTTCATCTTTTTCGGTGGCAATAACGCCGGACTCGATCATTTCCCAGTAGAGGTCGTTACCTTCACGGGTCCGCTCACCCACACCGGCGAATACGGAGAAACCACCGTGCGCTTTGGCGATGTTATTGATGAGCTCCATGATCACCACGGTTTTACCCACACCGGCACCACCGAACATGCCGCCTTTGCCCCCTTTGAGCAGTGGGCAGATGAGGTCGATGACTTTGATACCAGTGACGAGAATTTCCGTGTTAGCGCTCTGCTCGGTGAGCGTAGGCGCGGGGCGGTGAATCGGAGAACGCATTTTATCGTTCTCTAATGGGACGTTTTCGTCAACGAGGTCACCGGTGACGTTAAAGATACGGCCGAGAATTTGTTTGCCCACGGGCACGGAGATCGGCGCGCCGGTATCGGTGATGGTGAGGCCACGCTTCAAACCATCGGTGGAGGACATGGCCACCGCACGCACCCAGCCATCGCCGAGGTGTTGCTGCACTTCCAGCACGAGATAGGTTTCAACGCCGTTGACGTTGTAGCGGACTTCCAACGCATTGAAAATGGCGGGTAGGCTGCTGGCTTTGGAGAAGTCGGCATCGACAACGGCGCCGATGACTTGAACGATGGTTCCTTGGTTGCTCATAATGTTTCTTTAAGTGGGAAGTGACTAGTGATCAGTGATCAGTGGTTGAGTGGAGTTATTGAGAATTTTTATTCCATCGCCTTCATCGCGGTGGTGATTTCGAGGAGTTCGGAGGTGATCGCAGCCTGACGGGCTTTGTTGTATTCGAGGGTGAGCTCTTTGATGAACTTCTTGGCGTTGTCGGTAGCAGCTTTCATCGCGACCATTCGCGCGCTGTGCTCAGAAGCACGGGCTTCGACGAGAGTCTGATAGACTTGGAAATTGATGTAGAGCGGTAGCAAGGTATCGAGCACTTGCAGGGGTGATGGCTCGAAGAGGTAGTCTTTGCTCATTGCTTTGGCTTTATCGGTTTCCTCGACACCTGTGCCCACGCCTTCGTATTCTTGCTTTTCGCCCACCTTTTCGCTGCTGAGTGGCAGGAGCTGGATGATGGTCGGCTCTTGATTCATTACGGTCACGAAGTTGTTGAAAGCGATGGAAATTTTATCGTAATGTCCGTCGAGAAATTGCTTCGTGAGGAATCGTGAAATCGGGCGGGCTTCCGAGAACGGAACAGGGTCCTTGACCTCGAAGTCTGCGAGCATCTCCTTGTTCAGCTTGCTCAAAATCGTGCGAAGTTTGCGTCCGACGGTCACGTAGTGGGTTTCACTGCCGCTTTCGCTACGCACCTTTTTGAAGAGGTTTGTGTTGAGAGCGCCGCAGAGCCCCTTGTCGGTGGAAACGACTAACATCAGCTCGCGATGACCCTCACGAGTTTGAAGCAGTGGATGACTCTCCTCTTCGACGTTTTCTTTCAAATTAACCAGAACTTGGTTGAGCTGGTTGGCGTAATCGCGCCCGGCCACAGCTTGGTCCTGCGCTTTTTTCATCTTCGCGGCAGCTACGAGCTGCATCGCGCGAGTGATTTGAGCGGTGTTCTTGACCGATTTGATGCGTCGGCGAATGTCGCGAAGGTTGGCCATGTGATTTTACTGCGTAAAAAGTTATTTGTTATTGGTTATGAGTTATGGGTATCGAGTTGTTTGTTTTCACCATAACGATGAACGAGTTCCCCTTAACCATTCACTCATTTCCAGGAAGTCTTGAAGTCTTCAATGGCTTGCTTGACGGTGGCAACGGCAGTCGCGTCCTTTTTGAGGTCGGGCTTATTGTTGCGGATGTTATCGAGCACATCAGCCTTGCGGGTTTCGAAGAATTCGCCGAGAGCCGCTTGGAACTCGCGCACTTTGTTGACGGGAACGTCGTCGAAGTAACCATTTTGCATCGCGAAAAGGAGAACGGACTCCATTTCCATGCTGAGCGGGTTGTATTGGTTTTGCTTGAAGAGCTCGACAATGCGAGCACCGCGATCGAGTTTTTTCTTGGTAGAAGCATCGAGGTCGGAACCGAACTGGGCGAACGCCTGCAACTCGCGATACTGGGCGAGGTCGAGCTTGGTCGTGCCAGCCACAGACTTGATCGTTTTCGTTTGCGCGGCGGAACCCACACGCGACACCGAGAGACCCACGGAAATGGCGGGACGGATACCTTGGTAGAAAAGGTCGGTTTCGAGGTAGATCTGACCGTCAGTGATGGAAATCACGTTGGTTGGGATGTAAGCGGAAACGTCACCGGCCTGGGTCTCGATGATGGGAAGAGCGGTCAAAGAACCACCACCTGCGTTGTCGGACAGACGAGCGGAACGCTCGAGCAAGCGGCTGTGGAGGTAGAACACGTCACCGGGATACGCCTCACGACCGGAGGGGCGCTTCAGAATGAGCGATACCTGACGGTAGGCAACGGCGTGTTTGGAAAGGTCATCGAAAACAATCAAGCAGTCTTGGCCTTTGTCCATGAGATACTCAGCAATGGAGCAACCAGCATACGGGGCGAGGTATTGCATGGCGGCGGAGTCCGATGCTGATGCGGTGACGATGGTGGTGTATTCCATCGCGCCTGCGTCTTCGAGCGTCTTGATGATACGTGCCACGTTCGAGAGCTTCTGGCCGATGACGACGTAGATGCAATAGAGCGGCTTGTGGTTTTGCAGTTTGCCTTGCTCGGCAGCTTTGTTCTGCTTGGCCTGGGAAATGATGGTATCGACGGCGATGGTGGTCTTGCCGGTGGCGCGGTCGCCGATGATCAACTCGCGCTGACCACGACCGATCGGAATCATCGCATCGATGGCCATGATGCCAGTTTGCACTGGAACCGAAACCGACTTCCGTTTGATGATGCCAGGAGCGATTTTTTCCATCGGATAATAGGCGGAAGCAGCAATTTCACCTTTGCCATCCTGTGGTTCGCCGAGCGTGTTGACCACGCGGCCGAGCAGGGCTTCGCCAACGGGAATGGAGAGGAGTTTGCCGGTGGTGGAGCACTGGTCGCCTTCCTTGATCGATGCGTAATTTCCGAGCAACACGACGCCAACGGAACCTTCTTCCAGGTTCATCGCGAGGCCGGTGACTCCGCCGGGGAAAGTGATCATCTCATTCAGCATCACGTCGGACAGGCCCTCGACGCGAGCCACGCCGTCGCCGATTTCGCGGACGATGCCGACGTTGGTTTTGTCGATAGAGGAGGAAATGTTAGCGATCTCTTTTTCGAGTTCTTGCAGGATGTTGCTCATAATAAGTGGAAGTTAGAAGTGGGAAGTGATGTTCTCGTTAGAATGCTTTGGCGAGGCGGTGAATACGACCTTGGACGGAGCCATCGAGCACGTCGTTGCCGACTTGGATGCGCAGGCCGCCGAGGAGTTCGGGGGTAACTTTGTAGCTGAATGTGAGGTCCTTGCCATACTGGGAGATGACAAAATCGGCCGCGCGACCACGCTCTTCAAGGTCAAGCGCATTGGCGCTTTCGATGGTGACTTGTTTGCGTTCCATTTCCAAGCGCACTAAACGTTTCAGTGAAACGAGGATGGCTTGGTAGTCGCGCGGTTTGGTAGCGACCAATTTCTGGATCGCACTGCGCATCAGGTTCTCATTGAGAGTGCCAGTGACCATGCACAAGCGAAAGATGCGATTGGCTGATGTTTTGGCGACTTTGGAAACTTTCATGGATCAAGAAAAGGTTAGGCTTGAACGCGGGCAATGGACTCCTCGTTGATAGCGCGCTGTTGATCGGATGTGAGTTTCCCGCCGGTGGCTTGCTGAGCGGTGGTGGCAACCAAGCGACCGAATTCGCGCTTGAGGTCGGCTTCGATTTGCGCACGCTCAGCTTGGGCTGCGGCTTCGGCTTTGGCGATGATGCTCTGCGCGGTAGCGATGGCTTCCTGAGCTTTTTGTTCGGTCAGCGAAGAGGCGCTGGCCTTGGCTTCCTCGATCATGCGCTTCGCATCGGCATTGGCTTTGGCGATTACTTCAGCGGTGTGCTGAGCGGATTCGGCGAGTTGCTTCTCAATTTGCTTCAGTTTCGCTTCGCCATCAGCGATGCGCTGCTTGCGTTGTTCCAAAATTTGCTGGATCGGGCCGAAGGCGAACTTTTTGAGAACAAAAAGAACGATGATGAAATTGATCAACTGAGCGATAAAAAATGGCCATGAGACACCAAAGGTCTCCAGTAGGCCTGATTTGGCAGCTTCAGTTCCGGCGGTGGCGGTCTCGGCGAGGATTGCGAACATGAGTGGAAGAATTGGTTAAGGAAAAGGATAGGGGTGTCGCCACGGGGACGACACCCATTGGCTCGGATCACCGAGCCAATTTGGATTAGAAGCTGACAGCGAATGCGGAGAGAATGAAGATACCTTCAATCAGAGCTGCCAAAATAATCGAGACCACGAGGATCGGTGTGGCGGCTCCTGGATTACGACCGGTAGCTTCAGCGGCTTTGGAGCCGAGGATGCCGATGCCGATGCCGCCAGCCAGAGCTGCGAGTGCTACTGCGAATGCTTTAGTTCCCATAATGGTAGTATATGTTAGTTATTTGGTTGTTTGTTCTCGACACCCCCACAGCCACGCCATGGTCCGATGCCAAAAGGGATCAATGGTGCTCCTCCGAGTGCTCACAGATGAGCTTGAGGAAGACAGCGCTGAGAAGAGTGAAGACGAGAGCTTGAAGAAGTCCTACGAGTAGCTCGACAAAGTAAAAGGGGAGAGCGGGAAGGAAGGCGATCGATTCCGGCACGAGGGCCATCAAGCCTTCGAGAGTTTGCTCGCCACCGTAGATGTTTCCGTAGAGACGGAACGAGAGAGCCACGGGGCGGATAAAGATAGAAACCACCTCCAGAATACCGACCATGAAAAAGATCAAGACCATACCGAGCTTCATGAAGCCGTGGAATGTGCCTTTGGGCGCAAAAATGTGGGCAAAAAAGTTTTTTACACCGTTCTCCGAGAGTGCCCAGTAGAACCACAATAGCGCGAAGGTGATCGACATGGCGCCCGTCATGTTGAGGTCAGCGTTTCCACCGCGCAGCAGGCCGGTGACATGCCCGTGGCTGTCAAGGAAGGTGATGGTGCCTACCCCTGGAAAGAGACCGAGGTAGTTCACGATCAAAATCAAAAGAAACGTGGCACCGAAAAACCAGAATGTCCTTTTGACAAGGTGCTCGCCAAGAATGTTCGAAAAGAATCCATAGAGACTCTCGATCAGCCACTCGGCAAAGTTCTGAAAGCCGGCAGGGATGAGCGAGAGTTTGGAAGTGGCTGCACGACAAAAAAGAACAATGATACCCGCAGCGATCCAGACCATGATCATTGAATTGCTGACCCAAGACAATGCGGTGCCTTCGAACGGTGAGCTAGGATAGAGTGGCAGCTTGTGCGCACCAGCCGCCGTGGCCGTAGAAGCACTCAGAAGAAACGCAGCGAGAGAAAAAAAGAGTTTACGCATCGGGAAATGGGTAGCGGGCGCGGATGTTTATTCAATTTTCCGTAACATTGACAAGTTTTATTTGTGAAAAATTTCACAAGCGCAATAAGTCATTGATCGTCAACGGTTTTGTGTTTTTTGAATTGAGTGTGGCAGGCACGTTGTTGCGAAAATACAGCAAAATTCCCGACTCTGACACAATGAATTCTTGTCATCCTAAGAAGAATTCCATAAATGTTGCGCCCTCCCGATTAATAACACACAAACCTACATGAGTAACTCACTAGATACAACGACGGCGCCCAATGCAAAGCGATTGCTTTGGGCGGGATTCATGGCGATTCTCGCCGCAGGTGTTGGATTCGCCATACGTAATGGCATCAACGCAGCATGGGCGGCTGAATTCGGCTTCACGAATTTGCAAAACGGCCTGATCGGCGGAGCGGGATTTTCCGGTTTCTGCTTCGGCATCATCATTGGCGGCATCATTGTTGATAAGATTGGTTACGGGAAATTAGTGATCACAGCATTTCTCCTACACGTGCTTTCGGCAGTAGTCACTCTGATGCCTTCTGCTGCAATGGGTCAGCAAACGGCATTCCTGCTGCTTTTCTCTGGCACATTCATATTTGCGTTGGCTAACGGCACTCTGGAGGCTGTCGCAAACCCCCTCGTTGCGACTTTGTTTCCTAACAATCGCACTCACTATCTGAATATCCTTCATGCGAGCTGGCCTGCTGGTATGATTCTTGGCGCACTGATCACTCTTGTTGTTGGAAACGACTGGAGCTGGAAAGCGCAGCTTGGGCTTTATTTGATTCCAACCGTGATTTACGGTTTCATGTTCTTTGGTCAAAGTTTCCCGAAATCCGAAGCATCAAGCAAAGGGTTTTCACTTGGTGAAATGATGAAAGACGTCGGTATTCTTGGTGCTAGCGTGGCCGGTCTATTACTCTACTTGTTCACACGTGATGCATTGGGCGGAAACATCCTTGCTGGCCTCACTGGTTCGGATTTCTTCGTGAGTTCTTCTTGGAATTACATTTCTATGGCAGTGGGAGCAGGCTTTGTCCTGTGGGTGGCCGTGATCACGCAATTTGCGATCGGTCACTGGATGCTCTTCATTTTGTTTTTAGCGCACGGTATTCTCGGTTCTTTGGAATTGGGCACAGATTCTTGGATTGAAAATATTAACGGAACGATTCTGACACCAAGCTTGGGCAAAATTTTGTTCATCTTTGCCAGTGCGATGATGTTCGGATTGCGTTTTTGCTCGCATTGGATTGAAAGCACGCTGAAACTTTCGCCTGTAGCTATTTTGTTTGTGTGTTCTCTGTTTGCGATCGCAGGCTTATATCTTGCTGCGGGTGCCACGGGTGTTACCGCTGCTTTTGGTGCGATGTTCATTTACAGTATTGGAAAAACTTTCTTCTGGCCAACCATGCTCGCCGTCGTTGGTGACCGTTTTCCTCGTACGGGAGCGGTAGCTATGTCCATCATGGGCGGTATTGGTATGTTGTCGGTTGGACAACTGGGAGGCCCTGGTCTTGGGTATGGAAAAGACAGATTCACTTCGGAGCATCTCATCGAAACCAATCAGACAGCAATACTCGAAGCAAACAAAGCGGAAAAATCGAGCAAATGGCTAGGCTTTGACGAAGTTGTCGCACTTGATGGCAAGAAAATTGCTGCGGCCAAAGAGGTCGAACAGGGGAAGCGCACTGCCGAGCAGCAAGCCATGGTTGATGCAGAAATCAGTGGAAGTCGCAAAACACTTCGTTTCGACGCATTGCTGCCATGCGGTATGGCCGTTATTTATTTGCTATTGTTATTCTACTTCAAGACCATCGGTGGCTACCGTCCGCTGACGGTGGAGGAAGCTTCGAAAGCCTAATCTGCTCTCTTTTTCTCTCAGGGCGGCCCTTGCGGGTCGCCCTTTTTTGTGTTCGTTTTCCGGCTTGCATTCGATACGGTTCGTGCAAGCGTATCGCACTCCTTTCCCATGCCCGAAGTCTCATCATTGCTCGCCTCGTTTTTTTCGACACACCGTTGTTCTTTGAAGATTTGTGGAGTCACGACTGCCGCGGATGCGCAGGGATTGGTGGACTGCGGCGTGGCGGCGCTGGGGGTGAATTTCTGGCCGCTCTCGAAGCGCTACATTTCGCCCGATGACGCAGCACCATGGCTGAAGGAAGTGCGTGGATCGATTCTGCGGGTGGGTGTTTTTGTCAATGCCGCCATCGACTACATCGCGGAGCTCCATGCGCAAGGTTTGATCGACGCGGCGCAACTACACGGCGATGAGAGTCCGGAAGATTTGCAACAACTGTTAGATCGCGGCATCCCCTGCATCAAGGCGATCGGCATCCGCGATGAGGATGATTTGGCACAGCTCGGAGCCTATCAGGCGGCGCATGCGTTGCTTCTCGATACCGCCGCACCCGGCGTGTACGGTGGCACGGGATCGACGTTTGACTGGACTCTGGCGATCGAGGCGATGATGCGTTTTCCCCACATGCCGGTATTGCTGGCCGGGGGCATCACGCCGCAAAACGCCGCCGAGGCCATCGCAACCGTGCACCCTGCCGCGATCGACATTGCGAGCGGTGCGGAGACTTCACCAGGGATGAAAGATTTTGAAAAAGTGAAATCCCTGCAGTCGGTGATCGAGCCGCGGGCATCGCACTGAGCGGGTCAGCAACGCGGCTCAGCTTTTCACGTAGGCGACGATTTTCAAGAAATCATCGCCCGCCGCCCAGGTGTGGCGCAGGAAATCGGCGAGGTGCTTGTCTCCGTGGGTTTGCAGGAAATGGCGGTCGCCGCCGCAGCCATACATCAGGTCGGGATCCAGCTCGCCGCGCAGCTTGGCACGGGCCTTTGCGATGATGCGCGGTAGATAGGCGATGCCTTCCAGCGTGTCGCCGAAGGTCGGCAGATCATCGCGCTTGAGAACGGTATCCGAGCGCTGTCCTTGTTGGATCGTGAGAAAATAATCACGGCGCACCGCTGCCACGAGCAGAGCCGTGCTGGCGGCGGGGGCTTGTTCGTTATTCAGATCCTCGATAAAATCATAGAACTCGCGTTCCTTGTAGCCGATCGATGCAAGAAAATCGCGATCGGTTGCCTCGTAAAAGTTCTCGAAATCGCGGCGTCCTTCAGCGTGGAGCTTGAGGCACCGGTCAAAGAGTTGCTGAAACGTGATGTCCCACATGTTCGGTATCGGTTGGTTGTTCGGATTGTTGGAAGAGTTCTGACAAAACACTGTCAGGGATTTGCGGTGGATCGGGATACTCAAACACTTCGTTTTCGTAATTGCGCAGCATGACACGACCGGGCTGACGGTTGAGAATATACTCGGGGTTGAGAGGAATTTTCCCGCCCCCGCCTGGGCCATCGATGACATACTGTGGGATGCCATAACCGGTCGTGTGTCCGCGTAGTTGCTCGATGATGGAGAGCCCCGTGGCGACGGTCGTGCGCAGATGTGATGAGCCGTTGATCAGGTCGCACTGGTAGAGATAATACGGGCGAACGCGGCACATCAGGAGTTTGTGCACTAGCGCGCGCTGGACGATGGGGGAGTCATTCACGCCGCGCAGGAGAACGGATTGATTGCCTAACGGAATTCCGGCATTCGCCAATCGCTCCAACCCCAAGCGCACCTCGGTGGTGAGTTCCTTTGGATGATTGGTGTGGATGGATAGGAAGAGCGGGTGGTGTTTTTGCAAAATGGCGCAGAGCTCCGGCGTGATGCGCTGTGGCAAGAAAAGAGGAATGCGCGAGCCGATACGAACAAACTGGATGTGGGGAATCGAGCGCAGGCGCGTGAGGATGCGGTCCAGTTTGTCATCCGAGAGCAACAATGGATCGCCGCCGGAAAGTAGCACGTCGCGCACTTCGTGATGTTGTTCGAGATAGCGGAAGGCGGCCTCCCATTGGATCTCCAGTTGTTGATCTCCTACGCCGGAAACCACGCGCGAGCGAGTGCAGTAGCGGCAGTAGGAGGCGCAGCGGTCGGTGACGAGAAAAAGCACGCGGTCCGGATAGCGGTGCACGAGTCCCGGAACGGGCATGTGGCTATCTTCGCCACAAGGGTCAGCCATTTCATCCGGCGCAGTCCATGCCTCCTCCATGCGTGGAATCACTTGGCGGCGGATGGGGCAGCTCGGATCATCGCGATCGATCAGTTGGAAAAAATGCGGTGTGATCGACATCGCCAATTTGTTCCCTGCTAACAAGACACCTGCGCGCTCTTCGGCGGTGAGTGACATTTTCTCCTCTAAGGCGGCGAGCGAAGAAACTCTGTTCTTAAGCTGCCAGCGATGGTCGTTCCATTGCTCTGCGGTGGCGTCCAGCCATAAATTGCGACCGCTGCTTTGAAAGGCCGTCAATGATTCGTAGAGTTGCTCGTCTGTCATTCTGGTAGGCACGAACGTAAACGGGTTTGAAACTCTGTCAAATCTCCGCTGCGTCAGGCTTCGGTTGCGAATTTTTCGGCTGAATGCTATACTATCCCTGCATGAGACAAAGCGCGTGGCAGATGGCATTTCCTTGGCTTTCCCAGCCTCTGCAAAGGGCATCGATACCGCTAAATAAGGGGAATCGCGACGAAACGAGGACGGCATGGTGCCGAGAAATCGCAGCATCTTTTGGATTAACCGAACTGTCACAGAAAGTGGAAGTGGTATGGAATCCGCGCATGCGCTCTACGGCAGGTCGCGCTTGGTGGCCGCAACGATTGATCGAACTCAATCCGAAAATCGACTCGCTCGATGCGCAGCAAACCGAGCGCACCCTTCGCCATGAACTCGCTCATCTCATAGCTTATGAGCGCGCGGGCCGGCGGAAAATCGCACCCCATGGAAGAGAGTGGCGGCAGGCTTGTTCCGATCTCGGTATCGCAAACGAGTCCGTGTGCCATCAGTTGCCGCTACCTCGCCGGACACAAACGATTCGCTATCACTACATTTGTCCCAACTGTCGTGCAGAAATCAAGCGAGTGCGTAAAATCAAGCGCGCTCTGGCTTGTCTGACTTGCTGCAAAATCAACAGCGGCGGTCGCTACGATGCTCGCTTTCGGTTTGTGGAAAAAAAGCCCTAAGCCTCAGTATTGCAAGATCGCGTGGATCGGGATGTCAGGCATTTTTTCACGACCATGCAATTCGGTAAGCTCGATGAAAAATGAAGCGCCGATCAAATGCGCTCCGAGCGAGGTAATCAGCTGGGCCGCCGCTGCAGCCGTTCCGCCAGTGGCGAGCAAGTCATCGACTAACAAAATGTTCTCTCCAGGCAGCACCGCATCCTCGTGCAGTTCGATCACGTTTTCGCCATACTCTAACGAATAGGCAAGCCCGCGAGTTTTCCATGGCAATTTCCCCGCCTTGCGCACGGGCACGAAGCCGATGCCGAGACGATCCGCGACTGCAGCTGCGAAGATGAATCCGCGGGCATCGATGCCCACGACCTTATCGATGACCTGATCGCCAGCCGTCGCACAGAGTAGGGTGATGCAGTCGTGAAACAATTTACCATCAGCGAGCACGGGGGTGATGTCCTTGAAGAGAATGCCCGGTTTGGGGAAGTCAGGAATGTCGCGCACAGCGGCACTGAGGTGTTGAGAGGAGGCCATGGAATCAAGGTAGAAAAACACGGCGGATTGGCAAGCTCCAATCCCGTTGCCTCAATCAGGTGCCTGCATCACGATAGAGTTGACCCATGCGAGAAAGGCCACCTTCCTCGTTTCCGAAGAGACTGTGCGGCTTGCCTTTGCCGGGCTCGAAGTAGGCGTAGCGTTCGATGGCTTTGTCGCGCTCCAGAAAACGCAGAGCCTGCTTGAGGAAATCATAGTTGTCACGCTCGCTGCCGCTCCAACCATTGAACTCGGTCAGCCAGACGGGCATTCGATGTGACCTTGCTAGGCCTTTGAGAAAATTTTCGAAGTCATCGGCATCCCGGCTGCGATACCAATGCACTGCGATGAAATCGACGCGCAGTTTTTCTTTCTTGATACGGCGCATGAATTCCTCCAGCCATCTGACGCCTTTGTCGTCGGATGAGGGCGCTGGGCTTCCCAATGGGATATTTTTCGCCTCGGCGATGGCCTGGAGCTTCGGCCAGTGCTTGATCGCATCATCGATCGTCAGGTTCCCCTGATCTCCGCGCTCGGGTTCATTGTAGCCTAACAGATGTTTTATCCCATTCATTGCGCGGACACGAGCAATCGTGTCGCCACCCTCCACATCCTTTCGGTTCTTGATCATGGGGACAAACTCGATCTCCGCATTGATGTTGCCGCCATACCACCAGGTATAATACCAATGGGCGCCGAAGAGCTGATGCGCAGTGCGATCGCCACCCGCCCAGCCTTTTTTGCTCGTGGCTTTATCGGCTCCCAGCGCAGTCACTTGCTGCGCCAATAAGGAGGGCGCTAGGATTCGAAGAGCGGCTCTGCGATTCATGAAAGCGACGGTAGGCGATACAGCCTCTGGCGCAACTGGTCAAAGTGTCATCATGTGACTATGCCACCTATTCTGCCGGGTGAGTTGCGCGCGCTGTGCTGGACTTTCGCTGCAAAAGGAGAATCGCCATCGTGATGAGCGTACCCCCACCAATCAGCGATAGGGTGAGTGGTTCATTTACAATGGTATGTCCCATCAAGACCCCGATGACGGAAGGGAGAAACAGTGCGATGAGACTAGTGAATACTGGTTCGGCGCAATAAATGAGACCGGCTTCCACCGAGCTTACAAATCCCTGCCACCGATTCATCAAACCGTAGGCTCCGATGCTACAAAGCACTGCCATCGATGCGATGAGACCAAGCGCGGCGGGGGACGACAAAGCGGTGATCACATCAGACGTTTTGTTCGCCACCCCAACCGCGCTAGGCATCGCTACTACACTGATGCCAAGAAACATGATCCAAGTGATAGGCAGACTGCGATTCCCTCGGAAACGGGAATGTTCCAGACTGAGAATCTGCGCGGTGAATAGCAGAGCCGCTAGCAACGTTTCCCATTCACCGCGCCCTAGGCGAAGATCGCTAAGTTTTACGTGAGAAAGCCACGCTACACCGAGTAGCACGAGAATCACAGCGATGACCGTCTGCATTCCGGGAAATAGACGACTGCGCAGCGCATGATAGATCGGTAAAAATACGCAATAGCCTTGCGTGATAAATGCACATGTCGAGGCCTTCGTGTAGGCCAGTGCATCGGCCTGCAACCACATGCCAACGCCACCAAACAGTGCGAGCCAAAAGCCCTGTTGCCACTCGAGCTTGGTGTAGGATCGCAACTGTGGCAATACCCACGGCAGGAGCAACAAGGCCGCGATCGCAAATCGCGCTGCCATGAGCAGGATGGAAAGAAACAGAATGCTCGCTTCCGGAAGAAGGGACTTCTGCTCGATATAGAGAATCTGCACAAAAGGAAAGCTGACTGCCCACAACAAAGTAGCAAACAGGAGCCAAGCAATGGCTCGGTTGTGCAAGGCATGTCTCATGATCTCGCAGAAACTGGCAGTTCATGGCGCTGTTGGCAAGTGTGTGCCATACTTTTGATTTGCGGACAGAATTTTCTTCTGCGATAGTCGGTAAAATGCCGCCTCTACCGACACCTCCTAAATTGATGGAACAATTCGAGAATGGATTGATCGACCGCGAGGAATTGCATGCGATGATGGCAGTTCATGCACGTTCTTTGATCGAAGAAATCGAAGTCGAACTCAAACATCCAGTAGAATCACGCGTGGAGCAATGGCGGAATCGTCATCATGCAGCGCGATTGAGTGCGCGTCATGGCGAGTATCTCGTTCGCGAAGTGTTTCAGGCACTTTCTGAAATAGAAGATTTTTTTCCTGCTTCGTTCCTTTGGAATGCCGCGCATTTGCACGTGCCTTTGCATTGTTTCATACGAATGCAGCGCGCACCTCTCTTACGGGTGAAAAAAATGTCGAGCACCCACGCCAGCGTGACCTTAGAGGTGGAATACACGAAACATGCCAACGACGTGCGACACAGGGAAAAGTTTCACCTTAAACGCAATCGTCGTTGGCTGTTGGAAGTGGTGAGTCGATCGAATCAGGACTCCATCGGGTAGGCGTTTTCGCCATGCTCCGCGCGGTCGAGTCCTTCAAATTCTTTTTCCTGGGGCACACGCACACCAATTGTTTTTTTGACAAGGAAAAACAGCAGTAAAGTGGCTAGAGCCGACCAGACAATCGTCACGCCTAATCCGGTGAGTTGGATAAGCAACTGGGTTCCGATCGGTTTGACAATACCCAGTCCTCCGAGCGATTGCTGACCGAAAAATGCTAACAAAATCGTGCCGAGAATGCCACCGACACCGTGCACGGCAAATACGTCCAATGAGTCATCGATATGCCATTTTTCACGGATCAAACTTACCGCAAAGTAGCAGACCACAGCAGCCAATGAGCCAATCGCAATAGCTCCGATCGGTCCAATATCTCCGGATGCTGGGGTCACTGTCGCCAGTCCAGCCACCAAGCCCGTTACCATGCCTACAATACCGATTTTGCCGTTGCGGATTTTTTCTAACAGCATCCATACCAATGCTGCCGCGCACGCGGAAAGATGCGTCACCAGCATAGTCATTGCGGCACTACCACCCGCGCTCAACTGACTTCCTGCATTGAAGCCGAACCACCCGACCCAGAGCATAGCGGCACCAATGAAAACCATCGCGGGATGGTGTGGTGGGTGCGGATGCTGCGGAAACCCCGAGCGTCTTCCTAACAAAATGGCCAAGACCAGAGCGCTCACACCAGCCGTGGCGTGCACCACGATACCGCCTGCCAGATCGCGAATGCCCATTTCAAAAAGCCATCCGCCACCCCACACCCATTTGGTCACGGGAGTATAGACTACCAGCAACCAGAGTGCAGAGAAAAGCAGCACTGCGGAAAATTTCATGCGCTCGACCACAGCGCCGATGTAGAGCGCAGGGGTGATGATGGCGAACGTCATCTGAAACATCACGAATAGCAGTTCTGGGATGGTGGTGCCACTTGCTACTGAGTCCGTGCCGATGCCACGCAGGAACACCGCACTCAGATCACCGATCCATTTGCCGTCACCCTTAAATGCCAAGCTGTAGAGGCAGCCCACCCAGAGCAGGGATGCCATAAATGCGATACCAGCGCACTGCCCTAACACAGATAGGAAGTTTTTGCCTCGTACCAAGCCACCATAAAATAGCGCCAAGCCGGGCATTGTCATGAATAATACCAATGCTGTCGCGGTAAATATCCATGCGCTGTTTCCCGAGTCAACTGTCGCTGTTGCGGTATCTTGAGCCTGTAAAAAACCGCTACACACCCCCCAGATTGCCAATGAAACTAAGGTTTTTTTTCTAGTATTATTTGTATTCATGCAACATTTGACAAGCAGGTTTGATGCCAACTATGAATTAAATTCATAGTTGGGATGAGTTTTTCCACAGGGGTAGCTTCCACGGCGAGTCACTATGTGAATTGAGTAGGCAATCACATCCGTTGCGGCACCGCGATCCCTAGCAAATTCAGACCTTTTTCCAAGGTGCGGGCCGTGACATCGCATAGCGTGAGTCGGCTGTAGCGCTTGATTCCCTCAGCTTTGAGAACAGGACATGCCTCGAAGTAGCTATGGAAGGCGCGAGCTACTTCTAACAGATAACTTGTGAGAATGTTCGGGCGACAGTCATCGATTACGTTCGGCACTACCTCAGCGAAGCGCGAGAGCAGCCGTGCAAGATGAATTTCCGCTTCTTCCGTGAATTCGATGGCAGCACCGGGAGTAAATGTTTCTTCAAGCTTGCGGAAAATCGAGCGCGAACGGACGAAACTGTAGAATAGGTAAGGAGCGGTATCGCCCTCGAGAGAAACCATTTTATCGAGGTCGAAAACGTAGTCGGACAATCGATGGTGTGCCAACTCGGTAAACTTGACGGCGCTGATACCTATGAGCTCGGCGAGCTCGGCGCGTTCTTCATCTGTGTCGAGGCGGCTGCGCTCATCTACGGTCTTGCGCGAGGCGGAAACGGCGTCATCTAATACATCAGCGAGTTGCGGCAGATCGCCAGCGCGTGTTTTGAGCGGTTTGCCATCGGTGCCGAGAATCGTGCCAAAAGCGATGTGCCGCAGATCCATCGATTCCAGGCCCAGACGCGCGGCCACAGCGAAGAGTTGCTGGAAATGGGAGGATTGACGGTGATCGACGACATACCAAGCAGCATCCGCTTTCCATTCATTGTGTCGAAACTGTAAGGTCGCGATATCGGTTGTGGCATAGTTAAAAGCTCCATCGCTTTTGCGGATCATCATCGGAAAGTCCGACCATTCACCATCGCGACGGATGAGGAAGGGGTCTTTCGTGGGATCACTGACCGAGCCATCGGAAAATATGCACACGGCTCCCTCACTCTCGCGCGCCAGGTTTTTTTCTAACAATTTTTCAACCAAGGGTGCCAACGCATCGTTGTAGGCGCTCTCACCGAGCCAGTGATCAAAGGAGACACCGAGGCGTGTATAAATTTGCTGCAGCCCGCGCTTGGATAGTTCGAGACAACGCGTCCAGATCGCAACGTTTTCTGCATCTCCTTGTTGGAGTTTCACCAATTCGGAACGACAGGCTTCGCGGATCGATTCATCGGCTTTCGAGGAGTCGCTAGCGTGGCGATAGAGACGCAGCAGCTCTGCAAGTGGATCTGCGAGCAAGGCTTCTTCGTTAAGGATGTTTTTCCACGCCCAGGTAACCATGCCAAATTGCGTACCCCAGTCGCCGATGTGATTGTCGGTAATGACATGATGTCCAAGAAATCGGGCGATGCGCGACAAGCTATCACCGAGAATGGTTGAGCGGATATGCCCGATATGCATCGGCTTAGCAACATTGGGAGCGGAGAAATCCAATACGATGGTCTGAGGCTCAGAGGTAGTCGCTACGCCCAGCCGCGCGTCTGTTGAGGCGGCTTGGGTGCGACTCGCGTAGACCGCAGTCTTGATGCGGAAATTGATGAATCCTGGACCTGCGATTTCCGTGGTTGCAATCGCATCGCAAGGCCAAGCTGCGATTACTTGCTCCGCCAGAGCGCGCGGATTGATTTTATTGGCTTTGGCGAGCACCATGGCCGCGTTCGATTGGTAATCACCAAAGCGCAAATCATTGGCCGCCGTGACGCTAGCTGAGGTGGGCGCACCCAGGATCTGTGTAAGAACGGCAGAGAGAGAAAGTTCGAGTTGCTGAGAGAGTGTCATATCGGATTTGGCAAGGCAGCTTGTATGCGGAAAATCCATGGATTTCCACTACAAATGATGAGTGTTGGGAGTCGCCGACGCGAGCAATGCGATAAACAGCCAAAGGTATTCTGTTCTTCTTACGATTTTGTCCTCCATTCTCGCGCGTTTGCCGATGATCATGGAGCGTAAGAATCAGTCGAGATCACTATCGTCGCCGTGACGTAGTAGACCGATTTCGTCAGCTTCCCATTGGATGCGATCGTTTAAGTTACGTGCTTTCACTCGATGATCACGCTTAGCACGTCGTTCGGTATTGATTTGACGCTTTTTTTGTCGCCGACGAAGTTTTTCGATTTCTTCATCGAGACGAAGGTAGCTGTCGAGTCGGTTGGCATCTAACAAACCATTCTCGACAGCGGCGCGAATGGCGCAGCTTTTGTCGTTCTGGTGCTTGCAATCTTGGAATCGGCATTGCAGCGCGAGATGCTCCACATCAGAGAAACTTTCACGAAGAGTCTTCTCGTTTGTCCACATCTGAATTTCCCGCATGCCGGGGTTATCGATGATAAGTCCACGTTTCGGCAGCGGCACCAACTCGCGTGAGGTGGTCGTGTGGCGACCTTTCCCCGTGACTTCGTTTACGTCGTCGGTCCACTGCCATTCCTCGCCATACAATTGATTGACGAGTGTGGATTTGCCTACACCGCTTGATCCTACTATGCACATAGTAGTACCTTTTTTCAAATGCTGCAAAAGCACTTTCAAGCCTGTGTCGTGCAGGGCGCTGGTGATATGAACAGAAGCATCTGGGCAAAGTTTTTGTAAAATCTCCGCAGCTTCCTGGTTCTGCCGTTTCGCATAAAGGTCGGCCTTGTTGAGCAGAACCACCGCCTTTGCCCCCGAACGCTGAATCAGGGTGAAATAACGCTCCATGCGACGCGGATTGAAATCCTCACCTGCATCTGTGACTACCGCGACGATGTCGATATTGGCGCCGATGACTTGTTCCTCCGTGCTTTTTCCTGGCATCTTGCGCGAGAAGCATGATTGGCGAGGCAGGCGGGCGCGGATGACGTTTTCCTCGTTTTCCCCACCCAGCTTGACCGCGACCCAATCGCCCACCGCCGGCAAATCCGCATCGTTGACGGCATCATGCCACACTTTGCCAGAAAGGATCACATCGATCTCCTCACCATCAGCGAGAAACGCTCCGTAGTTGATCGGACTCTCGCGAATCAAGCGCGCGGGCACCCAATCATTCTCGGGTAGTGCGGCAAACGCAGCAGCGAAAAAGTCATTCCATCCTAGATCCTGTAATGTCACTGCGGCAGAGCGTAGCGCAGGATGCGAGTGGGGGAAATGCTTTTTTTTTCAGAGACCAAACCTGAATTGACGCAATCGAGCATTTGCGAGAATCTCCGAGAAATCCTTTTCAAGGAACGGGCGACACCTTGCGACTGGTGCCGCGGATCCGAACGTTACGGAATCGTCCTTCGTCATCGAAAGATCCCAGTGCGATTTTACCCCAAGTGAACGTTTTATCGCGTGCAGCGAGTAGCGGGGTGGGGGAGTTATCGAACCACACGGCGATATCTCCCGTATCAATATTGCGCACGATCTTGAGCTTGTGCCAGGTGTCTTTTTCCCACGGGGTGCCGGAGCTGCGGAAGGTGGTAATCGGTCGACGGTCGGCGTGCTCGACAAGGTGGATCTGATGATGTGGCGTATCGGCCTTTTCACCGAGGTGAATATAGTAAAACTGATCCGCACCGCTACCCGCAAAGGCGATGCAAAGGTCGTTATTCCCCTCATCGAAACGCGAGAGCTGGCACTCGAGAGTGAGAGAAAAGTGACTCCACTCGCGCGACTGGAACCATGTCAAATTGATGGGGCTACGATAGGGCGGTTTGTAGGCATTTTGTTTCAGCAAGATCAGTTCTTTTCCGGTCGGGGCGGCTTGCCACTTCCATGCGGTGGCATCGGCGAATTTCCATGCCGATTCTTCAACGAAGGGATCCAGTGCTAGAGCGGCGGTGCGACTGGAACCGGCGCAACAAGAGGGTTCGACGATCAAAGGAGGCATTGCTGGTTCTTGGGCAGGTGCCAGCAAGACAGATGCACTCTTGATCAGTAAATAAACTAGAGTAATCCTAGAGGTCATCCGAGTTATCCTGGGTCACAGGTGCTTTGGGATAGTCGTCTTCTGGTAAAATTTCATCCAACAGTCGCTGCACTCCTTGTTCGGCCAACTCGCTTTGTGGATAGATGCGCTGCGCCTTCAGATACCAAGCCATGGCAGATCCCGTTTGTTTCGGCGTACGTTTTTCAAACTGTTGAGCGCGGTCGAGAGCCTTAGTAAAATCGGCTACTTTTGGCGCGAGTAATTCGAGTTCACGACCCAGCTTCGGATCATCAGGGAATTTTTCGCGCACCAATGCCAATTGCTCCCAGGCAGCGTAGTCCTGGCCCATTTTGGAAAACTCATTTGCTTTGCCGATAGAGGCCTCGATGCTGGTGAGGTTGCCGATGATTTGTTTGAACGCCTCCATGCGCTGCGGATCGTTTTGGATTGCGGGGGCAATGCGATACTGATCGGTGAAAATCTGGCGGTAGTTGTTTTCCGAGAGTAGGCGATCGAAATCATTTTTCGCCGTCACCATCGTGCTGCTGGCCTCCACCAACTGGTCGAACTCAGCAAGTTTCGGGTTCTGTGGCCAGATTTCCATGGCCTTTTTGATTTCCTCACGCGCTTTGTCAATCTCATTGGAGGCAGCGTGGGTTTTTGCGGTCATGATATGCATGTTAGACACTCGCGTGTATGTGGCGATCGCGGCGTCTGCCTTGTTGCCATTGTAATCGCTGGCCATGCCTTTCATACTAGCCGAGATTTTTTCTGCTGTGGTGTAGTCCCTCGCATCGATGGCTGCCAGAAGTTTGTAAGACTCACGCACGAATTCTAAGACCTTGCGCTTGCGATCACGGGGAAGGGTGCGAATGCCAGGCATGAACTCACCCACGGCATAAGCTTCGGAAAGTCGCTTGGCGGCGGACTCAAGCTCACCCTTGTCAGCGAGGAAGTTAAATGCTTCCACTCCTTTATCGCAGTCGCGGATGAATTCTGAAGAAAAGGTGTCTAGGCTGGCAACGGTAGGGCTGAAGCCGACGGATTCATTGAATAATTTACTCGTGTCCGAGTTCTTGTCGATGTGCAACTTGCTGTCCCCATCCGTCCAGATCTGATTGTAGAAGCGTGAGGCCATCAATACGTGTTGAAAACGGCGCTGCATGAAGAATTGCATCATTAACGCCTGGTATTGAATTTTTGCCTGAACAATTTGCACCTCGCCCTTGAGCTCATTTTTTTTCTTCATCGCCTCGATCTCGATGATGCGACGTTGCATGTCAGCATAGCGCAGTGATTGCACACCGCGTCCGGGGTCGGTGGCTGCGCCGGCACGCTGACCAGGACCGCCGTTTCCTTGTTGTGCGCCTCCACCGTTACCGCCTCCATTCGGCTGTCCTGCCTGACGGGACGTGCGCCCGCCACCACTAGAACTGGGACCTGTTTGATTGAGAGAAGGATCTTTTTCGTTCGCGGCTTTCCAGTCTGCCTCACGAATCACTCGCTGCTTCTCCTCCTCAAGCGCTTCCATCAACTTTTTCGATCCTTCTACATTTTTGCGTGATACCATTGCGACATAGACCGCTTGGGAAAGAGAGTCACAGAGCTTTGCATCGCCGGGATAGTTCGAGGCCTTTGGTAGTAGTTTGAATGCGGCGTAGAGATTCGGTCCGGTCGGATTGTGAGGAGAAACCAGCGCTAGAATCTCATCGATGGTTTCACGATATTCCACAGCCTCCTCGGAACTGTCCTCTGGCTCGTTCAGATAGCGTTCGAAGCGGGCAGCGAAAAGACGATTGTCTGCGATCGCGAAATTTCTGCCATTGAAAGTCACCGTCTCGGCCGACGGATCGACAAAGGGCACTTCATTGCCCATCAGTGGCGCCGCGTTCTGTTGCTGGGGCCGGACAATGGTCGTATCGCCGCCGCCTTGATTTGCTGGCGGCGCGGCACCATTACCGGGTGGTGGAGTGTAAACCTGGGCGAAGCTGGGCGATAACAAAGCGCAGAGCAGAAGTGATATTTTCATGAACGGAGATGGGTTGAATTGTTAGAATCTTTCGATTTGTGTAGCTACCGGTACACCACCCTCGCGGAACTTGACTCTGATGGCATACTTTTGCGAGCGTTCAATATTGAGATTGTTGAAGGAGGCGGGAATTTCGATGCCGATCAGATCTTCCGAATCATTCACCAGTAGGGAAACCAATTGCCCGTTATCGCGCGGCCAGCGCTGATCTACCGTGCCTTCCACGAGGTATTCGTTACCGCGGAGAGAATTGCCATTTTCGAGAAATTCGGTGATCGAAAGCGGCGTTGCCCCTTTGATCTTTTTTCCACTGTCATTCATCAGAAATTTTGCACCGATAAATGCAACGATGACGAATCCCGCGATGGCAATCATCGCGATATAATTGGGTCCGGAACTAGCTCGTCTTGCCATAAAAAAGATGGTTGTTGAAATGGGTGTGGGTGATGGAGAAAAAATGAAATATTATTCCCACTGATGACGTTTCGCACCAATCAGTGTTACTAGTAATCCTACCGCAATATGCAATCCGAGCAAGTAGAAACAGAAATTTTGCGGCGTGATGCTAGTGGAAATGACCGACTTCACTGCCAGATTGCGCGCTGTGCCGAGAGCCTCGACCGAACCCGACCAGGCCCAGTAGGCGGAAATGAACGGGCGCGTAAAGGTCTCGATCTTTTCGGGCAGAGCCAGCACCGCTCCTGATAGCGGCAATTGAAAACCCACGAGGTAAATGGACAGCAGTGATGCTTGTTCTGCCGTTTTCATCATAGCCGAAATGCCGAGACACACCGAAGTCATCGCTGCATTGCATAGCAGAAGGAAAAGCGCGTGCTGCGCGAAGGTTCCATCGAACGGGGAAAAAATATTCACAAACACCGCCATCCATAACGACTGAGCTATGACCAAACAGGATAAAAACGCCACCTTGCTAGCGAGGTAAGCACTGGGACGTAGGCCGCCGAACTTTTCCTTCTCGTAAATCGGACGCTCCCCAGCAATCTCGCGGGCGGAGTTATTCGATCCCATCAGCCCGAGCAAAACCACCTGAAACATGATGATGCCGGAGAGTGCCGAGCCCGCCTTCATGTTATCCTGCTTGACGTTTTGCTGCTCTGTGATTTCCAGCATCACATCCGTCTGGCGCATATCAGAGAGAGAACGCATCTGCACATTCGCTTTGTCGCTAAATAGCGATACGAGAATGGGAAAGCATATCATGATCGCGAGCTGCAAGAAAACCTGACCTCGATCGCGGAAAAAGATGCGCCAGCGTCGCGAAAGTAGGGTCAGGAATTGGCTGAGTATACCTGGTGTGCTGATGTTGTCTTCCTCACCTTCTTCGACATCTTGAGAAAGTCCTGCCGTCGGTACATGCAGGTGACCTTCTTCTATGTTTTTTTGCCGACGCTTTTCGATTTTTTCATAATACGCATCGCGATGCTTCATCCACGATGACTGCCAGCGCTCGGATGGTTGCTTTGCTAGGCGAGGGTAAATTTCTTCCGTGTCTTTCACCGAGAAATAGTGTGCAAGCATGTCTGGTGGTCCGTGAAAGGCGACGCGACCCTCGTGCAATACGAGGATAGAGTCGTACAGTTCAAAGTGTGCGAGCGAGTGAGTGACCGATAACACAATGCGCCCCTCCTTACGCGATAGATCATGGAGCAACTTCACGATTTCTCTTTCCGATCGCGGATCGAGCCCAGAAGTAACCTCATCACAGAGCAGGATTTTCGGATCAGAAACAAGTTCCATTGCTAGCCCGAGACGTCGCTTTTGCCCACCAGAGAGAACCTTGACCGGACGATCTGCTATGGCTGTGAGACCGGTTTCTTCCAGAGCGCGATCGATGCGCGCATCCAAATCCGCCTCACTGTGGGTTCGAATGCGAAGGCGCGTCGCGGCCTCTACAGATTCATCTACTGTGAGAGGATCGTAGGCGATCGAAAACTGCGGCACGTAACCGATTTCTGAGGGCGCAAAATCGTGGCCGTCCGAGAGACTCAAATCATTCCAAAGAAGCGTGCCAGCACTTTCCGCATTCAGCCCAGCAATGGTTTTTAGCAAAGTCGTTTTACCACAACCTGAGGGACCAACGATGGCCATAAAGTGTCCACGAGGAATCTTGAGTGAGACGTGATCGACGAGGTTAACCTCTTCTCCGTCTTTATTGATGGAAAAACAAACTTCCTGTAATTCTAGCATATGTTACAAACGAACTCAAACAGATAAGTCTTTCGTTGGCGAGCCAGATTTTGTGTTTGTCGGGACGGGATGGGTGTAGCACAAATCTGACTCAAAATTGCCGCCGCAAGTCTAACAATCATGCTAGAATCCTCTCAAAGTTGCCTACTTCAACAGCCTCAAGCCGCACGACTGCTCCGTCATCAGTGATCTCGATCACGCCCGCCTCTGCATCCATCGCCTCGCATCATCGATGCGGCGGAAATTTCTGAAGCTTTCTTTGCAGGGATCGGCGATGCAATCCGAGGATGCGTGCAGCTTCGCTAATGTTGCCGTTACAGTCGGAGATGATCCGTTGGATGTGTTCCCACTCAACTCTCTCCAAACTTGGTGCGGACACTGCGGAGGCTTTGGCAACTCTTCTTGATTCGGATCTAGTGCGCTCAACAGGCTATCGACGTCGGTTGGTTTGATGAGATAGTCGATTGCTCCGAGTCGCACCGCTTCCATAGCGGTGGCGATGCTCCCATAACCGGTGTGAATGAGAATACGCATGTGCGGACGAGATTTCATGATGGCACGGAGCACGTCGATGCCATTGTGCTCGGGCATTTTCAAATCCAGAATCGCCGCGTCCATCTCGCTCTGGGAGCTGAGCAGGATGGCTTCCTCTCCATTCCGTGCAGTGATCACCGAGTGTCCACGCGCGCCTATGGCCCGGGCGAGTCTCTCCCGATACACATCATCATCATCTGCGAGCAATAACGTCATCGACAATCTAAGTTAGATGGATTTTGTAAAAGCAACCGAGCATGCGTTCGACAATCAGACGCGCGGTGCATCGTAAATTCTCCGTGTAACCGTTGTGCTAGGCATTTGACGAGAAAAAGTCCTAGCCCCATTCCTTGACCCGGTGGCTTTGTGGTGAAAAACGGATCACTGGCCCTAGCGAGTGTCTCGGTCGAGGGATTTGGTCCTGAGTCGATCACTTCGATCATGCACCCCGAGCCATGATCCGCGATACGCATTTCGATCTTTGCGCCGCTGGAATCGGCTTGTGCTGCATTTTGAATCATGATGATCAAGGCTTGCACGGTCGCCTCATGCGGCAAACGCCACGTGGCATCTTCCGCAAAAACCATTTCCAGACGCGATCCGATTTCTGGCGCGATCTTTTCGATTACGGATCGCGCGAGTTCGGCAGCAGTCACCTCTCTGCAAGGATCGCCAATTCCGAAAGTGTTGCGTTCGTTCAGTTGGTCGAGGATCATTCGACAACGCTGCGCTTGTTGATGAATCAATGAGACATCCGCGCGGAGATCGGTATCCATGGTTTCCGGCAGTTGCTGTAGCAGTTCGGAACTAGCAAGCGAAATCGTCGCCAACGGTGAGCCTAGTTCGTGTGCCACTCCTGCGGACAATGTGGCCAGTGAGGCGAAGGCTGCATTTTTTTCCGCTTGGATACGAGCCGTTTCTAGTGCTTCGTCCTGCTTTAACAGAATACGATGCATCCGCGATACAAATGCGGCGATGAAACTGGCGGTAATGATAAATGCCAGCAGCATGCCCTGCAAATGCCAGCTGTAACTCTCGCAACCGCTGGCAATTTCCATATCTCCCAGCATCACGGGGCGATGATAGAAGAAGATCAGCACATACCCAGCGATGCAGGCGCTCACGAGACTCCAGAGATTTCCTGAGGTAAGTGTCATAGCTGCAAGTGCAATATGAAGCAAATAAAACGAGGTAAAAGGGTTATGCGGTCCACCAGTGAAATAAATCAGAACAGTGAGAAGAATCACGTCCAGCCACAGACTCCAACCACGCAACCCAGCTCGGTGTTGACGAGGCAAAACGATGTTAGAAATGACAGTGATGGCAAACACGATACTCACCGGCATCCACGGCACGGAAACATCGAATAGTTTCCAAGCCAGCATCGCGGCCAATATCTGGCCGCACACCGCAAGCCAACGCATGCGGATGATCCAGCGTAAGCTGACCGATTGTCGATGCGGCAGAATGGGGCGAATCATAGGGCTTCAGCATGCGCATCTTGCCACGCCACGACAAGTGTTTCCCTCGCCATGGCATGCGGCATTTTGCCACATTCCCAGAAAAGTGATTCCATGTATGATCTGCGCATGACCCGAACTTCTCGTCTTCTTTTCGTGGCAATGTCCACCATTCTTACTAACGCCCAGGAAACTACCAACGAACTACAACCCGTGGTGGTGCAGGCGAAGAAATACAGCAATTCTCTCACGGTTCCAGGCGTGGAGCAAAGTCGCGAGGAGTTGCGTAAATCGATCGGTGGCACGGAAGTGGTGGATGCAGAACGATATCTGTTAGGTCGATCTTCGACGCTGGCCGACACATTTTTCCTTTCGCCCGGAGTGGTGGCTCAGCCCCGTTTCGGTTCAGACGAAGCACGACTTTCCATCCGCGGATCTGGCTTGCAGCGGACTTTTCACGGTCGTGGCATACGTGTGATGCAGGATGGTGTGCCGATCAATCTAGCGGACGGTGGTTTTGACATGCAGTCATTGGAACCGACCGCGATCGATTACATCAACGTTTGGCGCGGAGGAAACGCTTTGGCGTATGGAGCATCGACCCTTGGTGGGGCGATTGATTACATCTCGCACACTGGTAACTCATCACCCGGCACGACATGGCGAACCGAGGCCGGATCATGGGACTACTTGCGTTCCACTCTTTCCCATGGATGGAGCGATGCCTCACGCGATCTCTTCGCTTCCCTCACTACCCAGCAACAGAATGGCTTTCGTGAGCATGCTCAGCAGGATAACTTGCGACTCTTCAGTAATTTCGGATGGCGTCCTGACGACAGTCGCGAATCACGACTCTACCTTAGTGCCATCCGGACGCGTTCCGAGCTACCCGGTGCTCTAACCAGCGCGCAGATGTTGGATGATCCACGTCAGGCGAACGCTGCGAATCTATTGCGAGATCAACGTCGTGATTTCGACCTCATACGCGTGGCAAACAAGAGCTCCGTCCGAGCGGGGGCTTACACGATGGATCTGTTTGGGGCGATGACCTACAAGGACTTGGATCACCCGATTTTTCAAGTAATCGATCAGCTCTCAAAAGATTACATGGCAGGAGGAAACATCACCCATCGCAGTGAGATCATGAATCGTGAAAATCGTCTGAAAGCGGGAGTGCTTTTCACGCATGGAGAAACCAATGCCGCGCAGTTTGCATATACTTCTCCCACTTCATCGCAGCGCGGAAATAAGCTCCAAGAAGACGATCAAATGGCAACCAATGTGGAGGCATTCATCGAAGATCAATATGAGCTGGGGCGTGGATTTACCGGCGTGCTCGGTATGATCGCTTCGCACAACCGGCGCAAAAACACTCGTGAAACTGGTCCTGTGAATCCATCCACAAATTATGATGAAACATACGATCAAATCGCTCCCAAGATCGGCATGCGATGGGATGGATGGGGCATGCAGTTTTTTGCAAACGTTTCAGGAAGTTATGAACCTCCCTCGTTTAGCGAAACCGTCACCGCGAATACCGCACGCAACGCGCAAACGGCGACCACTTGGGAAGTTGGCACAAGAGGTAGCAAAGAATTTCTGCGATGGGACCTGGCTCTGTATCATTCGGAGCTGGATGATGAATTACTCGCCGTGTTGGATCCGATCTCGAACCTCAGCACCACCACCAACGCGAACAAGACCACTCATGCGGGTATCGAGCTGGGAGCCGAAATCGATTTGTTGGGACACTCCTGGGACACTGCGGCGGAGCATCGGTTGGTTTTGGCCGCCGCTTGGACCTACGGACGATTCAAGTTTGAGGATCATCAAGCCGCGGGCTACGATTATTCAGGAAATACGATAGCCGGCCTTCCGCCACACCTGATCCGCGCCGAGTTACTGTGGCGCAATGCGGCGGGATACTATGCGGGCCCTACTTGCGAATGGGTGCCTCAGGGAGGATACATCGATCATCGGAATACCTTGAAAAGTGATGCCTACGCACTGATAGGTTTTCGCGTGGGCAAGCAAAGTGAGAGTGGCCTCTCTTGGTTTCTGGAAGCTCGGAATCTAACCGATCGCATTCATGCCGCAACCACTGGAGTCATCGATAACGCCAATGGAACTGACGTGGCTCAGTTTCTACCGGGTGATGGTATCGGTTTGTTCACGGGTATTGAAATTCAGTGGTGAGGAGACAGTTACGAGAGCGCGGATCCGATGGACTCGGGTCGATATTCAGTCGAGCTTGCGTTTGGGTGCAGGCTTGGCGGGGATGGCCCCTGGCTTGGGTGGCGGTGGTTGTTCGAGGCGATTCACTTCGAAGTCGAGCGGTGCTTGCAAAGAGGTATTGCCGTCGATCTCCCAACCGCAGGGAATGTTGAATCGATCGGCAATTTCGCGAGCCTTGATGTAGGTGGCAAATCCGTTAGGGTTAACTTTGAAAATCAACACGCTGCGCGGAGACGAGCGCACTCGGTTGCAGACATTGTGGAAGCGGCCTTTTTCCTGTTCCATATCGGCGAGCGAGGCATCGCCTTTTTTCGGATCAAAAGTGATGCGGTAATTCAATCGCGTCCACGGTTTGTTGTAAGGCACGCTGATGGATTGATTGCGCACTTTCAAATTGCGTTGGGCAAAAAACTGCACTGTTTTTTCTTGATCATAAACCCGCACGTCGGCTTTTTTAGGGATTTTGCGCAGTTCGCGGAAGAGTATGCGCTCATTGCTCTTGAACTCAGCCATGACCATTTTTTTCGCTTCGAAGGGATCGACGAAATGCGCCTGATCGCCAGCGATATAGCAGTAGAAAATATCCGCAGTTTCCGGGATGTCGCGGCTGTTGGGGATTCTAACAACGGTGGCCTCGGGCGCTTTAGGGATCGGTGTTTGATCGAGCAATGCTTTGATGCGATTAATTTCGGCCAGAACGGCATCGGTCTTCTTGCGTTCCTCAGCTTCGATGATCTTCTGTGCCTCGACCTGTTTTTTCAATTGATCGAGCGCCATCAAGCCTGCGTTGTTTTTTTTGAGAGAATCCTCTAACAGCGAAAGATCTGCTTCGATTTTTCCAAGCTCCTGCGGGGTTGGTTCCGGAGCTTTAAGCAGCTCCTGTTGTTTTTTGATTTGCTGCTGGATTTGCGTCTGTTGTTGCTGGGCGGCGACAATTTGTTCGGGCGAGGCAGGCTTGAGGTCGTTGAGCATTTTTTCGACCGTATTGCTGACATCCATCTGCAGCAGGATGAGGATCACGATGAGAACAGCCACGACATTGGTGAGGGCATCCATCAAGGAGTCCATGCTCACCGCTTCCGAGTCGTTGGATTTTTTTCGCGCCATGATTCTATCGTTTCAGGAAGAGTGAGAGATCGATTTCACCTTGCGTGGGGACCGGTAATTTGCCGATACGAAGGTTATATTTCGTTTCCGCATGGGCTCCCGCAGTGCGGAAGGTGCCATGACCATCGGCGCGGATGAGGAAAAGAACGAGGTGCTCTCTGGCGGATTTCAGCGTGTTGAAGGCGCTCGCGAGTTTGCCATCGGTCTCGATCGTGGCGGCGGATATGGTGGTCTTGCCGCCGCTTTTATCGAGAATGACCAGGCCGTTTGCGTTGCATTCGATGAAGACCAGTTCCGTGTTGGCGGAAATGCCCGAGCCGGCGGGGTTGATGCGCACGGGCTGGGGCTTCGTATCGGGTTTGATCTTGCGGCGTTCCAGTTCCGCCTTGAGCTCGGCGAGTTGTTTTTCGAGCGAGGGACGTTCTTTTTTGAAGGCGGCGATCTGGTCGATGAGCAGCTCTAACATTTTTTGCAGCGCCTCATCCGATTCCTTGGGCGCGGCCTTGGTGTCGGCCAACTGCTTGCGCAGCATGATGCGTTTGTTTTCCAGTTCGCTCAGCTCGACAAGTGCCGCGTTGCGCTCCTTGAGAACGGCTTTGATTTTCGTCAGCTCCTTTTCCTGCTTGTTGATTTCGCTCTGGATTTGCTGGAACTGTTTGGCGCGCGCCATTTCCTGCTCATCGCGACCGACGTTTTCCTGAGCCTTGATGTCGGTGATGATTTTGATCATCATCGTGAGCACACCGATCAAACAGGCCAGGATGCTCAAAAACGGGAAGAGCGAGACTCCGTTGGAACTGGATTGTCGGCGTGACATGAGCGTGGGTGAGGAAAACGATCAGCGCGAGAACAGGCCTTTTTTCTTGATGGTAATAGTTTCACCACCGAGTTGTTTTAGTGTGCTGTTGAGCGACTCCACGCCTTTCGAGAGCGAGGCGAAGTATTCATTGAGTTGGGCGGCCGGGAGGATGAAGGCATCGCGCGTTTCCGAAGTGAGCTTGTCCACCGCGTGCTGGAATGTGCCTTCGACCTTGGTTTGATGGGCATCCAGCCGAGTCTTGAGCGTTTCCCCAGCATCGCGCAAGATTGTGGAAGCATCCTGGAGCTTGACGAGGAAGACCTCGTGAGCGCGGGAGAGCGAGGCGGCAAAGGCGGGGATGTTTTCCGCTTGGGACAGAAGCAGATCGTCCGTCGCGTTTTTCGAGTCGTTCAATTTCGGCAGGAGTTTCTCCGTGCAGAAGGCATCGATCTCGGTGAGCATTTCCTCCTCTTCCTTTTGCATCACCGCCATCGGGAACGACATAATCATCGAGAGGATGAGGCCGAGCAATGTGGTATCGAACGCCACGCCCAGGCCGCTGGTGAGGTTGTTGATGGAAGCCTTGAGCGCCTCGGGGTCGGAGGATCCGGCGGACAGCGAGCTGACGGCCTGGGACAATCCTTGCACTGTGCCGATGAAACCAAGGATGGGAATGGCCCAGAGGAACACCTTCAGCAGTGTGTAGGATCCGGTGATGCGGTTGGCATCAATGTCCGACTGCGCCGAAAGGAACGTAGCGACTTCACCATTGTTATTGCGTTTTTCAAACAACTCCATGCCCTTGCGGATTCTGTTCACCATGAGGCTATCGCGCAGGCGGTGCGGGAGTTTGTAAATATGGTCGATGAAGCCGCCGACGGTGTGCGAGTTGATTTCGCTGCCGAGTTTGCCGGGAACGATATCGAGCAACATCGATCTGCGTTGGCGTTTGGTTTTTTTCCATTTCATCACCAGAATGGCGCATCCCCAGATAAAGAGGAATACTTCCGCGTAGTTAACCCAGCCGCGACGCAGGAACAGATCGCCGAATTTCGGCTCCTGCGGCGTCGAGCCTAACAGGGGAATCATGGCCACGAGGAACAGGGCGCTGATCACCACTCCGAAGGCCAGACTGACGAAAAAATTGACATTGGCATGATCCTCTTCCGCCCATCCGCCACGTTGTCCTTGCGCTGCTTGGTTGGCACTCGTGGCATTCGTTTGAGCAGACTTTGCGGGGCCTGCGGGGAGTGGTGGGATCTGGAACTTGCCGTTGCAACCGGGGCATGCTACGATTTTACCAGCGTGTTCTTCCTCAGCGGTCATGCTGAGTTGGCAATGTGGGCATTGGAATTCCATAGGATATAAGGTGAGTTGGGTTTTCAGCGAATCACTAATTTTTCAATCCTAGTGTCATGTTAGGATGTTAGAAAAGTGCAACAGTGTCATAATGAAGTTACGGGCTTGGCGAGTAAGGTGGAACTTGGGGGTGATCGCGCTCGCGAGTGTAATGCCACGATACCAAAATCACGCCAAGAAGTGCAAGCAGCCAGAGATGCCAGTAAGGGTCGCCCTTGCTGTGAGCCTGAATCGCAGAGGCTTGTGCTTCGTTCAACTGATTTTTTTCGGAGCACGCACGGAAGTCAGCCTCTCGCGTATCCGCAAAATAAGTAGCCGCCTCAAGCAGCGTAGACTCGCCTTGTTGGTAGCGGAAATGTCCGGGCAGTTCAGGGGCTGTGTAAGGCTGGTCGGGAGGTAGGCTGGCGCTGCGCAATACTTGTCCCTGCGCGTCCAACTCCAGAAGTCGTAGTGGGGTGGGTGGCGTGGTCGAACTGGTGGCAATGTTCAGCGGTTGTGCGGTTTCAAGATTGATCTGCGATGGGGCGACTTTCCGAGCGCGAACTTGCTCGATAAATCGCAGTAATATCACAATCATGGCGGGCTGGTTTTCAATGTTTGAGAGGCGTGGATCAAAATTGAACAACAACTGCTGGCTGGCACGGCGATCGGCAGTAGCGGGAATTTCGCGCAAGAGAATCAACACTCGTTTGTCTTGATAGAGTAGAGGTTGATCAGTGGGTCGTATTTCCAGTGTGATCGTTTCGCGAATCATCAGCGACTGCCAGTTTAGGCCATCGAGCAAGGGATGCTTTTCCGCGATGATTCCACCAGAAAGATATTGTCCTCCTTGCGTGCTGTCATTGACAAAAATGATGGCATTTCCGTCGATCGGAGCCGGGTCGAGCGGATCATAGGAAACTAGCGAAATATCAGCCTCGGCAGCGCTCTCAGGCTTGAGTTGTTCAATTGAGCGTAGGAGCTTTTTCGACAAGGCATCGAGAGCGGGCGAGTGGTGTATGCTCAACTGTTTCGGCATCGGGCGCACAAGGCGCAGGGTGTCATCGGTAGTGAACTCGTCGTTCGAGAGCCGTAGTTCGATGCGCTGGCTGTCCCGGGGGAAATTCGATTGCAGAGTAACGATGCTGCGAGCAGGGAGCTCTATGGTTTTGGGGAGCGCGGGTGCGCCTTTGCCAGAGTCGATTTGCCATGTGCGTGTCGTAGCCACTTCGGAATAGTTCTGAACCGTCGCGCGCCAGAGCAAGGAATTGTCTTTTGTCTCAAAGGAGACTCCAGTGAAGCCGACGTTGTTGATCGGCTTTCCCATACTGAGCTGAAGAGCATTGAAGGGAAGAGATTCCGTAGGTGTATCGCTCACATAGAGCACTATGCCCTCGCGTGCGACAAGCGAGCGCGCGAGGCGCAGAGCTGGAACGGGATCCGTGACGCCAGCGATCGGCCGCCAAGACTGCAATGCTGCGAGAAGTTCCTCTGTCGATTTCCCCGCATAAAGCCGCGGCTTTCCGGGGGTTGATTCCAGCACGGTGTATTCGACATCGGTCGCGAACCCTTTGAGCAGAGGCAATTCACGAGTCAGTAGTTCCCTCATTCGCTCCTGACTTACCGACATCGATGCCGATGAGTCCAACACAAGTGCGATGCGCTGGGTGCTGCGGGCGAGGGGGAAACGAGGTTCAACCATCAGCCAAGTGAGCAGCAATACGCCTAACAACTGCATCCATAGTGGGATCGATTGGGTGAGTCGATCGAAATGCCGACCACTGCTTGCTTCGCGATGGGTTTTTTCTAACAGAAACAACGTTGAGATCGGAATGATTTGAGCCCTACGCTGCAGGTAGTGGATCATCAGCACGGCAGGAATCCCCAACAAGGCCCAGAGACCAGCGGGATTAACAAAACTCGGCATGACAAATCCGTAGGGGAAAGACGCTCGTTTGGCGAGAGGAAAGTAGAGCTGCGGGCCACGCCTTTAGTAGGCGGCGAGCTGAATTTCTATGATTGACAGTTTTTCGGTAAGATTGTTCATTTGCGCAGTGAGCATGAGTGAGTCCCTACGATCGATTGTCCTATCGCCTCAGGAGGCCTTGCACCGATATTTTGGTTTTAGTGCGTTTCTGGAGGGGCAGGAAGAGGTGATGAATTCGATTCTCTCCGGGCGTGATGGATTGGTGGTGATGCCGACCGGTGGGGGAAAGTCCCTTTGCTATCAACTGCCAGCTCTCTGCCTCGAGGGAGTGACCCTTGTCATTAGCCCACTGATCGCGCTAATGAAAGACCAAGTGGATGCTTTAGTGGCGCGCGGCATCGAAGCGACGATGATCAACTCGAGCCAAAGCTGGGATGAACAAAAAGAGCGACTCCATGGCATACGCGATGGTCGGTGGAAATTGGTCTACATCGCCCCGGAACGTTTTCGCGCGGAGAGTTTTTTGCAGGCCATGCAAGGGAGCAATATTGCCCTGATTGCCGTGGATGAGGCGCATTGTCTGAGCCAGTGGGGGCATGACTTTCGTCCGGACTATCTGCGCCTCGGCAAGGCCTTGGAAAAAATGGGTCGTCCGCAATGCATTGCGCTTACCGCTACCGCCACTCCCATCGTGCGCAAGGATATCATCGAGGTGCTTCGCATGCGCGATTACTTCGAACAGGTCAGCGGTTTTGCCCGGCCTAACCTCTCTCTCAATATCACTGCGACCGAGAACGCACAGCAAAAAGACGAGCGGCTCAAGGCGGTGATTGCGGCGCATCGCACAGGGATTGTCTACTGTGCTACGCGCAAAAAAGTGGAGGCCGTATCCGAGACGATAAGCAGCTGGGGCTTGAAGTGTGTGGCCTACCATGGCGGCATGAGCGACGAGGAACGGGAGCGCGCGCAGAATGTTTTTATCAGTAAAAAAGCTGACGTCGCTGTGGCAACGAATGCGTTTGGCATGGGCATCGATCGCTCAGACGTGCGTTTTGTGATTCACTACGAAATCCCCGGTAGCGTGGAAGCTTACTATCAAGAAGCTGGGCGCGCCGGACGTGATGGCGAGAGTGCTTACTGCGAGCTACTTTATAATTATGCTGACACCCGCACGCAGGAATTTTTTATCGATGGCGCCAATCCTTCGGTTGCCGTAATCCGCGATGTCTATCAGTTTTTGCAAAACGCGGCAGATCGGGACTTCGAAGTGCGTAAGACCTTGGAGGAAATTGCCGAGGGCTGCGATGTGAAAAACTCGATGGCGGTGGGCAGTGCGATGACCATCCTTGGGCGCTCTGGTTATCTCGAACGATTCGATATTCCTGGCAAACGCATGCGTGGCACCCGATTGCTGAAGCCGCAGGTGTTGACGCGCGACTTGGAAATAGACGAGACGGCGATCGAAGAAAAAGACCGTCGTGATCGTGAGAAACTGAAGTCGATGATCGATCTCTCGTATTCCCGTGTCTGCCGCCAGCAGTGGATCTTGCAGTATTTTGGTGAAGACGATGCCGAGCTTTGCGGGAACTGTGATTTTTGCCGTTCCGCGGAATCCGGCGAGTCCCGCGCGCCTACGGCCGAGGAAGATATCGTAGTGAAAAAAATCCTAAGCGGCGTGGCGAGGATGTCGCGCAAAACAAGCGCCGGCTGGGAAGCTCGTTTCGGTCGCGGGAAAATCGTGCAAATGCTCGCCGGCAGTAAGTCCCAGGACCTGCTAGGAAGTGGCCTTCATCAACTGAAAACCTACGGCATTCTTAAAGACAAGGGCGCGGGATACATCGGAGGTGTGATGCGTGCTCTGTTGGATCGCGGATTATTGCGGACAGAGACGGGCGAGTATCCTGTGATCACCCTCACACCGTTAGGCGAGAGCGTGATGTTAGGCAAAAGCAAGTATCTGCTGGTATGGCCAAAGGCGGGTGCAGAGAAGATGGTGGAGCTCCGCGACGAGGGCTTTGATCCCGCGCTTTATTCCTACCTGCGCGATCTGCGGGAAAAATTTGCGAAAGCGGAAAATGTGCCGTCCTACTGCATTTTTAGCAACAAGACCTTAGAAGCGCTGGCACGCTATCGCCCAGCGAGTAGTGATCAATTACTCGCCGTGCCTGGCGTAGGTCCCGTCAAAGCACAGCGCTACGGGCGGGCTTTTCTCGATGCCCTGGTAGCCTTCCGTTAATGACCTATTCGGCATTTTCCAAGAGGCTCTTCGCCATAGCTCGGGCTGACTCGCCACCACCGCCTAACATGCGAACGAGTTCGTGAATGCGGGCCTCGCCACTGACAGGGAATAGGCGCGAGCGAGTGCGGCCGTGGGTGATTTCCTTTTCTACCACGAAGTGTCTCGCTGCGGTCGCAGCCACTTGAGGGAAGTGGGTGATGGCGATGACTTGATGGCGCGCACCGAGCACCGCCATTTTCCGACCCACGGCTTTGGCGACCTCGCCGCCGACGTTGGCATCGATTTCATCGAAAACCATAAGCGGAGTGGCGTCTTGCTCGGCAAGCGCGCTTTTCACGGCCAGCATGACGCGGCTGATTTCACCACTGGAGGCGACCTGACGCAGTGGGTGGAGTGGTTCGCCGGGATTCGGTCCAAAGAGAAAATCAGTGGATTCTATGCCGTGTGATCCGGGATCGGCAAGCGGGTAGAGTGCGATTTCAAAAGCCGACTGCTTGAAGCCGAGATCCTTGAGCTGCGATGCAATTTCCTTGGCCAGGCGCGGGGCGGCCTTGCGGCGTAGGGTGCTGAGTTTTTGCGCGCTGGCATCGAGCTCTTGGCGAAGTTGTTGGATTTGCGATTCTAGGGCAGCGAGTTTTTCTCCCCGATTCTCGATGTTATCAAGTCGGGAGCTGGCCTCATTTCGTGCTTCCAGAATATGCGCAATACTACCGCCGTATTTGCGTTTCAGTGACTCTAACAGATTGACGCGTTCTTCCAACGCGGTGGCTTCCTCCGGATTGATTTCCAATTCATCGAGGTAATCAGTGAGTGTGCTTTCCAGATCTTGCAGCTCGACCAAAGCGGTTTCCAGTCCAGAACAGCGCTCGCTCAAGGAGGGATCCCAGCGCTCCAGATCACGCACGAGGCGCTGTAGCTCACCGAGGCGATGGGTGACGCCCTCTTCCTCATCGGCGAGCAATTTGATGGCAGCGGAGGTGTTTTCCAAAAGGCGCGAGGAGCTTTGGCTGCGACGGTAGCGATTCATCAACTCGACCTCTTCATCGGCTTGAAGCTGGGCGGCATTGATTTCATCGACCTGATGACGCAGGAGGTCCAATTCGCGCGTCGAAATGGCATCGGCATCGCGCAGGTCCTGCCATTCGGTGACTTTCTGTTTCCACGATTGCCAATGCTGTCGATAGGTAGCGATCTGGCTTTCCGCGCCCGCAAAAGCATCGAGCATGGCAAGTTGGCGGTCGGTGGAAAGCAACGATTGATGATCGTGCGGGCCATGTAGATCGACGAGGTGCTCGCCGAGTTTTTTCAACAAACCGAGTGTCACGGGTGAGTCGTTGACAAACTGTCTCGTGCTGGTGGCGCTGATGACGCGGCGGATGATGAGGTCCTCGTGAATGGAAAAATCAAGCGCGTTATCGGCAAAAATAGCAGCGATTTCATCAGCCTGTTGCAGGGAAAAGGCGGCCTCCACCGTGCAGGTTTCCTCACCGGTGCGGATCAGAGTTTTATCAGCGCGTTCGCCCAGTACGAGCTTGAGCGCGCCGACAATGACGGATTTACCAGCACCGGTTTCCCCCGTGACGCTGATGAGTCCTCGGTCGAGTTCCCAAGTCAATTCATCGACAAGAGCCAAGTTGCGGATTTTCAGCAGTGTGAGCATGAGTAGAGTGTGGATTCAATAGCTAGCGGAAATGCGGTTGCGAGGCAATACGGAGAGTGGAAAAAGATTCATTCTTGGACAGGTTGTGCGCGCGGTGGCGCTGGTGATGACTCCTCGACCGGAATCGCGCGTAATGGTGCAGTCGGCGGCGAAACATCATCTTCTCGCACTGGGATGGCGCGTGCCGGATGCACGGGGCACCAGTCATTGGAAGCAGGAGCAACATCCGACGGCACCTGATCTACATACGAAGTTCCTGAAGCATGGCAACCGGCAGTGGCGCGTTTACCTGAGGACTTGCAGAGAGTGCAGCTGATGAGGCCCGCGTTCTTGGTCATTTGGCGGAAGGGATTCGCCCTGTAGCCGAGGCGGTCGGCCGTTTTCATGATATCGACCCAAATCGGCAACGAAAGAGTCGATCCATAGCCCCCTTGGATGGTTCGTTTCGGTTCATCCATACCGCACCAGACGGCGCAGGTGAGTGAGGATGTATAACCCGCGAACCACGCGTCTTTGAAGTTGTTGGTGGTCCCGGTTTTTCCGGCGCAGGGTTTCTCAAAGCCAAGCCGCTTTACCGAGTTCGCGGTGCCGCTGGTGGTCACCTCCTCTAGGATTTTTGAGACCGAGTAGGCAGAACTCGGGGAGGCTGCCTGATAGGGCAGAGGCGGAGTTTCATAAACGAGCTCACCGTTGCGTTTGCGGATGGATGAAATCAAGAACGGTCGATATCGCACGCCTCCGTTAGGTAGCATCGAGTAGGCGGAGGCGACCTGATAAGGTGTTGCCTCCCATGAGCCGAGATAGGATGATGGGTTCAGCTGCATTTTGTGATTGAAGGCTTGTTCGCAGACATGGGCGACATTGCTCAGTCCTGCATAATTGCCGACCCGCACTGACATGGTATTACGAGATTTGATCAAGCCGTAGGAAACCGGACGCGGGCCGCCGTAGGTTCCATCGGAATTTTTCGGATGCCAATTCGAGGGCGCGCCTTTGATTTCACCCGATGCAATGTAGCCATCGGATATCATCGTTTCGGGCCTCAGGCCTTTATCGAATGCGGCAAGATATACGAAGGGTTTGAATACCGAACCAATCTGTCGTTTGGCTTGGATCGCGCGATTGAACTTCGACTCATCTGCGGATCGACCGCCCACGAATGCCAATACGGCACCGGTGTGATTTTCAATGACCACAGCAGCTCCCTGGATATAAGAAGTAGGGTTTTTTTTGCCTTCTGGAATCGCTTGCCACTGCGCGCGTGTTTGATGGGGATAGCCCGGTGTTTTTTCGATTTTCGACAAAGTATTTTCTACCGCTTCCTCGGCTTTGCTTTGAATCAGGTGATCGATCGTGGTGGTGATGATAAGGCCGCCGAACTCAATGTTTTCTTTTTCCAGGATGATTTCTAGATCACGGCGGATGGCATCGAGAGCATAGGACTCGCGCACCTTGCGCCGGTTTGCAGGACGAATGTCGAGTGCTTGCGCCTTCGCCTCGTCGGCCTGCGCGCGAGTGATGGCTTTGGCATTTACCATGCGCTCCAGCGTGGAGTTGCGCTCACGGATGGCGGCATCGAGGTTGTTGAAGGGATTGAAGGCATCTGGCCCACGCACGATCCCTGCGAGCATCGCGGATTCGGATAGATTTAACTCTGAAGCGTTTTTTTCAAAGTAAATGCGTGAAGCTTCCTGAATGCCTCGAATCGAGCGGCCCCAGTTAATCGAGTTCAGGTAAGCTTCCAGCACTCGGTCTTTGCTTCCAAGGTATGTTTCGATACGGTAGGCGATAGCGATTTCGAGAAATTTTCGATCGATGAGCTGCAGCTTGCTTTGCTTGATGCCGTATTGTTTCAGCTTAAAAACATCCGCCGCCAACTGCTGTGTGATTGTGGAGGCTCCCTCACGCTTGCCTTGCATGTTGTTGTAGGCAGCGCGAACGATACCAATGGGATCAAAAGCGCCATGTCGATAAAAGCGCTCGTCTTCTCGCGCGAGGATGGCCTTGCGGAAACTGTCGGATACTTGGTCGAGGGCAATGATATCGCGGATCTCGCCATGCATTCGGGCCAACTCTTCGCCGCGACGGTCGAGGATTACCGAGCGCTCGGGCATTTCGTGAATTTTTTTCAGGTCGTATTGCTTGGCGCGAATGCCGTAAATGATTGAGAGAAACACTAACGCATACACTCCTGCGATGCATGGATCACCCATCAGGCGAAGAAAAAATCGCACCCACAGCGGGCGCGGGCGGATGATATGGTGAAACAGGTGAAACGGCCATAGGAGCAATAGCGATACAATGGTCGGTTGGTGAGCTTCACCGGCATTGCTAGGGCGACGTGGGGGAGTGGATTTGCCGGATGAATTGCGAGCCATAAGTGGGAATGCCTGAACCATAGGGCGGAACGAGCGGAATTTCGAGAGCGATTTTGTGAAAAATCGGTGAAGGGATGGTGCGGATGTCAGCACTGATCGACTTTGATCAGTGGGTCGTGTGAGAGAAAATTTCTCAATGAATCATCTTGGGAATTGCCATCGCAGCAGATTTCTGATGAACTCGCTCAGCCTGAATTGATCTATGACAGACTCATCATCGTCCGACCCGCGAAATTTCCGCCGTGCTATTCTGAAACTCAGTGGGGAGGCGCTGCGAGAAGTCGGCAGTCGCGACAATATCTCGCCCGAGATCGTGGATCGCATCGCCAGCGAAATCGCAGCGTCGCTCAAACAAGGACTCCAGCTAGGTGTCGTTGTCGGAGGGGGGAATTTCTGGCGCGGAGCGGCGGCCAGTGCGCGTGGGATGGATCGTGCCACGGCCGACTATGTGGGCATGCTAGCCACCGTGATGAATGCGTTGGCTTTGCAAAGTGCGCTGGAAGATGAGGGCGTGCCCTGCGTGGTGATGTCGGCAATCGAGATGAAAAATGTCGCCGAGACCTTCATCCGCCGTCGTGCGGAAAAGTATCTTGGTGAGGGAAAAGTCGTGATTTTTGCCGCTGGCACGGGTAGTCCGTTTTTCTCGACGGATACCACTGCTGCGTTGCGAGCCAGTGAAATGGGGGCACAGGTGATTTTCAAGGCGACCATGGTGGATGGCGTTTATGACAGCGACCCGAAGAAAAATCCCAACGCGGTCCGCTATGAGACTGTCTCGTTTCAAGAGTGCATCTCCGCACAACTCAAGGTGATGGACACCACGGCTTTTAGTCTGTGCATGGATAATCACATTCCGATCATCGTCTTTGATCTCGAAAAACCCGGCAACATCACCACCGCACTCCTAGGTGGAGCGATCGGCACCGTGGTGCAATGAATTTTTTAACTAACAAACATATGGATCCCGAAGAAGCATTGATGGAAGTCGAAATGGACATGCAGAAAGCCGTGGAGCACTTGTTGCACGAGTTCAGTAGTGTGCGCACGGGCAAGGCATCGCCCGCTTTGATCGAAAATATGGACGTCTATGTGCGAGCCTATGACTCTGTGATGAAACTCAAAGCTGTCGCCGTGGTGACAACCCCCGAGCCGCGCATGTTGATGGTGCAGCCCTTTGATCCCTCGACGACACAGGACATCGAACGCGCAATCCGCGAGAGCAAGCTGGGCCTCAACCCCTCCGCTGCTGACCGTTCGATCCGCGTGCCAGTGCCCGAACTCTCCGAGGAACGCCGCCGCGAAATGGCGAAGCTCATCAAACAAATGGGGGAGGAAGCCAAGGTAAGCGTGCGTCAGGTGCGCAAGGAGGGAATGGATGCGGCGAAAAAAATGAAAGCCGAGAACATTCTCACCGAGGACGGACAGAAAGTGTTCGAAGACGACGTGCAGAAACTCACTGACAAGTCCGTGAAGGAAATCGATGCGCAGGTAGTGACCAAAGAAAAAGAGATCATGAAGATTTGACCTTCACGGTTCCATCGGTTGAATAAAAAAACGCGAACGTGTATCACGTCCGCGTTTTTTCATGAAGACAAAGAATCAAGCGCGACCGAGGTAGCTGCCGTCTTCGGTTTTGACGATGAGTTTTTCGCCGGGATTGATGAAAAGCGGAACCTGCATCGACAGGCCGGTCTCCATAATGGCAGCTTTGTAAACGTTGTTTGCGGAGTCGCCTTTCACGCCTTCTGGTGAGTCGGCAACGGTCATGATCATCGAGGGTGGCAGTTCAACGGCGGCTACATTTGAGTCGGTGAAAAGCAGAGTGTAGGTGTGACCCTCGATTAGGTAGAATTTCACCGGAGTGATGAGCTCCTCGTGCACCACCACGTCCTCGTAAGTGTCGTTGTTGAGGAAATGATAGCCGCTCGAGTCTTTGTAGGAATACTCATGCGGGATGCGCTCCAACAGCACGCTGTCCATCGAATCGTTCGAGGTGAGGCGCAGGTTGAAGACCTTTTGCGTGTTGACGCTGCGCACGGACATTTGCACGTAGGAAGCCATGCGCGGTGGAGTCTTGAGTTCGTGACTGATCACGATGCAGACTTCGTTATTGTGACGGACGGCGTGTCCTTTGCGGAGATTGATGACGGGAGTACTGGCCATGGTATCGTAGGTTGCGGCGCGCGGTATAGTCTGCGCCCGCGAGCCACGCAAGCTCTTTTTCTCTCATACACAGCAATCGCTTTGCGGGAAAAGAACGACAATCGCAGAGCATCGGTGGAGTCTGGCGCGAGGTCGCTTCAAAAACGATTCTACTCATGACTCCATCAAATCACTTCGTTGACGAATGATTCGCGGTCAAAAGGCGAGAAGGCATGAGCTTCTTCCCCAGTTCCGATGAAGCAAGTAGGAATTTTGAGTTGCTCATGAATGCTTACGACGATCCCACCCTTACCAGAGCCATCCAATTTGGTCGCGATGAGTCCATCGAGCGGGCATGCCTTGTGAAATTCTTTCGCTTGTTGCAGGGCATTTGCTCCTGTCGTGGCATCGACGACCAGCAGAGTGAAATGCGGGGCACTGGGATCGTTCTTCGCGATCACGCGGCGGATTTTTGTCAGTTCTTCCATCAAATTGTGGCGTGTATGCAAGCGACCCGCCGTGTCACAAATGAGAAAGTCTGTTTGTTGCGCGATGGCCTTCTGGTGAGCGGTGAAACAGACAGAGGATGGATCGGCGTTGGGATTGCCCTTGATGACAGGCACTCCGATTTTTTCACCCCATCGCTCGAGTTGCTCTACTGCGGCGGCGCGGAAGGTATCGGCGGCAGCAAGTAGCACGGAGTATCCTTGGCGCTGCATCCAGTGGGCGAGTTTCGCCGATGATGTTGTCTTGCCCACGCCATTGACACCTACCACGAGAATCACACATGGCAGACCGTCGGTGCGCTTTTGCGGCATAGGCTGCACGGCGGGCAGTCGTTTAGCGATGTGGGCGCGTGCGGTGTTGATCACGTCTTCGGCGGTTACCTTGCGTCCGAGATCCTTGAGTTCATCTACGATTTCCATGGCTCCGCGCACACCGAGGTCGGCAGCGATGAGGTCGGCCTCGATCTCATCCCATTCGATCTCGGCGCGGTTCGTGATTTTATTAAAAAGCGATTTGAAAAAGCCCATGATGTATTCTAACGAAAAAAGTGCCTTGTAGTTGCTGGATTAGAGTTCCTTGAGCATCAGCTTGCGCCAGCGCACTTTGCAAGACTTTCCGGAGTGGACTTGCAGGGCGAAGAATCCTTCTGGTGTGAATTCGGGCGCTTCGTCTTTGTAATCTACGCGCACTTCATCATTGAGCCAAATTTGTATATGGTTGCCTTCGCAGCGGATACGAACCTGATTCCAGTCAGTCCAGCGGAAGATCTTTTGCCCCTGTTCGGTAAAGGCCTTCGCCAAGGCGATTTGCTCCGGTTTGCTTTTTTTATCGGTCTTAGCAGGGGAAAGCCAGCCACGTCGCGCTTCATCGTAGAGGCCTGCGGTCCACGCGCGTGCCTTGCCATTGTCGTGTTCGCACTGGTAGCCGTGCACACGACCGTCTTTGCCCTCTTTTTGCAAACCACGGAACATCATGCCGGAATTGCCGGAAAGGTCATCGAATTTCATCTCGAAGGTAAAATCGAAATTTTTGTAGGTCTTGTCGGTGCGCAAGAAGGTATTGCTTTGGACGTTTTCACCGGCGCCGACGATACAGTCGCCGTCGATCGTAAACTGGCCGTTGCCATTGACGACGGTCCATCCAGTGAAGTCTTTACCGTTAAATAAGGGTTTGAAGCCTTCCTGCGCAGAGGCAAGAGAGCCGAAGAAGCATGCGAGAGCGAGTGAGAATACGATTTTCATAATGGGTTGGTGATGAGCGATCGGGATGCCGATGAAAGCCATACGCCGAAAAACTCTCTGGCATTTCAACGAGATGCAAGCTGTTTCAGTTGATCGCGAAGGGCGTGAACAGAAGATTCCTGATGCGCAGCGGACACGGAAATACGCAACCGAGCCGTATTACGCGGCACGGTAGGGTAGCGGATGGCGGGCACGATAAAGCCAGCATCGGCAAGGCGTGACGAAGCCTCCATGGCGCTTTCATTGCTGCCCAGGATCAGCGGAAAAATCGGAGTATTTTTTGAGGAGGCAGGCACGTCGCGAAGCAGGCTGACGTTTTTTTGCAGTCGCTTGCGCAGCTCGCGCCCTTCTGCGCCACCCATCAATTCGACCGAGCGCAAAGCCGCGTGTGCCAGCGCGGGTGGGGGAGCGGTGGAGTAGATAAAGGATCGGGCGCGGTTAATGAGCAGGTCGATCAATGCCGAAGATCCTGCAATAAATCCCCCAGCTAGGCCGGCGGCTTTGCTGAGTGTTCCCATTTGCAATTCAATGTCCTGCTGCAAGCCCAACTCTTCTGCCAATCCACCACCCTGCTCGCCAAAGACCCCAAAGCCGTGCGCTTCATCCACTAGTAGCCAAGCATCATGCAAATTTTTGAGAGCTACGATTTCATGCAGCGGGGCGAGATCGCCATCCATACTGAATACCGACTCTGTCACAATCAAAATGCGCGGTTTGCTACCGTGTTGCGCGCGGATCGATTCTAACAATTTGCGGAGTTTTCCCATATGATTGTGAGGAAAGACACGGAGAGTGGCTCTGCTGAGCTTAGCGGCATCGATCAGACAAGCATGGCTGAGCTTATCAACGAGGATGAAATCGGAAGGACTCAGCAACGCGGGAATGGTCCCCATAGCGGCGGCGTATCCCGAAGAGAAGGTCAGAGCACGCGCGGTGCCCTTGCGTTCGGCGAGGGATTCTTCCAGGAGTAGATGCGCCGGGTTGGTGCCGCAGATCAAACGAGAAGCAGTGGCACCGTGACCGTGAATGCTGAGGCCTTCTTGGAAGGCCTCAGATATTGACGGATGATTGGCGAGTCCCAGGTAATCATTGCTGGCAAACTGCTGCATCACTTCTTCATGACGCCCTCCCATGTGTCGATAGGGTGTCAGCTTTCGCCACAAGCCGTTCCGTCGAATTTTTTCCAGTTCTTCCTCGATGCCTCTCATCCGTCGGCGTGACCATACGGCGGATTGCGCGATTGCTCCAGACATTCCTTTGCACATGAGCATCGCATTTTCAAGAATCGGCGAAACTTTCATCTGACATAGTGAATAGGTCTGATTGCATTTAGCGTATTCAGGATATTTGGGCTAAGCCTTTTGTTTACAACGAATACATCTTCCATGAGCATTGATTTCATTTGTGAAAATTTGTATTTACATGATAAAACGCTGTGCTAGCGTCCTCTTATTCTTAGCCCTTAAGTGAATTTATGAACCACATCTCTCGTATTGCAGCCTGCCGACGCTCTCGGACGGAACCGCTTGGATTCACTCTCATCATAACGATTAGTCTCTTGGTTTTACTCACATTGGTAGCCATCGGAGTTCTATCGCTTTCTACAGTCACCTTGCGCGGTTCCGCTCAGGGAAATGCCATGTCACAAGCACGCAGCAATGCCAGACTCGCTCTGATGATGGCCATCGCTGATTTGCAAAGAACCATGGGACCGGACAGAGCCATCTCCGCTACCTCGGAAATTCTTTCGGTAACCCCAGCAAAGCCGAATTTGATGGGCGCCTGGGAATCGTGGGACGCGAATCCTTCCACCCCGACACTGAATTATACTTCGGAAAAAACGACTCGTTTCCGCAAATGGCTTGTTTCTGATGCGGATCCACTGGCCACACGTGCGCGCGGCTATGCTACGACGGGCACTGTCAGCAATCCGATCACGTTGGTCGGAGAGGGTTCCTTGGGTGTGGGCGCGGCCGAGGCGGATCGGGTTACCGCGGGGCTCATCCCCATCACAGTCAATGGCATGCGCTCGGGGCAGTTTGCTTGGCATGTCGCGGATGAGTCGGTGAAGGCACGAATCAACAGTTATCGTGATTTAGCGCAAAATGAAACACTGGCAAAACGACGCGCGCTTCTGGCGGGCTACCGCCCAGAGCCCCGCTTAATCAAGGCTCGTGACGGCAGTAATCTGAGCATGATACCTTCCGATCGAAATGCGGCTGATCTGATCACTGCGCGCGCGACCGAGAGCAAAGTCGTGGATCTGAACCAAGCGGACTTGCTCGGAAATGGTCGTCTGACCGGCAAGTTCCGCAACATCGTGACGCCTTATTCGATGGGTCTTTTGACCGACGTCAGAAATGGTGGGCTGAAGCAAGACCTCTCCTCTCTATTTGAAATGGGAACAATGCCACCCGAATACAACGGGCGACGTTTGTATGAAACCACTCATCGCATATCAGGGGTGTCTGACCCTTTCTGGTCATCGCTTCAGTCTTACTACACGGTTTATCGCGATATCACCGGAGCGGATACGGCTCCCACCTATTACCGCCCGCCGCTGGAATCCATCGCGCCCGGCGCACTGACCATGCCGCGACGTTTTTTTCCTGCTCCTGTGATCGCGAAGGTGGAGATTCTCTTTTCCTATGTCACACGTGATTCGCATTCCGGTTGGGTGACCACTCTGAGGAATTCAGATCCGCAGCTCACTCGCATGGGGCACCTGCTCTACACTCCGTTGGTGACATTGCACAATCCCTACAACATCAACATTCAGTTCGATGAATTACAGGTAATCATTAGAAATGTTCCTGTGGCTTTTAATTTTATCGTCAACAACCGTCCACAGAATAATCAATTGGTCTCGATTAATGACATGTTTTACAGAGATGAGACTACATTCAAAGGGGAAAAATCATTTGCGTTGAATATTGCAAATTGGGATAGCCCCACTTCGAGAAGCTCGACGCCTCTGACTTTGCGTCCAGGGCAAACGGTGGTATGTGGTCCTTTCCTATCTCCCTTAGCCAGTTTTTCTAATAACCAAGGGACGAAGTTTTTTGATTATCAAAACGATCTGACGGGCGTCGATAGATTAGGAAACCTCACCACGCCTGTTCCCGCACGTCCAGGTTTTCTCGGTAAAGCCGTGGGCTTTGATGTTGACTGGATCGTTCCACCAGAATTCAACTCGGGGCAATCTACCGACAATGTAAATGGCGTGTTGGGCCTGCGGGATAATGACCAGATTCAAATTGAGTATGCGGTGCGGCAGCCCACGAAAGGACAAAACACGCGGTTTGATGTGCAGGCCAGAATTACTTCACGAGGACGGCAAGAATCTTACGGCGGCATGTCGTTTGTTTACCATGATTCCTCAACACTGAGTCGTTACTTTAACACAGTGCATCGTTCCGGCACGTTTTCGGCGGCCGCGTCCTATCACTCAAACGCGACTCCCATTTCAGCCCAAGGAAATGCCCAAGCAATCGCACTTTTCTCAGCATATGCCAGAACGACAAATGGAGGCGTATTCGAGACGAACCAACGCACTCCTGCAGGTGGTGCTCTGAATGTGTTGAGAGATGGACGCCTCGCGGGAAAACCGATGATGCACCACAATCCGGCTCGATCCGTCGTGATCATGGACTACCGAACCGAGGTTCCGGGTATGCAATCGCATGAATTGAATTTTGTGCCTTTGCCGGGTCATGTAGACGATGTTTTTGAGTTTGACTCGATCAATCGGAACAACGTGCTCTCCGGTAATACCACGCAGCGCGGGGTAAAGTCGGGGGTTTATTTGGAACTTCCGACAGGTCCCATGATCACGATCGCGGATTTTCGACGCTCGAACGCCCTCTCATCTCCATTCCTGCCCAACTTCGTGCAACCCATCGCAAACTCGAGTGCATCGCCATTGATTAGCACCTCGCGAGTCACAGAATCAGGGATGACCTCTTACCCTCTGCTAGATCATAGTGTTTTGGCAAACTACGCTCTGTATGACCGATTCTATTTCTCTGGCATTACTCCCATGGCTCTTCCAACCGGCACCAAACCCGCCAATACAGTGCTCACAGATTTCTTAGACAACCGCTTTCCTTTGCTCAATCAGTCTCTTTCGCCTTACCTGCCCACTGGCAAAACCAAGACTGATGCCGTCACAGAACTGCTGTCTTCCGGTCGCCCCTCTGCTACCGCGTATTTGCGCGCAGCGGAATACCAGATGATCAAAGGTGCTTTCAATGTGAACTCGACCTCAGTTTCCGCATGGGCTGCTGTTTTGGGGGCGATGCGCAACACTCCTATTCCCGTAATGTGGTCACGCAACGGACAGATGGAAATGAAAAACAGCAACAATCACCCCGTGACCTCGATGTCCCTCACGAATGGTGGACTCGCAACGGATCTCGCTGTGAACATGGCGCAAACCGATAACACCCGCACCAATCAGTGGAACGGCTTTCGGGAGCTGACTGACTCCCAAATCGAAGTGCTTGCGCAAAACATTGTCGATCAAGTGCGCACGCGTGGTCCGTTTTTATCGATGCATGAGTTTGTCAATCGTCAGATAGGTGCCAACTCTGCTCTGACGCGTATGGGGGCTTTGCAAGCAGCGTTAGAGAATTCTCAGATCAATAACGTAGTGTTCAACACTCAGATTCCGATCACGGCGGCGAACGTATCCGATGCCTCTCTCTATCGGAACCGCACCGTGGAGGCGAACGTAGGAAATCCTGCGGAAGGTGCGCCCGGATGGATCACGCAGGGTGACCTGATGCGCATCATTGAGCCGCTCGCTACGGTGCGCTCGGACACCTTTGTGATACGCGTGTGCGGGGAGGCGCTGAACGCAAATGGCGGGGTGAGCGCCCGCGCCTACGCGGAAGCAGTCGTGCAACGTTTACCGGAATACATCAACCCGGCCGACAGGCCATCTGTGAATGTCAATACGGTTTCCACAGCGAATCCTTTGAATAAAGCTTTCGGTCGGCGCCTGAAATTGGTATCGTTCCGCTGGCTCTCGCAGCAAGAAGTCTAACATGTCCAAGATCATCCATTTGCTTATTGTTTCTCTGTTGTTTCCCATTGTTGGAATCGCTCAAGAAAGTGCACCCTTGCTCATTCGCGCGTATTATCACAATCCCATCAAACCTGTCGCTGATCTCTACATCGCGGATCAGACCGGCCAAGTCGTCCCCTTAGGATTGGTCATGGAAAGATTGTCTGCTCCGCAACTGACTCTCCCAACCAATGGTTCGCTGATGCTTTTCAAAAACAAGGCCGTGGATCTGAAAAATCCCCAAGCTGCGCTGGCGGCCAGTGCGCCAATCCCTGCAGACTGGAAAAAAGTGATCGTGATGATTTTTCCCGCTTCGGCCCAAACAGACGATGCCACCTATCGAATTCTGCTGATCAACGACGCGCCCAATGCCTTTAAGAAGGGCGAATCTCGCGTGATTAACCTAACTCAGGCAAGCGCGGCCCTGCAAGCTGGTGAACACAAAATTTCGCTTCCTTCCGGAAAAGTCGCAGAGCTGCCCGCCGTGAAAAAAGTAAACGAATACAACGTAGCGCAGACGAACTTTTACCACAAAGAGGGTGAGGACTGGGTCGCGTTCACTGAACGTCAACTTCAATTTCTTGATACGACCAAGCGCATCTTTCTTGTTTATCTCACGCCTGGTTCGACGCAACCGTTTGTGACGACGCTTGTCGATAACACTCCAGAGTTCATACCGAAGCCAGTCAAGTGAGCACTCCCCAATGGAACTTACACTGGTGAATTTTGGCAACTGCGACCTTGCGTGCCATGGGTGACAACTTGCTTGCAAGTGTGATACGTCTTGAAAGCTGTTGACCATTATGAGATGATTCTGCCAATGCGAATGCACTGTCTATTTTCCTGTGTCTTTGTCCTGTTCTTGGTCGGTTGCGGGCTGTCTCGAATAGCAAAACCGCAACACTCTCTTAAGATCAACACGCCTGAGGTATGGCAGGTGGCGGGGAATCGAAGCAACCGACAGATCTCCGAAGGTTGGCTGAGCGAATTCAACGATTCACGGATGCGCGATACGGTGAATGAGGCACAAAAAAGGAATCAAGACCTACAAGCGACAGCGTCACGATTGCGCGTCGCAAAAGAGTTGACCATTCAGTCGCGCGCGCAGCTTTTACCGACCTTTCGTGTGGGCGCCAGTGGTGGGTTGACCAACGAGGGGTCTCAAACATCAGAGCGCTCGGGGTTGTCTCTCGCTGCCTCATGGGAGCCTGATTTGTGGGGCCGATTGCGCGATTTGAACCAGGCGGTAGCGGCGGATTTTGATGCGGCAGTAGCTGAGTTTCGCAATGCACGCTTGTCCTTGGCGGGAACGACAGCGAAAAGTTACTGCAACCTGATCAGCGCCCAACAGCAGCTCGTCCTCGCTCAGACCACACTGGATTCGTTTGAAAAAAATCTGCGTATCATCGAACGCAATTATAGAGCAGGAGTTCCGAATGCGCGCGCTCTGGATGTCCAGCTCGGCCGCACCAATGTTTCCGCAGCTCAGCGAACGGTCAAGTCGCGCGAACTGGAAAGGGATGATGCCGCCCGCAGTTTAGAAGTTCTGTTAGGCCGCTATCCGTCCACCGCCATCCAGCCGGGAAGGGAGTTGCCGACGTTGAATGGCCGTATTCCTGTGGGACTTCCCGCGACATTGATCGAACGCCGTCCTGATCTGGCATCCGCGCGCGCACGGATTGTCGCCTCTGCCGAAAGAGCGGGAGCTGCTCGCAAAAACTTACTGCCTAATTTTTCGCTCACAGGAAGCGGCAACTCGACCCAAGGGGAGTTTGCTCGATTGCTCAGTCCTTCGGATTTGGTAACGAATATCACCGCCAACCTGACACAATTTCTTTATGCCGGCGGCGCGCTCGAATCGGAAGCGCGCCTAGCAGTGGAGCGCAACAGGGCAGCCATTCACGATTATGCACAAGAAGCCTTGGAAGCATTCCGCGAGGTGGAGTCTGCTCTTGGAGCAGAGTCATCTCTCGCCTCACAGGAGGCTTTCTTGCAAAAAGAAGTGGAGCAAGCCGCCCTTGCTGAGCGTCAGGCGGAACGTGATTATTCCGAGGGGATTGAGGGTGTGGAGATTCTTTCTGTGCTCGAGTCCCAGCGACGCGCCAATAACGCCCGCTCATCACTGATTCGCTTGAAAAATGAACGATTGCAGAATCGCATCGATCTTCATCTCGCGCTCGGCGGGTCATTTTGATTCTTACTTCGGTGGCTCGTCTTTGTCGTGGCTTCGTTTACCCTCGGCAAGCAGATGACTCTACGGGGAACTATCAAACACAGCGTCCATAGGATTTGCATCGTAACGCTGTGCTTTACAATTAACGCGCGCTGTGGCAAGCGTGCGTTGCAATGTCAGAGTTACCCAAAGGATACGAACCGAAGGATGTAGAAGCAAAGTGGTATGCCGCGTGGATTGAGGGCCGTTGTTTTGAAGCCAATCCGCAATCACAAAAGCCGGGTTATTCCATCGTGATTCCGCCACCCAATGTGACGGGAATTCTTCATTTGGGTCACGTGCTGAACAATGCGCTGCAAGATATTTTGGCCAGAAGAGCGAGGCAAAAAGGGTATGAAGTACTGTGGCTTCCGGGGACGGATCATGCGGGCATTGCGACGCAGACGAAGGTAGAGCAACTCATCCGCAAGCAAGAGGGGAAAAGTCGTCGCGACCTAGGACGCGAGGAATTTCTTAAGCGCGTTTGGGCCTGGAAGGAGCAATACGGCGATATCATTATCGGTCAACTGAAACGACTCGGATGCTCGTGTGATTGGAGTCGTGAGCGTTTTACGATGGATTCCGATTACACGCGAGAGGTGCAACAGGTCTTCGTGAAGCTTTTTGAAAAAGGGCTCATCTACCGCGGGCTGCGCATGGTCAACTGGTGCCCCGTTTCTCTTACCGCCCTCAGTGACGAAGAGGTCATCCCGAAGCAGCAAAACGGCAAGTTTTACACCATGCGTTATGAAGTGGCCGAAGAGCCGGGTCGATACCTGGAAATTTCCACTACCCGCCCCGAGACGCTCATGGGCGACACGGCGGTAGCGGTGAACCCACAGGATGAGCGCTACATGGATTTGATCGGCAAACACGTCTGGCGGCCTTTTCCGCGTGCGGCGATTCCGATTATCGCGGATGAGGCTGTGGACAAGGAGTTCGGCACGGGCGCTCTGAAAGTAACCCCGGCACATGACCGCATCGACTTTGAAATCGGCCAACGTCACGATCTTCCCATCATCGATGTGTTGCATCCTGATGGACGCATCAACTGCCCCGATTGCCCAGAGCTTGACGGTATTGATCGTTTCAAAGCCCGCAAGCTCGCCGCGCTCAAGCTCGCGGAAATGGGTGCGCTGGTGAAGGAGGAGGATTACTCGAACAACGTCGGGTTCAGCGAGCGCGCGGATGTTCCCATCGAGCCACGTCTTTCGCTGCAATGGTTCCTTCGCTATCCCTCGGTGGAGCGCACCGCCGCTGCGGTGGAAAATGGCGAGATCGTTTTCCGTCCGGATCGTTGGAGAAAAACCTTCTCTCATTGGATGGAACATTTGCAGGACTGGTGCATCAGCCGACAGTTGTGGTGGGGTCATCGTATTCCTGTATGGTATCGAAAAGACAAAGCCTCTGAGTTGCAAAATGCCGATACGCTTGACCTCGGTGATCGCAACAAAGGCGACATTCATGTAGGTACAGAGCCGCCGTCCGATCCCGAAAACTGGGTGCAGGATGAGGATAGCATGGATACCTGGTTTAGTTCGTGGCTCTGGCCTTTCGCGACCATGGATGAGGAAACCCGCGGGAAATTTTATCCAACCAACGACCTCGTCACGGGGCCGGACATCATCTTTTTCTGGGTCGCACGCATGATCATGGCGGGATACGAGTTCATGGACGAGCTACCGTTTCGTAACGTCTATTTCACATCGATCATTCGCGACCTGCAGGGCCGCAAGATGAGCAAACAACTGGGCAATTCGCCTGACCCTCTTGATCTCATGGATCAGTTCGGAGCCGATGGTTTGAGATTCGGATTGCTGCGTATCGCGCCGGTGGGCAGCGATGTGCGCTTCGATGAATCGCAGGTCGAAGAAGGCCGCAACTTTGCCAACAAAATCTACAATGCCTGCCGCTTCCGCCAGATGGCGAGTGAAGGTCGCGCACTAGTTTTGCCGTCACTCGACTCACTCCCGCCCTATCACATTGATATCATGGCGAAGCTCGATGCGCTGACCGTTCAGTTGGACGAATCTTACGGCGAATATCGATTCGGTGAAATCGCACAAAAAATGCACGAGTTCCTTTGGAGCGAGCTGTGCGACTGGTTCCTTGAGGCGGTGAAAGGAGATCTTCGCAACACGGCGAATGAGGATCAGCGCGATCGCACACTCGCTGTCTTCGATGCCGTGATGAGTCGATTTTTGCAACTGCTTCACCCCTACATGCCGCACGTTACAGAAGAGCTTTCCTCGCGGATGGGCTACGTGCCCGAGGGTGAATTTCTGATGAACCGATTGCTTCCTGCCGCACCTTTGCTCAGTGGCTTCGAGGCAGCCACCGCTCAGCAAAAAGCATCTGCCATCTACGAGGCGACCGGCCGAATGCGAAATCTGAAGTTTGAATACAATGTCGCCACTCGCCGCGATGTGACATTCATCGTAAAAAACGCTTCCTCATGGTTAGTAGAGGAATGTGATGTCCTTGCACTACTTGCAGGAGCAGGGGAGATCCGTATCGATGATTCCTATGAGTCCCCCAAGGGCACTCCGGTAGCGATCACCCCGGTAGGTGAAGTCTATCTTCCTCTCGAAGGACTAATTGATGTGGAAGCTGAAAAAATTCGTCTCGGCAAAGAAATCGACAAGCTCGCCAAAGAGGTCGTCAAGTGCGAAGCAAAACTCGGTAATGCCAGTTTCATAGATCGCGCTCCTGCCGATGTCGTCGAGCAGGAAAAAGAACGCCTCGCCGAATGGAAGGGGAAACTCGCCCAGCTTGAGGAAATGCGGCAGGCTTTGCGTTAGAGAAGAGCGTCTGCGCGGGTGTGATACGCAGTGGTTCCTTTCGATGGTCCTGAAGTGATCACGGACGGGACTCAGTCAGCTTGCGTCAGCGCCTCGGTCATACGCAGGGCTTGTGCATTGTTCTTCACTTCGTGCACACGGTGAATCATGGCGCCGTGCTCGCGACCGTATGCAGTGAGGGCTACCGTGGGCCAGTTGCGATGAGCGATTTCCGGATCGCGTAGGCGATGCCCAATGAAGGACTTGCGCGAAATACCCAGAAGCAAGGGGCGCTGATGAATCAAGAGTTCCGGCAGTCGCTGCAATAACGTCCAATTATGCTCTGGGGTTTTTCCGAAGCCAATGCCAGGGTCAAAGCACAACTGCTCCGCTGTCACCCCCGCAGTCGTGATCGCACGATAACGCTCTTCGAAAAAACTCCTCACTTCATCCACTACATCTTCATAGGTCGGACACAACTGCATCGTTTGTGGAGTTCCTTGCATGTGCATAATGATGACGCCGCACCGACTGCGCAGGCAGAGTGGCAGCATATCCGCGTCCGCTCGTAAACCACTGATGTCATTGATGATGTCGGCTCCGACGTCCAAAGCGACGGAGGCGACGTGGGCTTTCGTGGTATCGATCGAAATCAACCCTTTCCACGTCGCCCGCAGTTCGCAGATCACTGGGATCACCCGTTGTAGTTCTTCCTGCACTGTCACCTTGGGCGCACCGGGACGGGTGGATTCGCCACCGACATCGATGATCTCGGCACCTTCCTCAATCATCTGAAACGCGTGCTTCAAAGCTCGCGTGGTATCGTCATGAAGACCACCGTCCGAAAAAGAATCCGGCGTCGTATTGAGAATTCCCATGATCATGCCGCGCTGCGAAAGATCGATGGTTCTGTTGATTGCTCGCCAGATCATGCCAGGGCAAACATGCACAGCTCCATGCAGAGCGCAAGCCTGCAGTGCGTTCGCGGATTACACGGCTCAATCGACTGCCAGAATGGTTCCTTCCTTACGAACGCTTTTCGCGGATGATGGGAAGCGATTGAGCGACCTTGGCTTTCAATTCCTTACCAGCCTTGAATTTCACGACTGCGCAGACGGGGATGGGGATGTCTTTACCGGGATCGCGTGGATTCCTTCCTACCTTGGCTCTCACTTCGGTGGCTTGGAACACTCCAAAATTTCGAATGACCACTTTTTCTCCTGTGCAAAGTCTTTCTGTAACCGAATCCATAAACTGATCAATGATTTCAGTCACCAGCGTTTGCGTTAATTCGAGGTGATTCAGTTTGTTTGTAATATCAACTATAAGGTCGCGTTTTGTCAATGTAGGCATAGGTGGAGGGGTTCAAATAGGTAATTGATAAGAAAGATCGTCTGTCACTATGGGGGAAGACCGAAGGAATCTAACCAGAAAATGGCAAAATTGTCTCGCAAAAAATGTCATTAGCTTAAAAATCTGCTAGCTCATGACACAAATCAGGAGAAGAAGGAGAATAAATCGTCTTTTTGTGGTCAGCACAAAAAGAGGAATGGTGTTACTCAAGCGATAGTCTCATGGGGAGCTAGCCCATACCTGGGCCGTCGTTTTAAAATGTAGTTTGGCCACTTTTCCCAACGCATCTTTGCCGTGTTTTTCTATCACGGCGCGTGCGGCACTCAGGATGCCAGAAGAGGCCCCCAAGGGAAGTTTGATCTCCCCAGCAGCGGAAGTCTTGTCCATCCATTCCACAAATCGTTCGCGGGCAAGAATGGATGCGGCAGCCACGGCGATGTCTGACTCTGCTTTCGTGCGTTGATCTAGCTCAATCCTGAGTTTTTTTCCAGTAAGTGCTTTTTGTAGAACGGCAGCTTTTGCGAACTGATCACTGAGGCTGCGCGGGCAATCGGGGACTTGCAGTAGTAATTTTTCGATTACCGAGACGTGTGCCCAGGCAAGCATTCGGTTGAGGTTTCGGAACTCACTGTAGAGTTCATTATAGCGCAGGGGAGGGAGAGTGAGAATGTGATAGGCGATACCAGGCGTTTCGCGTATCAGGGACGCAAGCTTGCGTATTTTTTCGGCTGAGCCGATGCGTTTCGAATCCATAATTCCCCCGGCCATCAAGTGTTTTGTGATAGTGGCATCGGTATAAACACCGGCAATCACGAGTGGTCCGAAGTAATCTCCCTTGCCACTCTCGTCGATGCCGAAATGCGGGGAAAACATCTCCGGTTGATGCACTTCTTCATAACCGAGTGTTGCTACGCCAAGAATTTCCGGTTCGAGGTGGAACTCGATGAATTCGGCTGTGCCCTTGCCCTGGATGAGGACCTTGGGGCCTTTTTGATAGACACTGATGGAGAGCTTGCCTTTTTTTGCCGCAAACAAGGTATACGGTTTCTCCGCAAACTCGAATCCGAGAGTGACGAGCAAGTCGCGTAATTTTTTTGCCTGAAGAGTCGTGATTGCTGCGGTGTGCGATGTCATGAAACGTATGACGGACGATAGCGAACCGAGGGCCCCTACGACAGGAAAAAATGCGAAGGATCCTCCTCGGCATCGACGCCCTTTCCGTAAAATGACTGCGGTGGTTTCCTTTTCTGTGCTGCAAGGAGTGTTTCGATTACCAGAAAATTTTGGCTATTACAGGACGATGATCCGAACCGAGGTCGGGACCAATGTGAAACGTCTGGCAGCTCATGTCTGTCCCGCGATATAGAATCCGATCAATCGGGATCGCCAGTAACGGGTTACCCCGCATCCAAGTGGCTTCTGGAGACTGGCCGCGGGAGGCATCGAGGAGTCGTGCACGTTCGAGCATCGTGGCGTTTTGGCTCCAGCGAGTCAGGTTGAAGTCACCCGCCACAATGACAGAACCTTTTTCACTCTCTACCTCCTGTGCCAAAACTTCCATGGTCTCCCTTAGCGCGCGCGCCCACCGCGGGGTGACAGGTGGCAGCGGATGGATACCGCAGAACATGACCTCGCCCTGTGGCATCTCGAGATGCGCGATGAGCAGAGGGAAACGGTATTGGCTACAATAGACGATCCGATTGCGACGGAAGGGAAATTTCGAGTAAAAGGCAAAGCCGTTATTGTTTTCGATCGAGTAGGGGTAATCGCTCGACAGTGCCTCGAGCTCCTTCGCCCATTTTTCCGAGGTTTCCGAAAAGTAGACGCAGTCCGGTTGTGATTCACGCACCCACCGCAAGGTATCTTCGTAACGGTCATTCGAGACTAGGACATTGAATGAAGCCACGCGGACCGACTTGTGCGAGGTGACACCTTCGGCTGGGACGAAATAGGAAGGCGCGATCCTCACCAGCGGCAGCAGAAGCAATACTGCTACTATCGCCGCTCCGCGCCAGGCTCTCATCGCGAGCAGCAGCAGCATACTAAGGGAAAAATAAGCGAGGTATTGGTATTGGAAATGATTGAATAGATCAAAGAGCCAGTATCCACCTCCAATCCAACCTACGAGGGGAAACAAAGCCACCACGAGGGCGAGACTCAGCACCCATTGTCGTGGTTTTGAGGGGAATACAGAGCGCCAAGTCATGGAGGGAATTTTCTATCAGGCGTATGGTCCGCTGGCCTAGCCTAGGGGGGATGGCTTTGCTCGGCAGCGGGTTATTTCACTAACTTCAACATCAAGTCCTTGCTTTCTAGTGTGTTGCCGACTTCTACGAAAATTTCCTGCACGGTGCCTGCGCAGGGAGCCGTGACGGTAGTGAACATTTTCATGGCTTCGAGCGTCAGCAGAGGTTCACCTTCTTTGACTTTTTGCCCGATGCTAACCGTCATGCTAGCGACCATACCAGGCATAGGAGCGGCAATCTGGAAATGATCGGCTGGATCGGCTTTGGGACGAGCGGTGCTAGCTTTGACGGCACTCTTGTCATCGACTTGCACGTGGCGTGGGTAGCCGTTGAGTTCAAAGATGGCAGTGCGTTGACCCGCGGCATCAACCTCGGTGATGTTGTGAAGCCGGATGAATAACGTCTTACCAGCTTCGAGACTTAGAGTGACTTCTTCTTTGTCCCTCAGGCCGTAGAAAAACGAGGGCGTTGGCAGAACAGAGAGATCACTAAAGTTTTTCCGTGATTTGACGAAATCTTTGAATACTTGAGGATACATCAGATACGAGTATAACTCATCATCGGACGTTTGCTTGTGCCCGGTGACCTTGGCGACTTCGAGTTTGGTTTTTTCCAAATCCACTTTTTCGGCACGTGCACCGGGGCGATTGGTAAAGGGCTTTTTGTTGCCAAGGATGATTTTCTGAATGTCCTTCGGCCAACCGCCTACAGGTTGACCGAGCCCACCTTGAAGCATGTCGATCACACTTTCGGGGAAGTTGGTGCCAGCAGGGAGGCTTTGCAGGTAGCTGTGAGCATCGCCGGGTTTTACGCCGCGTGAAATGAGGAACATGCACATGTCCCCGACTACTTTCGAAGATGGTGTGACTTTTACGATGTCTCCAAAAAGAAGATTGACCTCCGCATACATGCGAGCGATTTCTGGCCAACGGTGCCCAATGCCCATGCTCTCGGCCTGTTCTTTGAGGTTGGTGTATTGGCCGCCGGGCATTTCGTGCAGATAGACCTCGGCCGTGCCGTGTGGCTCGGCGGTATCGAAGGGCTTGTAATAAGTTCTGACGTGTGCCCAGTAATCAGAGTATTCATTAAGAGCATCGAGATCCAGTTGGGTATCGCGCGTCTGATGTTCGAGAGCCGCCACAATGGAGTTGAGGTTCGGTTGGGATGTGCATCCGCTCATGCTTGCGATGGCGGCATCGCAAATATCGACCCCAGCTTCGGCAGCCATGAGGATGGAGCTAGCGTTAATGCCCGAGGTGTCGTGTGTGTGGAAATGAATGGGAAGGCTGATTTCTTCCTTCAGCGCCTTGACGAGTTTTTTCGCTGCCATGGGACGACAGAGTCCGGCCATGTCTTTGATGCAAAGCATGTGCGCGCCCATTTTTTCCAGTTCCTTAGCGAGACTGACGTAATACTTGAGGTCGTATTTGTCGCGTTTGGGATCGAGGATATTTCCGGTGTAGCAGATCGTTCCTTCGCACAACGAGGAGGTTTCCTCGCGCACTGCAGTCATCGCTTCGGTCAGATTCGGCAAATAATTCAGACTATCAAAAATACGGAAAATATCCATGCCGTTCTGGGCGGCGTGCTTGATGAAACCACGCACTACATTGTCCGGGTAATTCGTGTAGCCTACCGCATTCGATCCGCGAAACAGCATTTGAAACAAGATGTTAGGCACTCGTTCCCGCAACTGGCGCAGGCGCTCCCACGGGCATTCCTTGAGAAATCGCATTGCGGTATCGAAGGTAGCACCACCCCACATTTCTAACGAAAAAAGATTGGGTGTGCGATGGGCGACGGCATCCGCAATGGCCAGCATATCAATGCTGCGCACGCGCGTGGCGAGTAGCGACTGATGAGCATCGCGCATGGTGGTATCAGTCAACAGCAAACGCTTTTGTTTGGTGATCCATTCAGCGAATTTTTCAGGACCAAGTTTGGTCAGAAGTTGTTTGGTGCCATCGGCCGGTGGGGTCAGGTGATCGTAGGCGACAGCGGGCGCAGCGGAGAATATTTTTTCGGCAACGTAGCCCTTGGTATTCGGGTTGCCATTGACCGTCACATCAGAGAGGTAATTCAGCAGCTTCGTCGCGCGGTCTTTTTTCGATGCAAATGTGAAGAGTTGTGGGTTTGTATCGATAAAGCGTGTGGTCGCATCACCCGCGCGGAAGATCGGGTCATGAATGACATTTTCAAGAAAGGGAATGTTGGTTTTTACTCCACGGATCCGGAATTCGCGAAGTGCTCGATCCATACGGTCCAAGGCGATTTGGTAGGTGCGACCGAAAACGGTAACCTTGACGAGCATCGAGTCGTAATAGGGTGTGATCACCGCGTTTTGCGTGCCGAGTGCACCGTCGAGACGTATGCCGAAACCACCGGCGCTGCGGTAGGTGAGAATCTTCCCGAAGTCTGGAGTGAAATTGCTTTCTGGATCTTCTGTAGTGATGCGACACTGGATGGCAAAGCCTGATTTCTCGACTTTCGATTGCTTCGGCAAATTTATCAGCTTGTCGTGGAGTTGATGACCCATGGCGATCTGAATCTGCGATTGCACGATGTCGATAGCAGTGATTTCTTCTGTCACCGTGTGCTCGACTTGGATGCGGGGATTCATCTCGATGAAATACCATTCGCCGGATTCGACATCGACCAGAAATTCGACTGTCCCTGCGTGAGTGTAGTTCACTTCTTTTGCGATCGATAGTGAGGCGTTGCAAAGGCCCTCGATGATGGCGGGATCGATCCCGTAGCTGGGTGCCATCTCGATGACTTTTTGGTGGCGGCGTTGCACCGAGCAATCGCGCTCGTGAAGATGAAGAACGTTGCCATGTTTGTCGGCAAGGATTTGCACTTCGATGTGCTTCGCGCGTCCGACGAATTTCTCCAGAAAAACCGCGCCGTTGCCGAAAGCGCGTTGCGCCTCTGTCTGCGCTTCCTCTAGCAGGGCTTCGAGGTCTTTTTCCTCGCGCACCACCCGCATACCGCGCCCGCCGCCGCCGAAGGCAGCCTTGATGATGAGAGGAAAGCCGATTTTTTTTGCCGCTTTCAGAGCCTCCTTTCGATCCTCAACAGGCTCGGGAGTGCCATGCAGGGTAGGCACTTTCAGTTTTTCCGCGACATTACGAGCGGCGGTTTTATCGCCCATGCGATCGAGAATCTCGGCATCTGGTCCGATGAAAATAATGCCATTTTTTTCACAGGCTCGAGCAAAATCCGGATTTTCCGAGAGGAATCCGTAGCCTGGGTGTATGGCATCCACACCTTTTTCTACGGCCAATGCGACGATGCCATCGATATCGAGATATGCGCCGAGTGGTCCATTGTCCTTGTTAAGTTGATAGGCTTCATCGGCCTTGAAGCGATGAGGGCAAAAGCGATCCTCATAGGCGTAAATAGCGACGGTGCGGATGCCGAGCTCAGTGGCGGCTCGCATCACGCGGATCGCGATTTCAGAACGGTTGGCAACGAGAATTTTTTTGATCGGACGAATCGCGGTCTTGGGCATGCGGAAAGCATAGGAAGAAGCGCGCGCGCATCAAGCGCAAAACGAAGATATGACCGACAGAGTCTAGCAGATCAATGGGCGATCAATACGTGGGTGCACCGTATGGATCTGCTGTATTGCCGCCGCTCGCGTCTCCCTGTATTTTGTTTTTGGTCCAAATGAACCCCTGTTTCATGTCACGATAGACGCCGATCGAAGTATTGCAGGATACTAGTGACAGTGTAGCGATGCAGAAAACAATAATCTTCATGGATCAATTCACACGCGGATCTACTCCCCTGTCAAACATAAATTACATAAATCTTGAACATATCGCGCCTATCGACCCAGGCAGCAAAGTTGTGTGCCTTGGTCCGATCCCTGGGGTAGGAGAAATGGAATCATGAGATGCCTGATCGAAGCGGGCGAGAATCTCATGATTTGCTGAACCAGAAGAGATGCAGTTCCGCGTGAGCGAAACGGTTTTAGTTCTCGCGATTATCAAAAAAAACGCCGCAACCTGTCGAGGTTGCGGCGGAATGGGAATGAGAAGGGGGATTACACAAAAGTTTCCTTCTGCGATTCCGCTTCGAGCGAGTGCACTTCTTCGATGATGGCGGCAGGAGCGCTGGCTACTTCGGTGGGTGTTTCTTCTGGGGTAGAAACTACTGTATCCGGAGTCGTTGAGGCCGTGGCTGTCACAGCTTCGGGATGTTGCGCGGCATTCTCCTTTTGCTCGCGAGCGGTAACAGCTGCTTCGCCTTCCTCGGCATTTTTAGCCTTGGCACCGGAAACGATGAGCTGACGCCCCATGAAATGCTGATCATGCAGCACTTCCACGGCGCGCTTTGCTTCATCGATGCGGAGCATCTCCACAAAGCCATAGCCTTTGGATTTGTGGGTGTGTTTGTTGTAGACGATCTCGACAGTGCGAACTGGACCAACGCCCTTGAATAATTCCTCAATGTCTGACTCGCTGGCGTCGTAGGATAGATTCCCGATGTAAAGACGTGTCGAATCCACATCATTCAGCGTTGGTTCGCGGCGCTCGCGTGGTTCACGAGGAGCACGTGGCTCACGCGGCGGACGAGTCTCGCCACCGCTGCGTGCGTCACGAGTGTTCGAGCGAGGTGCTTGTTTGTCTGCGCGGGGAGGACGTGTACCGGCGGGCTTTTCGTCCTGTCTTGTCCTGTTATTTGCGGGTTTTGCATCACTGCGACTAGGACGCGCTGGCTCTTTGTAAAGACCGATGACCTTCAGCAACTTCTGCCAGAAGCTCAACTTAGCGGGTGCGCGATTGACGAAGGACTGATGTTGTGAGACTGGCCGTGGTTTGTTGGGATGGGAGCCTTGGTTTGGCTTGCGGTCGTTGTTATTTCGATTTCGGTTACGGTTACGATTTCGGTTACGATTCGGGTTATGTTCCTGTGTTCCGTTGGACATGTTGGTGGTGTTTCTTAATGGATGGCAGCAGTTCCGACACGTGGATCCAGTGGGATCGCGGGCTCGCAAGAAATCTTGAGCGGAGTAGCAAGCAAGCGTGAGCGACACGCTCTCCCGAATCACCCGAGTGAAAAATAGGGTGCGAGGGAGTGCTTGAGATGGGCCGTGGCGCTGCCATGAGTTGAAAGGCAGACGTCTTTCTGTGTGGTCTGCACAGCAGCAGTATAGTGAGCAATTTTCAAAAATCAAGACCAAAGCGCGGCAGCCCACCGATTCTTGATAAATGGCTTCATACAATTCGCAAATTCTAGACTCTCAGCCGCTTTCTCAGGTGTCGGACGTGATTTTTTCCGCACCAAAGTATGGAACGAGTGCATCTGGGAGGAGAATCGAGCCATCGGCTTGCTGGTATTGCTCCAATATAGCCACATAGAGGCGGGGAAGTGCCGTGCCGGAACCATTGAGCGTGTGGGGAAAGCGATTTTTTCCCTCCGAGTCTTTGAAACGCAACTTCATTCGACGCGCTTGGAAGTCTCCGAACCACGAGCAACTCGAGACTTCTAGGTATTTACCCTGACCTGGGGCCCAAACTTCGATGTCATAAGTCTTCGAGGAATTGGCGCCGAGGTCGCCTGTGCAGAGTTCAATCGTGCGGTAGTGAAGGCCGAGTTTTTGGAGGATGGCCTCCGCGTGAGCGGTGAGTTCCTCTAGGGCGGCAAGGCCGTGATCGGGATGAACTACTTGGACGAGTTCGACCTTGTCAAACTGGTGCATGCGAATGATGCCCTTGTTATCGCGACCAGCAGAGCCTGCTTCACGGCGGAAGCAAGGTGTATAGGCCACAAGCTTGAGTGGAAGTTGATTTTCCTGAACAATCGTATCGCGGTAGAGATTGGTCACAGGCACCTCTGCGGTGGGTGCGAGAAACAGCTGATTTTGCCCGTGATCGTCAGGCTCGGTTCCATACATGTCATCCTCAAATTTCGGTAACTGTCCGGTGCCTTCCATGCACTCGCGTTTGACCAGGTGTGGAACGTTGACCTCCTCGTAGCCGTGGGAGGTCTGCGTATCGAGTAGGAAATTGATCAGTGCCCGCTCCAGCTTGGCACCGCGGCCACGGTATACGGCAAATCCAGAGCCCGACACGCGGATGGCATCATCCCAATCGATCAACCGGTGCTGAGTCGCAAGATCAACATGGTCTTTTGGCTCTGCTAAAGTCGGTTTCGTGCCCCATTCGCGCACGACCGGGTTCTCCGTTTCGTCTTCGCCAACGGGGCATTTCTCGTGAGGGAGATTGGGAATGTGAAGCAGGTGCTCTTGTTGTCGCTGTGAAGTGATTTCCACTTCGGCGTCGATGGCATCGATTTTCGCATTGATCGAGCGGGCATCAGCCTCGGCGGCCGCAGTGTCCGCTCCCTGTCCCTTGGCCATGCCGATTTGTTTGGCGAGTTGCTTGCGCTGGGATTGCAGGGCCTGTTTTTCTGTTTCGGCGGCGCGGCGTTTTTCATCGCAGGCCAACACATCATTGATGAGTTTCCAGTGAGTGCCGCCACGGAGTTTGAGACGGTCTTGAACAGCAGTGGGATTGTCACGGATGATTCGGATATCGAGCATGGACTTAAGGGTGCGGAAGATTTTGGTATTCGGGTGGAACCGGCAAGGGGAGAGCCTCCTCTGCGGGATAGTCCGCTGATGGCAGGGGGGCGTCTTGCTCGGAAAAGTTAGGTCTAGCACCGCGATCGAGGTCTTCGGTGGGAGCATTGGGCAAAAGGGGGTTGTAAGGGTTGTAACCAGGTGGCATTTCGCGATCGATAAACACGGGACGCGCATCTGGCTTGTTCAGTTTGTGGGCGAGGATGCGCGGCCATGCCTGTGCATCGATGAGCTCGCCCTTATATGAAAGCTCCACCACTTGGCCGTAATAGTGCTTTTCGCCGAACAGGTGCTCCTCTTGGCGGTCCTGAGTGGGAATGCAGTAACTCACCTGCAAGAGCTCTTCGCCCGTGCCCCAATCGAGTGGTTCAGTGATCCATTTTGATTGAACAACACAACTCGTGGTATCCGCCTCCGCGATTTCTTTGCGTGCACCTACCTCGTCAAAAAATTTAACACTTACCTCGAGATCGCGACCCTCAATTTGCTCGCCGGGCACCGACTGCACGGGGATCGTGATGATGACTTTTTCACCCTGCTCAGCGGCTTTGTCCGAGAATACACGCACCCTGCCAAGAATGATGCGATTGATTTTATCCTGAGGTTGTTCGAAGCCTTGTTTTAATTTATCGGCAGCTTGAAGATACAATCCGCCTGCGCCGCTTGTGCCCATTTGATACACCTGATGATAATACTCACGCGCTCTGTCGTAGATGCCCATCGTCTCATGGCATAGGCCCAGTTCGTACAAAACATTCGCTTCGGCTGGAGAGGTTTGTAGGGCTTGTTCGAGTTTGGTGATGGCGGACATCATATCCTCAGCCACGCGCGCGGCTTTGGCCTCTCTGACGAGTTTTTCCGCCAGAGGATCTGCGATCTCCGGAGTGAGTAAAGGACGTGGAGGCGGAAGAGGAGCAGTGGCGGCTTGCTCGATGGGAGCAGCAGGAGGCATCTGGGGAGCCGGCGTTGGAGGGACTCGTGCGGGAGGAGGATTGATCACCACTTGCGGACTTGCGGGCACGCTTTTTTCTACCACCTTGACCGTGCGTGAGTTTTCAATGCGCATCGCAAGCGCCACTCCCGACACGATCAATTGGGCAAATGCCATCGTCGCGATGAGCCAGCATGAGATTCGAAATGCCAGAGTATGGTGAGAGGCGCTAGCCATAGTGGTGCGGGCGGATAGTGCTGCAATCGCGGACAAAGTCAAGCAATCAAGCGGCAAGGCAACGGGAGATGATTGGGTTGAATCCGTAGCGATGGAGGAAAGATCGGAATTACTTGTAATGCGCGAGCCTTTGATTCATACTGATCGACATCCGCAACATTCGCATCACCTCAACCATCGTGCGTTCGTTTTGCGCGACTGCGGTGCACTCTGGATTTCTTTTATGATAGCAGCTGATGTAGCGACCTACTTCGGACTGCAGTTGTCGGATTTGCTCCTCGATGATACCAACTTCCGTACGGATGTTTGACAGTTCGCGATTGATCGTGCCGATCTCTTGGAACACGATCGCCGCGCGATCGCGCTTGCCTTGCTTAACATCACGCAAGCCTTGGTCGATCTCGTCCACCATGCGGTCCCCATCCTCCAATTTCACGGCAACCTGCTCGCGTTCTTCTTTCAGGTTACGAAATTCGATTTTGATAGCTTCGATGTCATTCTTAACTTTCTCGATCTCTGCATCCTTGTGTCCATCGCGCTCGAGAACTTCGATTTTCGTCAAATGTCCTTGATGGATTCGGCGAATTTCTTTGGCACGGCGTACTAGCTGATCGCGCTGCACTGCGAATTTTTCCAAATCAAGCAACAACGCCTCGCGCTTTTGCTCAAGAGCATCCTGCGCAGGGGACGCTTCGTTGAGAATCGCTGCGCGCTGATCGTGAAGGGACGTGAGTTTTTCGTTGAGCTCATTCATGATTGTCCGTTTTTCATCCAGCTCCTTGACGTATTTACGCAAGTTCCAGTATTCGACAGACAAATGCTCAATCGGTTCTATTTTTTCCCACAACACTCTTCCTAGTTCGTATTCAGCATCACGCAGCAGCGCCACTTCGCCTGCAACGGCTGAGAGGCGTTTCGCCCGGCGTTCGTAGCCGAAAGATTTTGCGATGAGTGCAATGTAGTAAGTGGTGGGAGTCATAGCATCAATGTGTCGCTTGCATCGACGCCTTTAGATTAGTGATAACCGTGACGTCGTCAAGTGTCGTTACGTTGCCAGAAATGTCACCAGTGATCACTAGCTCTTTCAATAGTCGACGCATGATTTTACCCGAGCGTGTTTTGGGGAGCGCAGGCGCGAAAAAGACAGCATCGGGTTTCGCGATAGCGCCGATGGATTTTCCGACGTGTTCACGTAGTTCCTTGCGCAATCCCTCAGAGGGTTGATGTGTTTCCTTCAGCGTGACAAAACAGACGACGCCCTGGCCTTTGAGCTCATCTGGGCGACCGACCACGGCGGCTTCCGCCACAGCAGGGTGAGACACGAGCGAACTTTCCACCTCGGCCGTGCCGAGGCGATGGCCGGAGACGTTCAATACATCATCAATACGGCCGACAATCCAGAAATTACCAGCCTTATCACGGCGCGCGCCATCACCCGCTGTATAAATACCCGCATAATCCGACCAATACGTTTTTATGTAGCGAGATTTATCTCCATAAATCGTGCGTGTCATAGAGGGCCAGGGCTTGCGGATGACCAGCTTCCCGCCTTCATTTGCTTTACATTCTTGACCGCTTTCATCGAGGATGGCAACATCCACACCGAAGAAAGGCAGAGTTGCCGTACCAGGCTTAGTTGGTGTGCAACCGGGCAGGGGAGTGATCATGATGGCGCCAGTTTCCGTTTGCCACCAGGTGTCGACGATCGGACAGCGCTTTCCGCCTATTTTTTCGTGATACCACATCCACGCTTCAGGATTGATGGGCTCTCCCACGGAACCCAGCAAGCGCAGAGAGGAGAGATCGTGATTCGATGGGAAATGGTCGCCCGCCTTGATAAAGGCGCGAATCGCCGTCGGTGCAGTGTAAAAGATCGAAACGCCATTTTCCTCGATGATTTTCCAAAATCGTCCGAAGTCTGGTTGATTCGGAGCGCCTTCATACATCACCTGAGTTGCTCCATTCGCGAGCGGACCGTAAACGATGTAAGAATGTCCTGTGATCCATCCCACATCAGCCGTGCACCAATAAATGTCCTCTTCTCGAATATCAAACACATACTTGAAAGTCGAGTAGGTGCCTGTCAGGTAGCCACCGCTCGTGTGAAGAATGCCTTTCGGTTTACCGGTTGAACCAGAAGTGTAAAGGATGAATAGCGGGTGCTCCGAGTCGAAGGCTTTGGCCTTGTGGGTGGATTTGACGTGCGCTACTTCTTCATGCCACCAAGCATCGCGACTCGGATTCATGTTAACGGGGTTTGAGCAACGTTGAAACACCAGCACTTTGCGAACGTGTGTGTATTTCTCGAGAGCGGTATCCACGTTTTCTTTGAGTGGAACGACTTTGCCGCGGCGCCAACCACCATCAGCGGTGACGATCACTGACGCACCCGAGTCTTCGAGGCGATCGACAATCGAATCAGCAGAAAATCCACCGAACACCACCGAGTGCACGGCACCAATGCGCGCGCAGGCGAGCATCGCGACGGCAGCCTCGGGAATCATCGGCATGTAAATCAGCACGCGGTCTTTGGCTTTGACACCATTTTTTTCGAGCACGTTGGCGAACTGACACACTTCGCGTTGCAACTGTCCATAGGTTATCACGCGTTTGTCACCCGGTTCACCCTCGAAGATGATGGCGGCTTTGTTGCGACGCGCGCTGTTTGCGTGGCGGTCCACGCAATTTTCCGCGACGTTCAGCTTGCCACCGACAAACCATTTGGCAAAGGGTGCTTTCCATTCCAGTGCCTTAGTCCAAGGCTGTCGCCACTCGAGTTCTTTTGCCTCGCGCCCCCAAAACACCTGCGGTTTGTCGATCGATTCTTTGTAAAGCTTTTTGTATTGAGTGAGCGAGGAGATGCGTGCTTTGGCGGAAAACTCTTTGCTTGGCAGGAAAACGCGCTCTTCGCTGAGATGGCTTTGAATGGATTTACTCATGTGGGTTGTGTTTCAAATTTCGGAGGCAATCTATGCTGCCTCACGCCAGAGGTAAATGGTAAATTGACAGAGTTTCGTGATGTTGGGATCCCTCGGTAGATCAAAAAATACTTTTTTCTAAGTTTCTTCTCTGTCACGTGTCTGATAAGTCGTAGGTCATGGAATTTCTCTTTTACCCTTCATGGAACCACTTTTCTTACATTCCTCTGATCGAGGCGACGCCCCCGCTACGGGGCCCGCTCGCCCTGCTGTCATGACCGAAGAGCGACCCAGTCTCCGCGCCTTGTTCGATTCCGAGGAATCGGCCTTGTTGCGTTTTGCCCATGGCATCGTAGGGCAACGTGAAACGGCGGAGGATTTAGTGCAGGAGGCGTTTCTGCGCTTGCACGAGCATTGGCAGGAGGTGGAAAATCCACGTGCCTGGTTGTTTCGTTCCATTCGCAACATGGCGCTCAATCATCTCCGTGATCACCGTCGTGAGACCACGATTGATGACGGTAGTGACTGGGCCAGCGAGACTCCCACGGCCGCTGAAATACTGGGCAGAAGCGAAGCGGTTGGCGTGCTGCGTATGCTAATGGCAGAATTGCCTGAACAAGACCAGCAACTCATTTCATGGAAATACACCGGCAGTCTCTCCTACGATGAGATTAGTAAACGCTCCGGACTGACGGTGAGCCATGTGGGCTACAAGCTGCACTTTTTGCTTAAGAGCTTGGCGGATGCGATGAGGCGCATGGGCGTAGAAAGTAAAGAAGGATAAAAAATACGACTATGAAGGAAAACATGACGGATTTAATCCCGATGGGCGATGAGGCTCTGGAAGCACGCATCATTGCGTGGGTTCTGGGTGAGGCGTCGTCGTTTGAGGCAGCGGAGCTCGAATCGCTCTGCGAGCAATACCCCGAATGGAGGGTATTCCAACGTCGCATGCTGGCGATGCATGAATTACTGCGGGGGGCGAGTGCCGTTTCTGAAGAGGAGAAATGGACATTGCCGCAGGAAAAACGGCACAAGCTGGATGCGATACTTGGTGTAGCAGATACTGCGATTGCCATGGGATCGACTGCCAAAGCACTCCGTCCCTGGTGGATGCGCATGGCCCCGCTAGCGGCGCTCTTGTTTTTGCTTTTGGCCATTGCCAGCTTGAGCACGGGCGTGTGGCCGCAGAGGATGAGCCCAGAGTTGACAGTCGTCCATTCGGAGCGAAAGATTTCAGACTACGGTGCTCAGTCGAGGATGGCAGCAACTGCAACGACTGGACGGGAGAATCATGATGAGTCGACGGATGAGACGTCTCTCTCTCTCGCCACTGCGGCAGAATCACAAGGTGAGCGGCAACCAATGACAAAAGATTCCCTGATCAGAGAAGGCAAAGAGCAAAGATTTTCATATGTTGATGGCATTTCGGCCAGCGGCGTACTTTTTGAAAAGAATCCTCATGATCTTGCTGTGAACCGTTCCAGTCGCGGCCGCGGAGAGGCGACAACTTCGCCCAACAGAGCAATATTGTTAGAAGATATTGATCGTGCATGGGAACTTTCCGATCCCATGCCACAAGCTGCTGCAAAGCCTACCAGTGATGTGGAATCCGGAAGTGCAAGTGGTGGCAGCATGGCGAATGCGGAATTGGACCAGGCAGGGCAAACCGCATTGAGTGGCACCCTAGCGGGGGGGGCATTGGCAGAAACCGCAGTCGATCAAAAACAAGCGTGGTTGGGATTTTCTGGCGGAAAAAATGCGCCTAACGATCAACTCGCTGATACTCCGATTCGCTCGAATCCAGCGCGTAATGATCATTCTTTGCTGAATTCCCAAAAGCTTTTGGAGGAAAACCAGCAAGAAATCGACGCCGTCGGACAGGTCGATGAACTCAAAAAACGCGAGGAAACACTTTTTTCATTAGCGGAAATTTCCGCTGAGCAAGAACCCTACTCGACCTTCTCGCTGCGAGTCAGCGACAACGCCTTCCGCATCGCTCAGGCGGCGATGGCCCAGGGCCAACGCCCAGCGGCGGAGTCAGTGCGTGTGGAGGAATTTTACAATGCCTTCGACTATGGCGATCCCGTGCCCACCGCACAGGAGCCGGTGGCGGCATCGATAGAACAATCCGCACATCCGATTTTACCCCTACGCAATCTCCTGCGCATCGGGCTGCGCACGGCGGCCAGTGGTCGCGGCGCGGGGCAGCCTTTGCATCTGACCTTGTTAATCGATCAATCGGGCTCGATGAGTCGGGGTGATCGTAGCGGTGCCTTGCTCACGGCGGTGCGGGAACTGAGCTCCTTATTGCAACCGCAGGATCACATTTCCGTCGTCGGTTTCTCGCGCACGCCGCGATTGTTGGCGGAAAAAATCCCCGGCGATCAACCGCAGCCCCTTCTTGATCTACTCGCCCGCACTCCGAGCGATGGTGGTACGAATTTGGAAGAAGCGCTCAAGCTTGGCGAGATCGTGGCGAAGAGAAATGAACTCGCCGGTGCGCAAAATCGTTTGCTCCTGCTCACCGATGGCGCGGCGAATCTCGGCAATGCCGATCCGGGTCGCCTCGCGGCATGGGTCAAGGCACTCCGCCAGAAAAACATCGCGTTTGATATCGCCGGCATCGGCACGGATGGGCTGAACGACCCGTTGCTGGTGGAAATCGCCCGCCACGGTAACGGTCGCTATTATGTGATCAACAATGCTGAGCAAGCGAAACAACAATTCGCCACGCAGCTCGCCGGTGCGTTCCGCCCCGCTGCGGAAAACGTCAAGGTGCAGGTACAGTTCAATCCGAAGCGCGTAGGCAAGTATCAGTTGGTGGGCTTTGAAAAAGACCGACTCCACACCGAAGACTTCCGGAATGACAAAGTCGATGCCGCGGAGATGGCTGCGGCGGAAGCAGGGCAGGCGCTCTATCAGGTGGAGCTCTTACCTGATGGGGTGGGCGATGTTGGCGAAGTTTCGGTGCGTTTCCGCGATGTGGCAACGCAGCAGATGATCGAGCGCAAGTGGACGATTCGTTACGATGCCACCGTCCCCGCGTTCGAGCGCACAGCTCCGGCCATGCAACTGGCCGGTATGGCGATGCTCACGGCGCAGAAATTGCAAGGTGGGCCAGCAAGTTCGATGATCCGTTTTTCCGAAATTTCCCAAGCTCAGCAGCGCATCCGCGATGAGTTTTCTGCTAATCCCCGTGTGATTGAATTGTTAGAAATGATACGCCAATTGAACGACTGATGTTATGTTGAAGACAAACCTACTCCGATTGATGGTCCTTCTGTGGACAGTTGCGTTTGCGATGTCGACCGCGCAAGATATTTCCGCTGATCCTAACGGCGTCATGTTCCTGCCCATGCCGCGCTCGGCCAAGCCTGTGCCGACATTTTTTTCCGCCGCTGTCGATCTGCAAGCCACTCGCGCGGTGGATCACATCGAAACTGTTGCGAACATTCGCTACCAACTTCACCAAGGTTCTGGAGAGCGCATGAGTTTGTCCCTCTGCGGCGAGGGGGAAATCACCAATGTCAGTGGCGAAGGGTTCATCGATTGGTCGGTTCGACGCGATGCAGCGGGTCAGCGATTTCTCGATGTTCGCATGAATAGCGCGACTGATTTGAAAGAGTGGACGATTGTGGTTCGATCACAACTCGCACTGAACTCTGCGATACAGCACTGCGACCTTTGGCTACTGGGTCAGGGAGACGCGGTTGGTTTTACGATTCAAGTGAAATTGACGGATGATGGAATGAAAAACGCGCGCGTCATCGAAGTGGCGAATTTATGGCCTGTGGATCAATCGAAAAATCTCAAATTCATGGGCACGGGACGTCCGCGCTTGCGATTGGACGTCAGTCAGGGTTTAGGAGAAATTTCCTTTCGCGACAGCCAGTTGCGCGGCACAGTGTCAGCGGATCAGCGATCAGTTTCCTTCGTCTTTCAATCGACTGCTCAAGTCAAACGCGCCGGGGCATCTATGGAATTTTGTCGTGGCGCCATCGCTCTCACGGATACCTCAGTGGCCAATGATTGGCGCATGAGCCTGCGTCAGGAGGGAGATACCTATGTCTATGACTGGCAAGCCGAGCGAGTGGGTGAGGTGCCGGTGCAGATTCGCTTCGATGTGCCGCTGACGCAGATTGACGGTTGGTTATTGTTAGATTTTGCCATCCCGGCAGGTGTGGTAGTGCCCATTTGGTTAGATGGACTGACCGCGACGATGCAATTTGATGCCAGCAAGCCTGTCGTGCCTACTTGGCAAGACAATCAATGGCGGGGATTTTTGCCTGCGGATGGAAGAGTTTTGTTAGGTTGTCGGGCTGGTCGCGAGGTTGCGGATGGGGCCTTGTTTTTTTCTAGCACTGAGCTCACAGATTTGCGTTTGGGTAGTGGACTGCTGCGCCAATCAACCCAGGTCGACGTGCGGATCTTGCAGGGAAAACTTCCTACTTTATCACTACAGTTGCATGGCGTGGGAGAGGTTCTGGCGGTGAAAGGTGAGCAAGTCGTGGGCTGGTCCATACGCGAGACCGAGGACACGAGACTCCTCACGTTGCAACTGAATCGTGCGATGGAAGGAACGGGGCGCATATCGCTCGAAGCACAGATACCTCTTGGAGATTTTCCGGTGAAAACGAGTGGACTGCGCGTGGAACCCATCGGTTCGCTGCGTCATAGCGGGTGGCTGCGTATTGCAAATGAAGGGGCAGTCAAAATCGAAGTCGCCTCATCGAGCGGACTGATTCAACTAGCACCCGAACAGTTTCCCATCGCAGCGAAGGATCTGCGGCAGTCGTTTGTATATCGTTTTCCCGCGACCCAGTATGCTTACCAGATAGGAGCGGATCATGTGTTGCCTGAGACCTCGATCAATGAACTGACCACTTACGAGTTCGCGGAAACGGATCGACGTATCATCTCTGATCTGGAGATCGATATCCGCGAGGCTCCCCTGCGTGAGTGGGAAGTTCTTTTGCCCAAGGACTACACAGTCGTTTTATGCCAGGGTGCCGCAGTAGCGGATTACGCGCTGGCCACGCAAGTGAGCGATGGCTATCGCATACTGAAAATACTTTTTCGAGAAGCGGTCAAAGACAGGCAGTTGATTCAGTTGCGACTCGAGAAAAATGAAGCAGCGAAGGCGGGTCCATGGGTGCTTTACCCTTTGCGGTTTCCCAGCACGAAGTCGCATCGAGGCTTCATCGGCGTCGCGGCGGCTGCTGGCTATCGGATGTCCAGCAGTGAGCGCACACAGCTCACGGAAATTCCGCTCTCCTATTTTCCGCGTCAGCAGCAAGGCCTGCAACAAGCGTATCGGATCAAGCAATCGGAGTGGATGGCGACCATGAATGCCGAAGCTCTCGGGCAGAGTATTCAAGCGGATGTGTTTCACTTGTATTCGGTTAAAGAGGGCGCGGTTTACGGATCGGTGCTGTTTAATTATTTCGTCGTGGGCGCTCCTGCGAGCGAATGGCGCGTGCAAATCCCCGAGTCGATCGGCAACATGGAGATCACGGGGCAGAACATCGGTCACGAATGGCGGCGTGAGGGAAATATCTTGGTCATACCGCTCTCTCGCCCCTTGCTCGGTGCGGGCACCATGTTGCTAAGTTTCGAGCAACCGATTCAGTCCGCAGGCGGTTCGATTTCACCGGGAGAAATCCGCCCTCTTGCCGTGCAATCCGAGAGTGGCTACGTCCAGGTGGTGAGCCCCTTGCAAGTGGACTTTGAGGTGACAGCCGTGAGCGGAAACGTGCTGCCCTTACAAGCGAACGAGTTGCCATCGGATTACCGAGTATTAAGCGCGGCGCCGACACTTTGCGCGTGGCAATACACGGCGAGAGATTTTTCCATTGATCTCGGCTTTCGGTGGTACAAAACAGGCGAGACTGTCGAGCAGGTAGTCGACTTCGTAAAGCTCGCCAGTCAGGTTTCGCGCGATGGACAACTCGTTACTGAGGCGCGGTTTTTTGTCAAATCCAAGCGTCGCGAGGCCCTGCGCATGAAGTTACCGGCAGGCGCCCTGTTGTTAGAAACCAAGGTCAATGAGGTCACGGCAAACCCACGCCTCGACAAAGATGAAATCGTCATACCTCTGCCTCAGAAAAATGATCTGAATCAGGCCGTGGAAGTGCTTTTGCGCTATGGCACATCCTCTGAGAAGCCGACCAAGGTCACCTTGCAAGCACCGGTATTGCAGGCACCGACAGTCATCGGCGAGTGGACGGTCACAGGTGATGAGGGACAAGTCTTGCGCCCGCTGGGAGGCACGTTGGAAATGGTGCGCATGACAAGCTGGGAGGATGGCTTTGAATGGCTATCGCGAAACGTGTGGCCGACCTTGGTGCTTGGTTTGGTGATAGGCATGGCCGCATGGCTATCGCGTTTTCCCGTGTGGTCGGGCTCGCTGTTGTTAGTGGGTGCATTGATCGCCGCCGCGCTTTTATTCAGCAGCTTTAGCACTGCCACATTGCCATCGTCCACACTGCACTATGCGGCACCGGTAGTCAAAGCGGAAGCGGCAATGACGATGGAAATTGGCAACGCCTCCATCTGGGCTACCATGCTGGGCCGCTCGTTTTGGCTCGGTTTGATCTGTGGCTGTATTGCCCTAGCGCGTGGTTGGTGGCGGCATGATTTCTGGTGGAGGGGCGGTGGAGTCATGCTGATCGCGCTTGCCTTGCTATCGATCCGCAATGGGGTGCCGATATTTTTCGGTATGGTGGCCACCCTTCTCTGCGTGACTTCGCTGCTTCGTTTGCGCCGCGCCATGGTGAAGTCGGTAGCACCTGCCGCAGCGTCTTTGCTCTGCCTCTTGATCAGCGGAATGCCGAAAGCGCAAGCTAACGATTTTTCGATGGAAAAAACGGCTGAGCGCATGATCTATGATTGCGAGATCAAGCAGCAACGATTGTTTGGTGAAGTGGAAGTGATGATACGTGCCGAAGTTGGCGACCGCTTCGGCTTAATGAAGGCGCCTGCTGTGCTAGGCGAGTTTGCGGGTGAGGGGATGCATGTCATTCGTGAAACGCGCCATGGTCATGCTGTGTATGTCATCGTTGCCGACCAGAAGGGTATGCTGACGGCTCGTGCAAAGTTTGAAATGCCTCTGCCACAGGCGCAGCTGCCATGGCAATTCCCAACCGCACTTGCGACCGTTCGCAAGCTGTCTCTGCAATGGGATCAAGGCGGATGGGAGTTCGCCTCTGCCGCAGCGGCACGGGTGGAGACGCCACAGGCGGGTAATGATCTGCAGAGCGCCGCAATCTTTTGGCTCAAACCAGAGTCTCAAGTGGAAATCATCACCCAGGCGCGCAAACAAAACAAAAAAAACGAACCAAGCGTATTTTTTGTTGAATCTTCTCAATTGATCATGCCCTTGCCCGGTGTAGTAAATGGTCGTCAATCGCTGTTGGTGCGCCCTTCACAGGGGCAAGTCACGGAGCTATTGATGGTAGTACCTGCTGGTTTTACGGTGAGCGATGTCACCGACGGACCGACGGGGGTTTGGCGTTTCGACCCCACCAAGTCAGAGCTACGTGTCGCGATTGAGCCAGCGCAAACAGAAGCGTTTCAATTGACCGTCCACACACAGCGCGGCACGGCGGCTCTGCCTGTCGAGATGAATCTGGAACCATTGCGCGTCACGGGGGCTGCTGGTGAAGTCGGATTGTTTGCCCTCGGCTTCGGTGATGACGCACAACCGGAAAAACTCACCGCAAAAGGAATGGCCGCAGTCAATCAGGATGATTTCGATGAAAAGCACCTACCACGCGATGCGAAGGGCGTCCCTCTTGTGACGCTTCAGCAAGTCTTTCGATTTGGCAGTGCGCCTGCTTCTCTCCAAGCGAGGATTGCCTCCGTAGCTGCTGAAATGAGAGCGGAAACCTGGCAGGTGCTATCCTTGGGAGATGATCGCATAGTGCTCTCGGCCGATCTTGCCGTCACCATCACCCGAGCAGGAATGTTTCGTTTGTTGTTAGAGATTCCTAAGGGCTTGGAGGTCGAGAGTGCTTCTGGTGCGGCGCTGAGCCACTGGACCGAGGCGGACAATGCTGGCGCTCGCCTCTTGACCTTGCATTTGAACGGTCGCACTCTGGGGCGTCAGCAATTTCATCTGAGCTTCACTGGTGCTGGAACAGGTGCGCAGAAAAACTGGAATGTGCCGCGACTGGTTTTGCGTGAGGCCACGCGTGAGTCTGGGATTCTTACCATCGTTCCAGAGCAGGGGATGCGCGTCGGTGTGACCGAGCGTGAGAATGTTTCTCCGATGGATCCCCGCGATCTTGCGAATGCGCCGCAGGCTCATGCCAAGGCAGCGTTACGAATCGGAGCTCTTGCGTTCCGTCTGCTGCAAAAAGACTGGCGCCTGGGGCTTTCTATCGACGAGCTGGACCCTTGGGTCACCGCACAGGTATTTCATGAGGTGGTCTTGCGCGAGGGACAACTCAGCACGAAAGCCGATGTCGTCTATCAAATCGAGAACGCTGCGATAAAAAAATTGCGTATTCGCCTGCCGGGCATGAACGAAGCGACAGTCGGCACCGTGCGCGCCAGTGGGCCAAACGTAGCAGATTTCCTAAAGGTCGAAGGAGAATCTGATGTCTGGGAAGTGCGCTTTCAACGCGGCGTGACGGGTAGTAGCACTGTGAATCTGGAATTTCAGCAACAGTTGCCGGAAGGGTCTAGTGATATGATCACGCCGCTACGATTGTTGGAAGCGAAGCAGGTCAGTTATTTTGCCGCAATTCGCTCAGGAGGACGTATGGAACTGAGTGTGGATAAGAATTTGCCCGATGGATGGCAAGCCACCGACTGGACTGCGATTCAGGCAGTTCTTCCGAAATTGCGCAACGTTGTATCGCCCGCCTTATCATTCAAGGTCAACAATTTCGAATCGAACTTGCCGTTGTTCTATCAACGCCATCAGCTCGCAGACATTCAGAAAATGCGCGTCGTAGAGGGCATACTCACGACCTTGCTTGCATCGCGCGGAGAGGCACTTACTGCCGTGAACTTGCAAATACAGGTTGCCGAAAAAGGAACACTGCGCTTGCGATTGCCCAAAGGCGCCGAACTATACAATGTCTTGGTGAACGATGAAGGTGCCTCGCTCGTGCGGGAGGGTGACGATTGGTTGTTCTATGTGTTCCCAGCAGCAGATCCACAAAAACCAGCATCCGTTCGGTTCGTCTACGCGGCCGCTGCTGGTGATGCTTTAAAACTGGAAGGCCCCTCTCTGAGTGTGCCGATGGAGAATCTCACCTGGCGCGTATTGTTACCAGAGGGGTGGCGATTGCAAGATCACGAGGGCGACTTCGACTTGAAAAATCAGACCCGTCTCGGAGCATTCCGACTGGAAAATTACCAAAGTTTCGTCAGCGCGCGAAAAGCTAGTAGCTCAGCGGAAGCGGTTGCAGTGTTTGATCAAGCCAGCAGTTGGATCAGTCAAGGCGATCAAGAACGAGCATCGATCGCTCTGGGCAACGCCGCGCGCAATGGGTTGCTGGATGAGGCGACGAATGAAGATGCGCGCGTTCAATGGCGAGAACTGCGTACCCAGCAGGCCGTTCTTGGTCTGAACACTCGACGGCAGAAAATGTTTCTCGATCATAAATCTCAATCTGGGGCTGACAATCAACAACTCGAGCAGGCAGCATTGGCGAACCCACTGCTTCAGGGGAAATTCAATTATGACCCGAAGCAATTCGACCGATTCATTGAAGGCAATACAGCGGATGAAAATGCGGCGTTGAATGCGATCGCGCAACGCATCGTCAATCAGCAACTCGCTGCGGAACCAGCGTCGTCCGGTTTGGAGATCAATGTTCCGGAGCGTGGATCCATGCTGACATTTGGTCGTAGTATTCAGGTCGAGGGTGGCAAGCCCATGCACCTGCAGTTGACTCTCGAGTCTGAGAGCAAAACTCGATACGGATTGGCTTTGATTCTCTGCGCCGTGCTAGCCACTGGCCTGTTGGTCTCCCGCGGGCGAAAAATCACAACGCAGGCCAGTTGAGAAAACCGATGCTGTTTTGCACGATTTGTTTACTGCGCTGACAATGCTAGAAACCGAACAACCCGGCACAGACTTGTGACCGGGTTGTTCGAGGGGGATGATTGGTGATGGCCTCAGTTATTCAGCCTTCTTTTTGGGGGCGCCAGCACCACCGGGGCGTCCTGGGCCACCGGGACGACCGCCCATCGCCTCGCGCATGGCTTTTTTCTCCTCATCGCTGAGCTTGCCGTCGCCGTCTTTATCGAACTTGGTGAGCATTTGTTTTTTGCGCTCTTCCATCATGGCTTTTTTCTCCTCATCGCTGAGTTTGCCGTCGCCATCCTTGTCGAACTTCGCAATCATCTCGGCAGGCGGTCCACCTTGAGGACCTTTGCGCTCTGGCTTGGGACCTTCGGGAGCTTGCGCGGATGCTACTGCAACGAGGGCAGATGCGATCATGATAGTGTATATTGCTTTCATAGTGCTGTTTTGTATGGTGGATTGCAGAAAATGCTTTTCCACCATCAACAACCCCGCGCCGTGGAATTGGTTGCGAAAAATCATCAAGTTTTTTTCTGATCCACGAAAATCAACAAATCTGCTTTGTTCGTCCCCAGTAGCTGCTGCGCGCGTTTCAAGGCGCAGCGATTGGACAAGTTCGGATTGGACGGTATTTCTGGGAAAACATTCGATTCTCCAGCGGCGACGTCGCAATCCGCTTGTAACACTGCGAGCAATCCCGAGCTTTTCAGGACGCGATAGATGGAACGAGGGCAACCGGATATGATCAAGTGGCGTTTTTGCGAGCGCACGAAGTAAATCAATTCCTGCATTGCCATGACAGATGTGGCATCGAGATGGCGAGCGTTTTTCAGGCGGAGGATGATCACTTTTAACGAAGGATCTTCCGTGATGCGCTGGATCTGAGAGCGGAAAATTTCGGTCGCGCCGAAAAATAGATCGCCCTCGACATGAACCAGCGAGATCGACGGATTGTTTCGGTTCGTTTTCTCGCGAATCTCCCTCAGGTCGCCACTATCGGAAGCATTGTATTCGACCAGATACGGGCGACTGGCACGGCGCAAAAAGAGCGCAATCGAAACGGCAACACCCAGAAAAATCGCCGTATCCAGAGGAGCGATCAGAGAGGCGGCAAACGTGGCAATCAAGACCGCGGCATCGTCAGGTGTAGAGCGCAGGCAGACCTTTATGTTTGGCAGGTTGAACAAAGTGAGGGCCTGTCCGATGATGAGCGCGGCCAGTGTGGCTTTTGGCACAAAGTCAATCAGTGGCAGGCCCCACTGCGGCGACAATGCCATCAGTAGACAAATCGCTAAGGTAAAGATCCCCGAGTAAAGAGAAGAAAATCGAGTGCGTGACCCCGATGATTCATTCAGAGCGGATCTTGTCAACGACCCGGAAGCGGGCATGCCTCCGGTGAGCGCGCAGGCAATGTTTGCCATACCCACAGCGAACATATCTTGGTTGACTTTGGCCAGTTCTCCTGTCCGAGCCGCCAGTGTTTTTGCCATGATGGTATTTTCCAGGGAAGCGAGGAATGCGAGAGCGAAGGCAAGACCGATGAGGCTGCTGAAGTCATCAAAAATACCGCTGCGGCTTAGATCGGGGCCTTTGGGCATTAGGTCGACGAGGGAAAATGTCTGAAAACGCTCCAGACCACCGAAAGAGCCGATGCCATGATAGGACAGCGCACCCCAGATGGCCGATGAAACCAAGAGCATAATCGCGAAATTCGGCCATCGCGGACGCTTTTTCATCAGCAGGATGTAACATAAAAAAGTCGTGCTCGCCGCGAGTAGTGGCTGCCATTGCGTGAGTGAAAGGTTTTCGACTAACTGATTTAATCCACCGAAAAACGTGCGAGTTCTTTGCTCATCCAATGTCAGACCCAGCACATGCTTGCTCTGATTGGTCAGGATCAAAATCGAAGCGCCTGCCACATAACCGACTAGCACCGATCGGGAAATATACTGCAGTAAATCGGCCACTCGGAGAATCGCTCCGATCAAGCAAAATAGACCGACCATCAGCACCAGCAGAGGAATCAGTTCCATCTCACGCGCGCGCAATTCGGGTGAGGCGGCGAAAAAGGAAAAGAGCATGAAAGCCGTCGCATTGGTCGGGCCAAGGATGGTGTGGCGGGAGCCGGCGAAAAACGGCGCCACGATGGATGCGACAATGGAGCCGATAATTCCGTATACGATGGGTAGATCAGCGATGGCCGCAAAGGCAATTCCCTGAAGCACTGCCAGTAGCGTGACATTCACGGAAGCTCGAACATCTGCTTTGAATTTCGGAACATCATAGCGTTGCATCGGACCCACCCATGGGAATGCCGAGAGGTGCTCGCCGTAGAAAAACGATTTTACCCCGTGAAATACACGTCGGACTGGATGGCGGGACGTCATCTTTTGTGATTAGTGGAAACGCACGCGATAGAATAAAACGATGCCGATCAATACGCACAGCACATTCGGCGTCCATAGCAGAAGTGTGGCCGAAACAGGATCATCGGATTTCTGCGCGACCAGGGAAAAAATGAAATACCCCGCACCAAGAAGCAGCGCATAGAGTATGCCCGAAGTTGAGTCCTTGCGTCGTTTCGCTAGGCTGAGTGGAACCGCGATGAAAACGAATGCCAAACTTGCCATGGCAAAAGAATAACGTTGTGTGATACTGGAAAGGTATCTCGTGCGTTGCTTGGAATCAAAAGACTCGAGAGGGTTTTCTAACAGTTGCATGATTTCCCGCTCCGTCATGCTGCTGGCGCGGTGTTTCTTTTTGCGTGTTAAATCAACTTTCCACGGAGCTGCCGAGGCGACATAAATATTGAGCTCGCCGTTTTTGTCTGTGCTCTCGATGTAGGCAGAGGTTAGGGTAAGTTTGATTTGTTTTTTTTCTTGATCGACCCCCAGCGATGCGTCTTCGGCATATACATACTCGCCCACGCTCCCTTGCTTTTTGGGATCGGGCAGTCGATACAAGTGCAAGCTGTGCAGTTTTTCTTCGTCCTTTTCCTGCACAAAAATACGCAAGTTGTCCAATTGCGAGGTGATCATTCCCGGCTTGATAAGCGACTTTGGGTCGCGCTCCACCGCTTCATAGACGATATTGTCCATGCGGGCATTGGCACGCGGAACAATCTCCACATTGACCCAGAGACAGAGACTGGAAAGCATGGCGCCGAAAACGAAGACTGGCAGGGCGATACGCGGCAGGCTGAGACCTGCGAGTTGTAGTGCGTTGAGTTCCTGCTCCTGCGATAGCCTGCCAAACACCAACATGATGGCTGCCATAAAGCCCCATGGGATTGTGAACATCAACGACATCGGGAAGACGTTGAGAATGAATTTTCCCACCAGGAGAAGCGGCACGCGCTTTTCGACAATCAGCGGGCGAATCTCCTGGAAAATCTGACCGATCACCAAAAACAGACTCAGCGCTGCGACAGCGTAGGTGGACGCCTTCAGGATTTGCCAAAAAAGATAGCGATCGGATATGCGAAACATCGGTGCTGAATGAAACTATGCGCAGAGGAATCAACGCGTGTCGAGTCAGCAAGCTTGGGAATACAAAAAAAGGCGTTTGAGAAAGTTACCGGCCCATCACCAGTCCACATTCGTGCCGCGGGTATCGATGTGAGTGAATGCGGAGTAGCCGCCTACACCGCCGCGAAACAGGCCTCGATTGCGGTAGGATCGCATGGTCCGTGCGATCACGGGTGCCGCCGTCGCGAAGGTGACGTCCATCGCACAGTTGCTCTGATGCCAAGAGGAGCTTTTAGCGCCAGGGCAGCGGGCATTGTAGGCAGGAGATCGGTAGGCTGACACGACTTCCTTCAGTGGCTTGTCAATCTCACGGGCGATACGGTCGACGACTTTGAGCGTAGTGCCGATGTGGCGCCAAAGCGATGGCGGTGGTAAGGAATTCCAGACAGCGCCGCGTTGTTTCGCGTGCGCCGACACCACCTGATGTAGGGTGATTTTCTGCAAGCTCAGGTTAGCGATGAAGTCGATGTAATGGTTAAGATTCCCCCCCTGCCGATCCACCCATTCTTCGGGTAGTTGTTCAATGTCAACCTCAGCAGCGGCGGGACGGCGGAAGAGAAAAGCGGACGCTGAAGAACTGCCAGCAACCACAGCAGCACTCGCGGTGCTGAGTAGTCCGATGACCTTGCGGCGGCTCAGGCAGGGAGATGTATCGATCATGAATAGGAAATGTGTAAGCGTAAAAGCAGCAGATGATAGCAGCGCTGACGTGAGTGAGCTAGCCGGATAGTCGTCATGCCCAAAAGAGCAGTTTCTGCCCCTGTCTCAAGTATTTTTTTCCAGCATTTTGAAAGAATCGAAAAAAACCAACGAGTTACAGGGATTTTTGACAAAAAAATCCCTGTCATGCATCACGCCGTCCGATAGATCGGAATGACGCGCGCGCGGAACCGCACTATCGTCAGCGATGCAACTGAAATGACCAACCGCTTAGATACGGCTGAGCACTCGCTCTGAGGCAAAGCGTGCTTTCGGAGCGGTGGCGTATTTGTCGAGCTCACTTCGATAGCCGAGCGCACAGGCGACTTTGGAGCGGTAGCCCGTGCCTTCCAGTTGCAAGATTTGGTCATAGGCTGCGGGAGATATGCCTTCGAGCGGGCAGCTATCGATGCCCATCACGGCCGCCGAAGTCATTAGGGTGCCAAGAGCGATGTAAAGCTGACGCGTGTTCCATTGCAGCATGTCATCCGCGCTCATGCCGCCGGTGAATCCTTGAATCATGCCTTGCAGCGGGGCGAGCTGATCGATGGGAGTTTGCTGGGTGATGGCGAGGCAGTTAATCCAATCGCTGATGTCACTGGGGCTGATTTGTTCTTTCACGGCGAGCACGACCAAGTGAGAGGCATCGGTGACCTGCGGCTGATTCCACGATTGCGCGCGCAACTGCTCGCGGACCGAGGAGTTTTCAATCACAATAAACTTCCATGGTTGCAAACCGAAAGAGGAGGGACTGAGGCGCAGTGACTCTAACAGAGCATCGAACGTCGAGGTATCGATTTTTTTGGTAGCATCGAAGCTTTTCGTGGCATAGCGCCATTGCAGCGCAGCAGTGAGGTCGTTGGGAGTGAGGTGTTTCATGATTCAATTTCGAGTTGGTAACGGGGGAGAGATGGATCGATTTCCCGGGACCAGGCATCAATACCTCCCTGGAGAGCGCGGGTGTTTTTCATACCGTGTCCGACAAACCACGCGCAAGTATCGAGAACATTTTTACCGATGTGGTCATACAGCACAATGTCCTGCAAGGGATTGGCGGCAAAGAGTTGCTGCTGGAGTTCTTGGGTGAGCAAATCACTGCGCGGAATGGCTACGGCTTCGTGCTCCTCACGAGTGCGGCAATCGATCAATACCGTGTGTGGAGACTGCTCAAGACGTCTTTTCACCTCCGCGGGAGAAAGAAGGAAGGCGAGGTCGTGCTCATGTGCGGCGAGTAAGTGGTCGATCATTTCCTGAGGATCGATTCCGCCATTGCGCGCGCAGAGCGAGGCGATCGTCTCATTGGGGGAAAACCCGCAGGACTGACAGCCGCCGAGATGATAGCGGGCGAACAAGGCCCGGCGCGCGCCGGGCAGGTCGTCCATGATGCATCCCATGCTGGTATCTGGCGTGATTTTCATGTGTGAGTCGCGCCACCATAGCGGGGAAATGCAAAATTTCCACTGTTTCTCTGTAAAATAGTATGCCATGCTTTGCGTCGCCAATGAATAACGACGACGAATTGAAGATCCCGCTTCTGCCTAACCTGATGACGGCGGGCAATCTCTGCTGCGGATTCCTCGCCGTGTTGTCGGTCTTTTACGGTGTGATGGAGGCCTCGAAAAGTGGCACGTATAATTTTATTGAAGCAAAAAAGTATTATGAAACTGCGATTTTGCTAATTTTTGGTTCGTGCATATTTGACCTGCTGGATGGTCGCATGGCACGTATGACGGGGCAAGATTCTCCCTTCGGGCGCGAGTTCGATTCCCTTGCGGATATTGTTTCCTTTGGAATGGCGCCTGCGATGTTGATGGCGAAGGCGGTGCTATTTCCGCTGCCCAACCATGTGGGTTGGGGTATCGCCTTGCTTTATTTACTTTGTGGTGCGATGCGACTTGCTCGCTTCAATTGCCTCGCCGTAATGCCACCAAAGCCCGGTGACAACGGCGACTTCACGGGAATCCCCATTCCGATGGCGGCGGGATTCATCGCCTCACTCACGATTCTCATCATTAATTTTGAGGAAAACGACAAAGACCTCGGCGCATGGAAATACTTGCTGGCGGCTTCGATGTTTGGCATTTCGCTGTTGATGATGAGCAAGGTGAAATACCCGAGTTTTAAGAAAGTCGATTTCAGCACCAAGGGCTCAATCTGGACAGTGTTGGCGATTGCGTTGATGATCGTCTTGCTGGTGCGTTTCCGCTATGAAGGCCCCGTAGTTTTGTTCAGTTTGTATTTGATTTACGGTCTCGTGCGCCCATTGATTTCGAGACGATTGCAAAAAGACATCGAGTGGGATGACGATGAGGAACCCGAGAACGATTCGTCACAGTGAGTGAAATCCGTGTGGTAGTAGGCTTGGGTAATCCAGGGCGTGAATACGAAGCGACGCGGCACAACGTCGGCTTCATGGTGTTAGATCGCCTAGCTAAGATGGCAGACACGGCATTTGAAACGCAAGCTCGTTGGGAATGTGCGATCGCCAAACTACCGGAGAACGGAACGTTGCTCATGAAGCCGCTGACTTTCATGAATCTCAGTGGTCGCAGCGTAGGGAAAATCATACGCTTTCACAAATGGCAACCCGAGCAGGTATTGGTGGTCTATGATGATGTCGCATTGGATCTGGGACGCATCCGATTGCGGGAAAAAGGTAGCCCAGGTGGACACAATGGCATTCGCTCGATGATCGAGCATCTGGGCACGGATGTTTTTCCGCGCATCAAAATCGGCATCGGGGCGGCGGAAAAAGGAGCGATGACCGGCCACGTCCTAGGAAAGTTTCACGAGGCCGAGCAAGAAACTTTGCAAAACATGCTTGCCATGGCGGCAAATGCTGTACAAGATTGCCTCTCCCGAGGCGTTGCCACCGCGGCAAATCTCTATAACACAATCGGCAAACAAACACTCAATCAGTCACATGAGCAGGAAATATGAAGGAATCGTTGTTCTCAATACCAAGGGAACAGATGGCGGCGTGGAAGAACTCGTAAGCGTCGTCTCGAAAGAAATGGAAGCGGAAGGCGCTACCATCGGTGAAGTGCAGGATCTTGGTCGTCGCAAATTCGCTTACAATTCGAATCACATGGAATCTGGGCACTACATCAACTACGCATTTTCCGCAGAACCAACTGCTTTGGAAAAGATCAAGAGTCGCTTGCGTCTGAACAATCAAGTGCATCTGCAGTATTTCCAACGCAAAGGGTAATTGTTCTCTTGAACAGTTTTTTCTTGACGTTCTTCTCTTCACTCGTATCATTTCACCATTATGGCAAACTTAAACAAAGTCTTGTTGTTGGGTAATCTCACTCGCGACCCTGAATTGCGCTACACGCCGAAAGGCACCGCAGTGGCAGACGTCGCAGTGGCGATCAATCGAGTCTGGAATAATGAACAGAATCAGCGTCAGGAAGAAACGACGTTCGTTGACATCACCTTATGGGGCCGCCAAGCGGAAATCGCTCAGCAGTATCTCACGAAGGGACGCGGTGTCTTCATCGAAGGCCGTCTGCAAATGGACACTTGGGAAGACAAAGCCTCGGGTCAAAAACGCAGTAAGCTCAAAGTAGTTGCCGAAAACTTGCAGTTCATGCCAGATGGCAAAGGCGGCAGCGGCGGTGGCTTTAGTGCGACACCGGGAACGAATGGTGCACAGCAATCACGCCCAGCAGGCGGCGCACCGACCGGTGGATCCTCTGCGGAAGATTCCGGTTTTCAAGAAGAAGACGATATCCCGTTCTAACGAAGCTACGGTTTTTACTTTCTCATAAAAATAGCGACCCTCTCGGATCGCTTTTTTTTTGTTTCATGGGAAAAGTTGTTAGTTGCATTTGTGATCACCGACTCCCTGCGCCACGAGCAGCCGCGAATGCTGCTGAGATTTTATCGAATGGCGTCAGACGATACGGGGGCGATGATGCCTCTGGAACCTGCCGTGAAGAACGATCGTGTCTGCACATGGATCTCGCCGCTTTTTTCAAGAATGGCACTAATCGCATCGCATGTTCCATGATTCTTCTCGCAGCTTTTCAGGCGAGGGCTTCATCTCTATCGAACTTGTGTGAAGTTTTGATGTGGAAAATGAATGATATTGTAAAGATTCCGTAAAGGCATCAGAATGCGAGGCGCGTTGCAGCGGTAGCATCGTGCTGGTCGTGCTCTGCGTATGACAGCTCAAAGGCGTGAAATTTACCGCCAAGATGAGAGGGATGCACCAGTGTTTGCAAATTTGTTTGCCACGCATGATCCCATTTTCCCTGTTGCAGCAGATCCCTCAGCAAGCGGGAGAGAAAAAATTCCTGAGGCTCAAAACTTACAGCTTTCAGACCTGCATGACTGGCTGTTTCCATGACCAAAGTGAAATCGACATGAGCTGTTAGATCGCAAAGGCCGGGATCTTGCAGCGCGTCTTCGGATGCCCGATGATTCCGATAGACCCGCAGTGTGCCGTCTTTCCTCTGAGGGTCATAGTATTCCGGTTGCGCGAATCCGTAATCAAAAAATAGGATTCGTCCGCGAGTCATGCATCGGCAGAGGCTATCTATGAATGCATGTGGAGCCTCGCGAATTTCCGTCCGATACCCATCAGCATACTCATCACTGCAGAGAATGGCAGGAAGGGGAGTCTCACACGGGTAGCGCGCTTCACTGAGTTGGCAACCTTCTTCGCGGGACTCAATTTTGATCTCTTTCCATCCATCTCCCTCACGTTCGATCAGGCGACAAGGGAACGCATCTAGGACTTCATTCGCTACGACAAAGGTTGGGCAGGGTTTCAGCGAGGAGGTGTCTGCCAGGCATCGCACATGCTCCGCATACTCAGCGAGTGCGAGCTCTTGGAACTGGCGGGGCAGGGGAAGTGGATCGATCGTAACATATTCCATGCTCAGGTAGGCGTCGGCATAATGACTGCGCAGGTGCTTGATGATATCGATAGCGAGGGCGGCGTTGTTTGGCCCCGGTTCAAGAATGCGCCAGGTGCCAGAGAAGTCGGCTTCTCGCCACCAGCGAGCGATTCTTTCCGCGATCAAAATACCAAATAAGGGGCCACAACTCACGCTGGTAAAAAAATCGCCTTCACGACCAACCTGATGCGGTGTCTGTGCATAGTATCCGTATTCGGGATGATAGAGGCAGAGATTCATATACTCTGCGAAATTCAGTGGACATCTCTCATGCAAGATTTTCCGCAAGGCAGTGGTTGCTTTCATAGGGGATTTGAGATTAGAATCCTTGCGACACATGGCGGGCAGCTACAGTAGTTGGAGAAACAAGCGTCGGAAAAAGCGATTCTACAAGCGAAAAGGCTTTTGGATCGGATTTTTCCTGCTCTTCGCAGTGTCAGGCATCGTTGGCTGGAAAGTGTTTGAGCATTTCAGTATACCCTATCGAGAGCGCGCCTTGACTTACGATCTTGAGTGCATCAACGACATTGAGGTCCCTAGCATTATTTTGGATCGTGAGGGTCGTGAGATCGGGCGTATTTTTGTGGAAAACCGCAGCATGATGTCCTACCAAGACATCCCACAGAACTTCATTAATGCGCTAAAGGCCGGAGAAGATAGTCGTTTTGATCGTCACGACGGAGTGGACTACATCGGGGTGGGGAGAGCGGGATTGAAAATCATCACCAATGAGGGTAAAGTCACGCAGGGTGCTAGCACGATTACCCAGCAACTAGCGAGAGATGCCTACAGTTTGAAAGCCGAGGCTAAGAAGCGAGGCGAGTCAGGCTTTCAACGCAAGTTCGTTGAGATGTTCCTCGCACAACGAATCGAAAAACGCTACAGCAAGGAAGAAATACTAGGATTTTTCGTGAATCGCACGTTTCTCGGAAGCGGCTATTACGGACTTCGCTCGGCATCGCTGGGCTACTTCGGCAAGGAGCCAGCGGATCTTACGATACCCGAATGTGCCTCTATCGTGACGATTCTGCGCAACCCGCTGGAGTTGAGCCCGCTCAATGATTTGGAGGCTAACAAGCGCGGTCGTGATCATGTGCTATGGCGCATGCGGGAAGAGGGCATGATCAGCCACCAAGAGCTGTCTACCTATCTCAGCGTGCCTGTCGCGCTGAATCCTCGCCCCTTGCAGCGTGGTACGAGTCACGTATACGAACTGATCGCAGCTGAAGCGCGTAGTCTGATCGGTGAGGATGCGTTTGCCAGAGGCGGTTTTGTCATTCGGAGCACCATCATCAAGGAAGCGCAAGATGCAGCTCAGTCAGCCCTCCTCGCGTCACTGAAGGCGGTGGAAGATAGGTCGAATTATCCACATCCAAAATATGCCGATTTTAAAAGGTCTTCGCAGCCTCCTTCGTATCTGCAAGGTGCCGTGTTGATGATGGATCATGATACGGGCGAAGTGCTAGCGTATGTGGGTGGCCGCGATTACTCTCATTCCCAATATAATTTTATTGAAGAAGGAAAAAAACCTTTGGGCACTGCTCTGTTTCCTTTTATCGTAGCTGCGGGATTTTCCAATGGGTTAACACCTGCCGTCATGGTCGAGGATGAACCGATGGACAACCGGATGATTATGGTCGGCGGTCGGGAAGGGATTCTAGGGGAATGGGGAGCGGAGGTGTCCCAACCCCGATATCAAGGACCCATCCCAGTGCGGCGCGCGCTGGAGCAGTCCAAGGTGGCGGCGATGGTTCGGTTTGGCTCACAAGTGGGCCTCGATCGAGTGGCTGAGGGGATCAAGCGTTTTGGCTTCGTGATACCCGATAGCGATAAGCTGCCGCGAATGCTGGTAGGCTGGGAGTCTGCTTCACTTCCGGAGTCGGTGTCAGCAATAGCGAGTTTCGCCCGTGGCGGTGCGACTGGTCCTACTCAAGCGGTTTATGTCGAGAGGATAGAGAACAGCGACGGTGACGTAGTCATGCAGCGGTTGCCGGTGGAACCGAAACGCTCGATTGCTGTTGATCCGGCCACTGCCTATCAGATCCACGACATGCTACGAGGCGCGGCTAAGGAGGGGAACTTGCGTGACGCCATGACTGGCATGGATCCGGCATTTCAAGGCGGCGTCAAAACTGGGACAACGCATGATTTTTCTGGGTGTTGGAGTTTGGGTTACAGCAGTCGCGTAGCATGCGGTGTTTGGTGTGGATTTTTGCAAGGCAATTCCCCCACGATCTATGTCGGAGCCTTTGGCAAGGAAATTGCTTTGCCGATCTGGAAGGCCGCGATGAACGCGTTACCTAGAACCTATTTACAGGGCGACATTCGACAACCCTCTGTGATTACCGAGGTGGATGTTTGTCGCCTGAGCGGCCAACGGGCCAGCCAGTATTGCTATGAAACCACGAATGATGCTCAGACTGGTTTGCCCAAGCTCAAGGACGCTCGTGTCAGAGAATTTTTCCGCGCTGGAACTGAATCCATTCCCACATGTCCTGTTCACGCTGCCGGCATTCCAGGGCTTGCAGGGTCGCACAAGGACACACGAAATGACATCGCTTCACTGGATGCCATACCTGTGAGAGCGAAGGAGCCTCTGCTAATTGGCACTGATCCGTATCAGGCGGAGTTCCCTAAAGGTAGCAGCACCGAAGAAGACGAAGCGGAGGAAGGAGCTTTTTTCCGCAGTATTCAGAATGGTCTCGATTCTCTTGATCTAGGAGACGATGCCGCGCAATTGCCACTGGATCCTCCCGGAAAATTGGAAATTGAGATCGAATAATTGGAGCATGTCATCATCACCCGCAGATCCCCATACAGCATCAGAGCCATCAGACAAACGGCGCTGGAATGCTTTTGTCTGTCAGGATTGCCGGGGTATTTTCCGCATACCCTCCGATTATGAGGGAAGGGGAGTTGTCTGTCCGAACTGTGATCGTATGCTGCGCATGCCACTCGCTGGTGAACCGATACCACCATTGGTTGAGTCTTTAGATGCAACCAATAAAAACGATACGTCTCAGGAAGTGCTTTCCTATGATAAGAGAGAGAGACAGAGTGAAGTGGAAGAGGAATACAGGGAGACGACTCAGACGCCGACTCCATTTTCACCGCAGCCTTCTGGCGGACAGGTGCGGCGCAGAAAAAAACATCGTGACCGCAGCAAGGATCCGGAGAGTGACTGGGATCAAAAACGTGGACGCAAGGTGCAGTTCTCCCGTCGCATTCCGCTTTACTGGTGGTGGGGCACCACATTACTAGCGTTGTCCATCGTTGTCACCATACTCTTGGCATTAAAGCAGGAAAAAGTAAGCATGCCACCCGCGGATCCCGCATCGGTTTTCGCTACGCCCGTGACAATTCCCATCCTTGATACGAAGTCTCCGGATGAGGCATCAAAACTGCACTTTGCACGACTAACCGAAGGTTATGCGGTCATCGATAAGTTTTGCTTTGCAGATGGCATCGAGACCATCATGTCACTGCTACGCCCCTCCGCAGGACTAAAGGAAAAGGTCAGACGGTATTATGAAAATCAGCCTTTTCCCAAGTCGGTTTATAAAGAAATCGATAAATCGACTGCGCGCTTTTTGTCAGGTTACCAGGTGCTCCAAGTCATGGTAGCGCTGAAAGAGCAGGCCCCTCGTTTGCTGACATTAGTGAGAGTCGGCAATACTTATCGTGTCGATTGGGAAAGTTGGGTGGGGTGGTCGGAAATGGATCTTACGACTCTTAAGAAAAACAAGCCGACTAGGCTCACTGAAGTGCGCGTGACTGTGGAGATGGTGTCGTATTATAATTACGATTTCCCTACCAGCAGCGAAGCGGAATGGCAGTCGTACCGACTCATCTTTGCGCAAAGCGAGGAATTTCTTCATGGCTATATCGAGCGGTCTTCTCCCGTAAATGATGCAGTGCGCCTTGCTTCTGATCAGAATTCCCGCCAGATGACTTTGCGCATACGCTACCGCGATGCCAGCAGTCATCCATCGCAAGTATTGATCGATTCGGTATCTGCGGACGGTTGGGTGACGGAGTTACCACAGGAATGATAAACTAAAAGAATCACAGAGATCGAATTTCTGCGATCGCTTGATGATCACGAGAGAAAATCTTTTCTGCGACCCGCATGACCTCTTCCCTAGTGACGGGCAAAAGTCGGGCACGTGAATCAGCAGGCGTAATGATTCGTCCCTCGAACAACAATGATTCTGCCACCCATGCCATTTGCGCAGAGGTGGATTCTAAGGCGATTTTGTTGGCTGTAATGGCAATTTTTTTCGCGCGCTCCAGTTCTTCTTGAGTGGGTCCCTCGTTAGTCAAGGTCATGATTTCACGATGGATCAATTGTAACGCCTCTTCGCGGGACTCGGGATCTAGTCCCAGGGAAATTTCTAACGAACCCGTGTCATCAAATAAGGCGATGTCGGACGATATATGATAACAAATACCCCGTTCTTCTCGTAATTTTTGAAACAACCGTGAACTAGATGATTCGCCCAAGATAATGGAAAGTAAGCGAAGCGCGTGGCGACCTTCGTCGTGGCGACCTGGAGTGTGGTAAGCGATAGCGAGTTGAAGTTGCTCGGTATCACGATGCTGCACCACGGGCTTGGATGGATGCTTTAATGTAAAAGGCGCGATGGGTGGCGGAGGCGCGATGGTGTCAGTCGGCAAGTAAGGCTGAATCATGTTGGCAAACTCCGCTGGAGAGTATGGACCAGCCGCAGCGATCACGATATCAGTGCGGAAATGATGTTTTTGTGAAAACTCAAACAGGTGATTTCGCGTGATGGCATCGAGTGTTTGATGGGTTCCTGTGATCGGTTCGCCAAGGGGATCGGGTGACCACAAGGATTGAGAAATGAGGTCACCTATGTGATCACTCGGCGTTTCCTCATACATCGTGATTTCCTCATGAATCACATCGCGCTCCAAAGCGATCTCGCGCGGTGGCAGTGACGAACGCCAGACCATATCGCTGAGAATGTCAGCCAATAACGGCAGCGCCGCGGCATCGCCGCGAGCATCGTAGACTGTGTGATCTTCGGCCGTAGAGGCGTTGGCCTGAGAGCCAGAGCGCTCGAGATCCATGGAGAGCTCGCGAGCCGATCGTTTGGCGGTGCCCTTAAACGCCATGTGTTCCATGAAGTGTGCCAGACCGGAGAGCCCGCGTGGATCGTGACGTGAACCCGCTGGGATGTATATGGCTAAGGTGGCGCATTCAGCATGTGGCAGGCTCGCCGTAGCCAAACGCATGCCGTTCGAGAGAGTTTGCCAGTGATAAGGACAATGCATTGGTGAAAAAATCTATCAGCGCCAATCATCGGAGTCCATTAAATAGGCCGCGAGTTGCAAATCGGCCGGTAGGGTGATTTTGATATTCGCGTGCCTCGACTCCACGAGGGAAGTAGAGATGCCGATCGACTCTACGGCAGAAACCTCATCAGTCACCTGCAATTTTTTTTCTCGCACGTTCTGATAGGCGCGCTTGAGAATATTGACTCGAAAGCACTGCGGCGTCTCCATAAACCAGAGCAGAGAGCGATCGATACTGCTTCGTGCAAAGCCGTCGGCATCTGCCCGCTTTACTGTCTCGGTGACTTTGCGACCGAGTGCCGAAGCTCCGTATTTGCGAGCACGTTCGAGACACAATTCAATATCCTCCACGCGTATCATCGGTCGCGCTCCGTCATGCACCGCAACCACTGTGATTTCCTCAGAGAGGGCTTTGATGCCATGATAAACCGATTCTTGTCGTGTGGCACCGCCATCAACACGAAAGATAGGCTTGTCGAATGGCCCCGATAACAATTCAGCAAAACGATTCTCGGAACAAACAACATAAATCTGATCCACCGATTGTGCCTCGCAAAACGCTTTGACGCTGTGGACTAGCACCGGCATACCCGACAGTGGCGCTGAAAGTTTGTCAAATCCCATACGCTGCGAGGATCCGGCAGCTACGATGATGGCAGCAGTTGGCATAGGCGTATTCAATCGGGAACAATTCGAAGATAAAGCATAAAAAGCCGATGACCGATTTTTATGCTTCGTGCTTCTATATTCTACATAGGATTTTCGTTGCAAATCAGGAATCATGCGATAGAGAATGCGGTAGATGAATTCATCAAAACTTGCAGGAACCTGGTATCTTACGGCGGTTGGGTTAGCACTGTGCCTGATTGCTGCATTGTTCCTCTGGCTCATGGGACGCAGCTATTTGCGGGCAAAAGAAATGGCATCTTGGCCCAAGGTTCCTTGTTTGATTCTTCGTTCGGAAGTGTCACAACGGCGTATCGCGGAAAATGTATCGCCCGATTATCGCTTTGCCGTTCTCTATCGCTATGAGTATGAGGGACGCGACTACGAAAGCACACGCTGGAGCTTGAGAGGGAGCATGCCTCGCAGCGAGATGGAATCCGTCGAGGCGTTGGTGCAACAATTTCCTCTAGGTAGCACTCAGTCCTGCTGGGTGAATCCACAGGTCCCTGCAGTCGCACTGCTAAAGCTCGATTCGCGCGCCGCTGGTTACTCACTCTGGTTTCCTGGACTTTTTTTTCTGGGGGGGCTCGGGATGATCGTTGGCGCCTGGAAAAAATCATCGGCTTCATGATTGCGTAGCGCGGAAATTTCTCTCAGTATCACATCAATGTTTTTACCTGGCTTCCGAGAATTGGTACGACCGCAGTGGGTGACCATTGTGGAGGAATTGAAAATCCATGGAGGCATGTCGATTTCCGATCTCGCCAAGGTGATGAACATGAGTTACATGGGTTTGAAACAGCATTGTGAGGCGTTGCTCAAGATGGGATATGTGGAACGGACGCGAGTGCCGCGCACAGAGGTGGGCCGACCGGAGATTTCGTATCGTCTCGCCCCTAAAGCAAACGCGCTTTTCCCTCAAGCTGGTGTGGTTTTATCGCTCAGTTTGTTAGAACACATCAAGCAGTTATTCGGTAACAACGCTCCGGAAAAACTCTTATTTCAGCATTTCGCCGAACAACAGGAAAAATGGCAGCCTCGCATGCAGCGCGCGAAATCATTGGTGGAAAAAGCTACCTTGCTAGCTAGTTTGCGAGAAAAGGAAGGTTGCTTCGCACGGTGCTCGTATGATGTAAAGCAAGGCTTCCGCATCGAGGAATTTCACCACCCGCTTTGGCCCGTTTTTGAAGTTTATCCTGCGGCGGTGCTGATAGAGTGTCGCATGATGGAGCAATTGGTTGGCTCTAAAATTGACCGACGCGAAATCCCCGGAGGTCGTGGTGGTCCTGCACGTGTCGAATTTCTCGTTAGCACGTTATAGCTAAGGGGGTTTACCTACACGAATTGATTTTTTGACATTTTCATTTGCTTTGTTTGATCCGCATGTATGATGGGTTTGCAGATGAAAATCGTTTTTTTCTTGGCTTTATTGCCTGCGGTATTGTGGGCGGATGTGGAATCGAATATCCCATGGGGGATCGAAGCAGTGACGGGCTATCGCAGCGAGTCGGTGCATCGGGGATTCAAACTGGCGGATGATGTGTTCGATTATCAACTCGAGGCGGAAGTCGCTCTTTCGGACACATGGACTTTCAATTTTTCCGCATGGCACGCCACCGGAACGGGTAAGAGAAATGACTTTTCGGAAGCGTCCGGTCTCACTGAGTTGCGGTATGACGCCGCGACGTGGAACGCGGGATGGATGCTGGGATATCGGGATTTTTCAGCGACTTTTATCCGTGATGGTTGGGAGACGGGACCGTTTTTTAGTTATCACCTGAGTGAGGATCTCGACTTTCGAACAGAGTTCCTCTACGACGAAGGCGCGGAGTCTTACTACGCTACCGCAGCCCTCACGTGGAGCAGAGCCCTCGGTGACAAGTCGTTTGTTTCCCTCAAGGGAGGATTCAGTGTGGTGGATGATTTTTATGAGAGTAATGGATTCCATGTGATGGACCTGCGATTCTCTTACACCTATCTCGTGGCGCCTAATGTCTCGTTCTCGCCATTTGTTGGCACTTATTTAGGACTGGATGACGTAGCGGATGACGCCCTACTCGGCGGCATTTGGTTTGAAGTTACGTTTTGATCAGCCTAGCGCTTGCGCAGGTGAGACGGGAGAATGTGCAATTGTTCGCGATACTTTGCGACGGTGCGGCGTTTGATGTCGATTCCGGCTTTGTTGAGTGCCTTGGTAAGCGCGTCATCTGAGAGAGGCTTGGCGGGATTCTCTTGATTGATGAGAGTCTGGAGCGCATCACGAACGGCGGCATTGGAAAATTCCGCACCGCTCGATGTCTGGTAACCGGTCGCGAAAAACGCGCGCATTTCGATCATACCGTGCGGCGTAAGAATGTATTTTCCTGAAACAGCACGCGATATGGTGGTGGCGTGCATGCCGAGATCCTCACCCACTTCCGCCATCGTCATGGGCCTGAGCTTGGAATGCCCGAAACGGAGAAATGGCTCCTGTCTGACGATAATGCGCTGTGCTATCGAAAATATGGTTTCTTGCCTCAACGAAATGGAGCTGATTATCGACCGACCATCGCGAATGTGGTCGCGTATGTATTCCATGGCTTTTTTATCACTGCCCATTTTAGCCAAGAGCCCCTTGTAGAAATCACTAATACGCAAACGGGGAATATGATCGTTTGTTAGTTCCGCCTCAAAGCTGCCGTCTAGTGCTCGACGAATGATAACATCGGGTGTTATGTGCGGGTTGGCAGTAGGACAAAACGAGCCACCCGGATCAGGATCGAGCCTAGCAATGCGCTCTGTGGCCTCGGCAATACGATCCACGGTTGTACTGAGCGCCTTAGCGATTTGTGCGAGATGTCGATGCGCGAGTTCGTTGAGAAACTGATCGCAAATTTTGAATTCCAACGAATCCTCACGATTTAGGCGTCGCAACTGGATGAGTAGGGAATCACGAAGGTCTGCCGCACCTATACCGGGCGGATCGAATGACTGCAACAGACCGAGCGCCTGCTTCATGGTTTGCGGTGGAATCGAGAGACGCTCACCCAAAAGATCCGCAGAGATGTCAAGAAAACCTCTCTCGTTCAAGTTCCCGATCAAGGCCATGACGACATGTTTGATCTCATCCGAAACGATGGATTGCTGAACCTGCTGCGCAAGAAATTGCTGCAACGTCTCCGGAGCAACGATCGAGTCGTAAAGAAACTGGCGCTTTTCTTCGTCATCGGATGAGTGATGGTTTCCTGCATTTTGCAAAATATCACGCTCGCGACGTTCATCGTCGTTCTGTCCAATTTCGCGATATTCACTAAGCTCATCATCCTCGGCCGCATCGGACGGCTCAGAGATTTCTGCCCAATCTTCTTCTAATTGCTCGAGCACCGGATTGATTTCCATCGCCTGATGGATCAACTGGCTCAGTTCCATGCTGTTCGATTGCAGAATCTCTAGGCTCCGACGCATTTGCGGAGTGAGCGTCTGCTGCTGGTTGAGCGACTGATGAAGTGATGTATCTGCCATGGGGCAGAAGCAATTAGCCTCAAAAGTCTCAATAATTAAAGCAGTTTTCGTGCCATGCTGCACAAAAATGACGAATCACCAAGGAAAGATCAGACACATCAGCAACGTAGTGAGTCGCGCATACGCATCTTTGCAGCTATGATCAAAAGCGGTATATCTGAAAACACTCCGGCATCTCTTCAGCAACCTGACTCGCAAATCATGCGGAAGGGGCGTTGGTATGATTCGGAGGACTGGCTTGCGGTCTTGGTAGGCTTGATTTTGTTAGGGGCTGTGCTTTGTGGTTGGAAAGTCGCGTTGCCGGTATTTGAATGGTCATCTCTGTCGGATATGAGCGCGATTATTTCCGCACGTAATGTGAGCGCGATGATGTTAACGAGCATCGTTCTTGTAATGCTCGGCGGTCTCGCATTAATCCCGAGCATTGGGCGAAAATGCCTGCCATTTTGGGGCGGGGCCACGGTGGTTTTTCTTTTGGCTTGGACTTCGCAGGCCCTAGCAGCGAATGCAGGCATCAAAGCGCTAGGCTTAGAATATGTTCTCTTCGCATTGGGCCTGGGATTATTGTGTAGTCACTTCCTCACGCTTCCCAACTGGCTGATGGTGGCAGTTCGCACGGAATTTTATATTAAAATTGGCATCGTCTTACTGGGTGCTGGCATGCTTTTCGGCGATTTGCTCAAAGCCGGCATGCCCGGGATCATACAGGCCGTATTGGTCATTCCTATTGTGTGGTATCTGACTTTTTGGCTTGCGCGGTTACTGAAGGTGGATGATGAATTTGGGGTGATGCTCTCCAGTGCTGTCTCAATTTGTGGAGTTTCCGCTGCGATTGCAGCTTGCGGGGCGATTCAGGGGGATAAGAAAAAACTTTCGTATGTGACATCCGTGGTGTTGCTCTGCGCGATACCGATGATGATTCTCATGCCATGGATGGTGAAATGGATGGGCTTGAGTGAGGAAGTGGGAGGGGCATGGATGGGAGGCACTCTTGATACCAGCGGATCTGTGCTCGCGGCTACTGAGATGCTAGGCGAGACGGCATCGCGCACGGGAACCGTGGTGAAACTCTCGCAAAATGTACTGATAGGCTTTGCCGCTTTTGCGATTTCTTTTTGGTGGGCACTGCGCGATCGCAAGCTCGGAGAGGCAAGGGGGAAAATCGGTTTTGGCGTGATCTGGGAGAGATTTCCGAAGTTCGTTCTTGGCTTTATCGCCGCATCGCTGGTCTTTTCTTTTCTTCTGGATGGAGCTATGGTATCACAGACGAAAAATACTCTCAAAGGGCTCCGAGAAATCTGGTTCGCCGCGGCTTTTGTCTCGATAGGACTGGAAACGCGTGTGGGCGATTTAGCCAAGCTAGGCGGTGGCAAGCCCGCCTTAGCCTTTCTTGGTGGGCAGATTGTGAATATTCTCTGGACTTTGCTGCTCGCGTTGATGCTTTTCGGTCAGTGGAAATAATGCTGTATCTACGCGGACGAAAGAACTACCGTGTGCGGACGCCACGATCGTTACCGTGTCAGTTTGTTGCTTGAATCACGATTCCGAGAAAGCAGGGAGGGGCTTAACCATGACAGTCGCGGCGAGATCATCGCGAAGGAAGGCTTTCGCCATTACTCTAACGTCTTCAGCGCCGAGCGCGCGGATCTTATCGTAAACGAGGCGCTGGTTCGTTGCGGAGAGACCAAACAGTAGATCGATCGCGGCATGACGAGCGATCGCACCAGGACTCTGTTGCTGTAAGACCAAGCTGGACAAAACGGTGGCGCGTACGTTTTCGAAAACGGCATCAGGGATACCATTCTCAGCAATGATGCGTATCTGGCTCTGCAATTCCCGATGAGCAAGCTCGAGTTGCTCGGACTCAGTGGAGAGGTAGAAGGTGATCATTCCTGCGTGATGCCCGAGAAATTCATAGGCTCCAACCTGATAGGCCAAGCCCAGCTCCTCGCGAATGCGAGTGAATATCGGTCCGGCCATGTCCGATGCATACTCAAGCAACATCATCGCAGCAAATCGTTGTTCGTGCGTGACGCCTAAGCCCGGATAGCCGATAGCGAGTACAGCTTGTTTTTTATCGCGATGCAATGTTTCCGTTAGCCCTGCACTGAATGAGGGAATCTCTGGTTCGAACCGGCATCCGCTGGGCAAGGGAGCTAGATGCTTTTCGAGCAGATCGATGACGACCGCGGGATCGAAATCGCCTGCGATCGCCACTTTGCCATTTTCCGCACAAAAGAATTTCTGGTGATAAGCGATGACCTCTTCGCGTCCGATCGCTTTTACGGTGTCCACCGTCCCATGGGGGGGCAATCCGTAACTGTTATTGCCGAAAAGTAATTGCCTCAGAGACAATAGGCATGAAGTCAACGGGTCCTCCAAAGACTCCCGCAAAGAGCTGATTTGAGAGATTTTATTACGATGCAGCGATGGCTCAGGAAAAATTGGATCCAATAGCACATCAGCCCAGATTTCTAGGAGAGAATAGAGATCTTCCGATAGACAATTCGCACTGATCGTAATGGTGTTGTTTCCCGCAGAAGCACTCAAGGTAGCGCCCATCTTATCGAGGTGAGATGCAATGTCCCACGCGCTGCGATTTTTTGTGCCCTCCGTGATTGTGGCGGTCAATAAGGAAGTGATGCCATTGTTCTGAGCGTTCTCAGAGGATAGCCCGCCGAGAAATGCTGTCTGGATGCTAATTAACGGGAGTCGAGAATCAGGAAACAGAGCAATTTCCAGGCCGTTACGAAGTCGCATGTTGTGCGATGCTTTCTTCAATTTGTCTGTTGATACAGGCGCCGTTTTCACGGGTATGTCTTGAGGATTGAGTTGGGCGATGGTGAGATTTCGATCGGTGAGCGTGGCGATGCAGCGTCGTATGTCATCCTCCGTCACCTGCTCGACTCTCTGCAAAAAGTCGCTGGTGAAATGGAGATTGCGAGCCTCGTGCCAATTCGATGCAAGATCTGAAGCTCGACCGGAGGCGGTGGTCAAGCCGCGAAACTGCGACACCATGCACTGCCGTTTAGCGAGCGCCAGCGCTGGTGCGAGATCCTCCTGTTGATAGCAAGCGACCTGGTCAAGCACTGCTGCGATCACCGACTCCTTCTTCTGCGGATCGCATTCCGCTGATACACCTAACAAGCCTTCGCTCAAGTGACTACTCCAAGTGTAGGCACCGATTTCCTCCACCAGTTCCTGTTTTTCACGCAATTCCGTATATAAATGCGATGACTGGCCTGATCCCAGCATCATTGCCAGCATTTCATAAGCTGGCATATCTTGATGACCGAGTTGGGGGATTTTCCATGCCAACATCACTTTTGAGTTCGGAATGGCAAAAGTGCGTTCGCCCTCACGACGACTGCACTGAGGAGCATCAGCGGGAATGTGCGGCTCATGCGGCATCCCAGGCATCAGCTCAGCAGTAAGATTTTTGATCCAGTCGATGGTTTTTTCTTCCTCAAAATCACCGGATATCACCAAAAAGCAGCGATTACTCGTGTAACGCCTGCGGTGATATGCCACTAGGTCTTGATGGGTGATCGCATCAAAAGCACTGCGATAACCGATAACTGGTAAACGCCGTGCATCCTCTCGAAATGCCGTCTCTAATAGCAATCGCATCGCTGCTTGATGCGGATCGTCCAATCCCATGTCAATCTCGCGACGGATGACATCTTTTTCTAACAAAAATTCGGTCTCAGGTAATAGCGGGCGAAAGACCATATCCGTCAACACTTGCAAAAACACCTCCAGCCCGGAAGAAGGCCCGTCAATGTAATACACAGTGCGGTCGAAGCTGGTATAAGCATTCCAATGACCACCCGCGGCCTGAACTACCGATGCGAGACTGTCGCTGCTAAAATGTTTCGTTCCCTTGAACACCATGTGCTCGAGAAAATGAGACAGCCCCGAGCCGAGCAGGTGATCTTCGAAAAGAGATCCCGTCGCGACAACTAATTGTGCGCTGATGACAGGGTGATCGTTATGAGGATCGAGTATTAGCGTGAGGCCATTCTCTAAGGTGAGCGTGCGAGCAGAACTACGGGGAAAATTCATGAGTGAAATGGTAAGTGGAGCAATGGTTCATGCGGTAATATCTGACTTGATGCAATGCTCGATTGAAGAAGGCTTGGAGATTCGCATTTTTTGAAAGTTACTGCAAATAACGCATGCAAACGTTTACCCGATTGAGATCGGATGGAATAGCATACGAGAAAAACGGAGTTCCGTCGAAAGATGACGCTCACCACTTGAACAGAGAATCATCGTGTATTTCGAATAATCTCAGCGCGCGTGATGAACTCATAAAAAAAGCCGCCAGTGTGAACTGGCAGCTTTGGGGAATAAAAGGATACGAATTAGGCGAGGGTGCCTTCTTCTTTGTCAGCTTCGCCGTCTTTTTTGCACTTCTTGCAGTCACCGGCGAGGGTTCCCTCTTTTTTCTCTTCCTTTTTCTCTTCGTCGTGCTTCTTATCGCACTTACCGCAATGAGCTACGGTTTCTTCTTTGGTCTCTTCGCCCTCTTTTTTGCATTTTTTGCAGTCACCTGCGAATGCAAAGCCTGCGAATGCGAACAGTCCGAGTGTGGTCCATACTAGTTTTTTCATATTTTCTGTGATGTTATTGTTACGTTGCCCTGAGGGTTACTAAAATCTACCCTACTATGTTAAATGATGCAAATAGAATTTTTTGTTTATAATTTTCCTTTTTCTTCTCTGTCGCTTGACCCGGAATCACCAAACGCTAGGCTGTGGTTGTGTTACTGGAAATGAGAAATTGGGGGGTAGACCCTGGATCGGTGCTGGCCTGGCAAGTCGGCGACTCAGCGGTTGCTTGGGTTATCACCTCTTGTTTGTTGCTGCTGGGATTGGTTGGATGTCTGATTCCCATTTTACCCGGGCATGTCATTTTGTTGCTGGCGGCAGTGATGCATCGCTTGCTTTTGGGAGAGGCCTCAGGGATTCGCTGGTGGTCATTTGCGGTATTGCTCTTGTTACTGATTGCCTCACAAGCCTTTGAATTTTTCAGCGGTGCGGCGGGTACGAAATGGTTTGGCGGCAGCAAATGGGGCGCTTGGGGGGCGCTGGTAGGAGGAATAGTGGGCATGTTTTTTTTCCCATTTGGCCTCCTACTTGGACCTCTGATCGGAGCCTTGTTGGGTGAAAAAATCTTCGCAAAAAAGGAAAATACACCAGCGATCGTTTCGGGAGTGGGAAGCGTTTTGGGCACTGTGGCCGGGATGATTGTGAAGTTGGCGGTGGGGTTGGTGATGGTGGCATGGATTCTTATCGATGCCCTCGAGTGGATTTGAATGGATTCGCGGAATTGGACTTGCGAGACGAGCCTCGTTGTCTTAGCTGTGCGGCGTGAGCAAAACGATCGGATTCAAGGAATGGCAGGTGGTTTGTGACGCACTGGCTGACGGACGCCAGAGCGTCATTCTGCGAAAGGGCGGCATCCATGAAGGACGCGAGGGATTTTCTTTTGCGCACGAGTCATTCTTTCTTTTTCCGACTCGTTTTCATGCCACGAGTGACCAAGTGCGCGTTCCTGTGCCCGTCGAGGTATGGCCCGAGTGGCAAAAGGGTGATTTGATCTCGATCACTCATCGCTGTGAGGTTGCATGGGCACGCACGCTTTCGCATTGGGAGGAGGTGCAGTCCTTTGCGGACCAGCACATTTACACCGAAAAAACGGTTCGCGATCGATTCGACTGGGACGGGAAGGGTGAGATGCAACTGATTTTTGGACCAAAAAATTCATGCTACTTTTGTTAGATTTTCTTCGAATTGGTTGGGGGTTTTGTAGCCAATGGAGGAGTGCTTGCGTTTGGTGTTATAGTAGTAATCGATGTATTCTGAGATTTCGATTTGTGCA